>NZ_JBPCKQ010000145.1:0-51588 GCF_051004135.1 Ornithinimicrobium sp.
TGGCGGTTCTGGTTGTAGCCACCTTTGTGTCGGGGGGCATAGCAGCTCCACCCACCCAAACCGGTCCCCGGCCCGGCCGGGTTCGAGTCGTGCGGACGCCCGGGGTCGGTCATGTCCGGCACCGGCACGGTGACCTGCAGGTCCCACCGCTTGGCCGACGGTGGCTGCACCGTCGTGACCGGTCGGCCTCCAGTCAGGTAGCGGGCGACCTCTTCGACGGGGCGGACCGTGGCGGACAGTCCGATCCGTTGGGCGGGGCGCTCCAGCAGAGCGTCGAGCCGGTCAAGGCTCAGGGCCAGGTGCGCGCCCCGCTTGGTGCCGGCGACCGCGTGCACCTCGTCGACGATCACCGTCTCGATCCCGCTCAGCGCGCTGCGGGCAGCAGAGGTGAGCAGCAGGAACAACGACTCCGGGGTGGTGATCAGCACCTCCGCGCCCTGCTTGGCGAAGGTGCGGCGCTCGGCGGCCGGAGTGTCCCCGGATCGGATGGCGACACTGACGTCGGGCAGGCTCTGGCCGAGCCGGGTCGCGGCGTGCCGGATGCCGACCAGGGGCGAGCGCAGGTTGCGCTCGACGTCGACGGCCAGTGCCTTCAGTGGGGAGACGTAGAGCACCCGGCAGCGCGGCTGGTCATCCGCTCTCGGAGTGGCCCAGATCCGGTCGATGGCCCACAGGAACGCCGACAGCGTCTTGCCCGAGCCGGTCGGGGCCACCACCAGGGTGTGGTCACCGTCGCTGATCGCCTCCCAGGCGCCGCGTTGGGCCGCCGTGGGCTCGGCGAAGCTGGCGCCGAACCAGGCTCTGGTGGGGGCGGAGAACCGCCCCCACACCTCCTCGCTCAGTGCTGCCGGTCCTCACGCTGCGGCACTCGGCGTGGCTGCTGGGGGCGCACCACGATGTTGCCGTATGCCCCGGTGACCGGCGGCGGCGTGGGGCGCTCCATCTCCTTCATCACATGATGCATGGTGCGGTGCGGCGGCCGCCAGATCTTCAGCGCGACCAGGCCCTTCTGCCACCAGGCCAGCTCTGGGTCGGGCGGTCGCTGCGTGCCGAACGTTCCTGGCATGGGTCCTCCGTGGTCGTGAGCAGCTTCGTCGTGGACAGCTCGTCGTGGACAGCGTCCTCGTGGGCAACCGTTGTCCGGCCATCATCGCACCCCGGTCCGACGGGTGTGGCGCATTGCCGCGGGCCCCGACAGGCACGGGGCCCAGCCGCAGGCCACGCACGGCCCGACGAAAACCCGTGGCCGGTGTCGGGGGGCGAACCTAGGCTGGTGCTGCAATGCGCGACTTCCCACCGCCGGTCTCGGCCTACACCGGGGACGCCCCGCAGCGCCCTGACGCGCGCTCACCGCGACACCTGTTGTGGTGGTTGGTGCGCCAACAGGGCGATCTGCTGGCGGCGGCCTCGGTCTTCAGCGTGCTCTGGATGCTGCCCACGGCACTGACCCCCTGGGTGTTCGGACAGGCCGTGGACGAGGGGATCGACACCGGCGACGCCGGCCAGGTCGTCGGCTGGCTCGGGGTGCTGCTGCTGATCACCGTCCTAGGCGCGAGCAGTGGCATCTTCTATCACACCGTCGTGGTCCGCTCCTGGCTCGTCGCGCTCTACGGCACCACTTCCCACGTCACCCACCAGAGCGTGGCGTTGGGCCATGTGCTGCCCCGGCGCAGCCCCACCGGTGAGGTGCTCAGCGTCTCCGGCAGCGACGGCGACCAGTTCGGCGGGTTCATGGAGATCCTCAGCCGGGCCATCGGCAACCTCGTCGCGTATGCCGTGGTCGCCCTCATCGTGCTGTCCGTCTCCGTCGAGCTCGGCCTGGTCGTGCTGCTCGTGGCCCCCCTGTTGGTGCTCACCTCGGCGCCGCTGCTGCGCCCGATGGGCCGCGCGCAGACCCAGGAGCGCTCCCGGGACTCCGAGCTGACCTCGCTCGCGACCGACATCGTCGCCGGTCTGCGCATCCTGCGCGGCATCGGCGGGGAGCGGGTCTTCGGCGACAACTACGCGAGCCAGTCCCAGCGCGTCCGCGTCGCCGGCGTGCGGGCCGGCCTGTGGCAGGCGATCGTCGAGGCGGTCGGGGTGCTCTTCTCCGGCTTGTTCGTGGTGGCGCTGATGTGGCTGGGTGTCCGGGAGCTGGCGCAGGGGCGCCTCACCATCGGCGAGCTCATCGCCTTCCTCGGCTACGCGCTGTTCTTGGTGCAGCCGATCCGGGTGTTCTTCGAGTTCGCCCAGAAGGTCACCCGCGCCCGGGTCTCGGCGCGCAAGGCGATCGCGGTGCTCGGTCAGCCCGACCCGTGGCCGAGCGCGCGACATACCAAGGCCGCACCCGCGCAAGGGTCCACAACAGCGTCCGCACCCGCGCAAGGGTCCGCACCCGCGCAAGGGTCCGCACCCGCGCGAGGGGCGCCAACATCCGCCGCGCCCGCACTGTCCGGCAACGCCGAGCTGTATGACGCGGCCTCGGGACTGCGGGTCGCTCCAGGAGTGCTGACGATGGTGGTCAGTGCCGTGCCCGACGAAAGCGCCGCCCTGGCCGACCGGCTCGGGCGCTACCTGCCCGGCGGCCCGGAGCCGACTCCGCTGGACCCCGGCGAGGAGCTCACCGGCCGGGCCGCGCGGGAGGCGCGCCGGGCCGCGGAGCAGCAGCGCCGCGACCTCATCGGCCGCGACGCAGAGCGGGCGTCGAGCGCGTGGCGGGTGAGTCTGGGCGGGGTCGACCTCGCCGACGCCGACATCGCCCGAGTGCGCGAGACCATCCTGGTCAGCGACACCGGTGCCCACGTCTTCGCCGGCACGCTGCAGCAGGCCGTCGACCCGCACAGCCGGCTCACCCGGCAGCAGGCCGAGCGGGCCCTGCACACCGCCGCCGCCGAGGACGTCTACGACATCCTGCCCGGCGGCTGGCAGGGCGTGCTCGACGAACGGGGCCGGGGACTATCCGGTGGACAGCGCCAACGCCTGGTGCTGACCCGGGCGCTGGCCGCCGACCCGCCGATCCTGGTGCTGGTCGAGCCCACCTCGGCCGTCGACGCGCACACTGAGGCCCGGATCGCGCAGCGGCTGCCCGCCGCGCGCGCCGGGCGCACGACGGTGGTGATGACCGCTTCGCCCCTGCTGCTGCACCACGCCGACGACGTCGCGCTGCTGATCGACGGGCAGGTGCGGGCGGCCGGCACCCACGACGAGCTGATGGCGAGCAGCACCGCATACCGCCGGGTGGTCATTCGGGGTGATGACCGGCGGGTCGACGACATGGCCCCCACGCCCGGCCACTCGCACGAGTCCGACCGTCCGGAGCAGATCGACCCGGCCCCCGGCACACCACATGAGGAGGTGACCCGACCGTGAACACCCCCAGTGACTCCCTCGACGAGCGCATGCTCGCCGACTCGGCCCGCACCTGGGCGCCCTCGGGCGGGGCGGACCCGGCTGTGCCTGAGGGCCTGCGGCCACCGGGCGAGGGGAGCCTCGGCGACCGGTGGCAGCACCTGTGGTCACGGCACCGGATCCGGGCCGGGCTCGCGAACGACTACCTGGCCGGTGCCCTGGACCCTGACCGCGGGCTACCGGTGGCCTCCAGCCGCACGGTGCTGGCCTACCTGCGATCGTTGCTGCGCGGTCAGCGCCGGCTGCTGCTGGCCGTCATCCTGGCCAACGCGCTCGCAGCCACCAGCGCCCTCGCCGTGCCCTATCTGCTGGGGCGCCTGGTCCAGGCCACGGTGGAGGCCGACGGCGCGGTCGCGGCGGGCACCGTGCAGCGACTCGTCCTGCTGGTCGTCGCCGCCCTGGTCGCCCAGGCCGTGCTGACCTTCCTGGCCAAGTGGATGGCGGCGGTGCTGGGGCACGGCGTGCTGGCGCAGGCGCGCGAGCACGTCATCCGGGCCGTCCTCCGGTTGCCCCTGGGCCGGGTGGAGAGCGCCGGGACCGGCGACCTGGTCACCCGGGTGACCCGGGACGTGGGCTCGATGAGTGAGAGCGTGCGCTGGGCGCTGCCCGAGTCGATCATCGGCGCGGTCACCGTCGTGCTGACGATCACAGCGATGGTGTTCAACAGCTGGCTGCTGGCCGTGCCGACCCTGGTCATGGTGTCGCTGTCGACGATCCAGATCCGGCGCTACCTGCGTGACGCCCCCGCGGGCTACCTCAAGGAGGGCTCCACCTACTCGCGGATCAACACCACGCTGACCGAGACCGTCGAGGGCGCCCGGACCGTCGAGGCGCTCGGGATACAGCCGGTGCGTCGGCAGGCGGCGGCCGAGGACATCGAGGTGTCCGCGCAGGCCGAGCGCTACACCCTGACCCTGCGCAACCTGCTCTTCGCCGCGATGGACATGGCCTTCAGCCTGCCCCGGGTGCTCACGCTGGGCATGGGCGCGATCGGCTACAGCCAGGGCTGGGTCGACCTGGGCCAGATCACGACCGCGATGCTCTACATCGAGACGTTCTACGGACCCTTCGACCGGCTGGTCTCGACCATCGACCACCTGCAGGTGGGGGTGGCCTCGACGACCCGGCTGCTCGGCATCGCCGAGGTCCCGGCGGACCGGACCCCGAAGGACGCCCGCCCTGAGGGTGACGAACTGGTCGGTCGCGACCTGCACTACGCCTACCGGGAGGGTCACGACGTGCTGCACGGCATCGACCTGAGACTGCGGCACGGCGAGCGGCTGGCCGTGGTGGGTCCGTCGGGGTCGGGCAAGTCCACGCTCGGCCGGCTCCTGGCGGGCATCCACGCACCCACCGCGGGCAGCGCCACCGTCGGCGGCGTCGAGCTCACCGACCTGCCGCTGCCGGTGCTGCGCACCGAGGTGGCGCTGGTCACCCAGGAGCACCACGTCTTCCGCGGGTCGGTGCGCGACAACGTCGTGCTGGCCCGGGAGGGCTCGCCCGACGAGGTGCTGGTGACCGCGCTGCGCACCGTCGACGCGTGGGACTGGGTCGCGGCGCTGCCCGAGGGTCTGGCCACCCGGCTGGGCTCTGGCAACCAGGCGCTGACGCCGGCGCAGGCCCAGCAGATCGCCCTGGCCCGGTTGATCCTGGCCGACCCGCACACCCTCGTGCTCGACGAGGCCACGTCGCTGATCGACCCGCGCACGGCCCGGCACCTGGAGGGCTCGATGAGTGCGCTGCTGACCAACCGCACGGTCGTCGCGATCGCGCACCGGCTGCACACCGCGCACGACGCCGACCGGATCGCCGTGGTGCAGGGGGGCCGGGTGATCGAGCTCGGCAGCCACGACGAGCTGATGGCGACCGGTGGGGAGTACGCCGCGCTCTGGCGAGCCTGGACCTCCTGACCCGCCTGGTCGATGCCCGCGCCGTCAGTCGGCGGGCAGCGCCCCCAGCTTGGTCAGCTGCGCGCGCAACGCCGGGCTGTCGGTGAATGTGACCGTGCTGAAGCCGAGCCGGGCAGCGGCATCGGTATTGGCGGGTTGGTCGTCGACGAAGACGGTGCGGGCGGGGTCGAGACCGAACCGGTCGAGCGCCAAGGTGAAGATCGCCGGGTCTGGCTTGACCAGGCCGACCTCCCCGGAGACCAGCACCTGCTCCAGCTCTCCGATCACCGGCGCCGCGGGCACCGCGTGCTCGAACAGCTCGGCCGACCAGTTGGTCAACCCCAGGGTGCGCGCGCCGCAGCGGTGCACGTCGCGGACGATGTCCGCGCTTCCGGGTATCGGTCCGGTCAGGGTCCGCGGGAAGCCGGTGACGTAGGCGTCGAGGTACGGCACGCAGTGAGGTGCGGAGGCAGCGACCTCGGCGCGTGCCTTCGCCCACGGGCGACCGGCGTCCTGCCGGCGGTTGAGCGCCGGGAAGTCGACGGCGTCGAAGAACTCCTGGATCTGCTCGGGGGTGTAGTCGTGCGTCAAGGCCCCCGCCGGGTCCCAGCCGACCAGGACGTTGCCCAGGTCGAACACCACGGCATCGAACGCCGCGGGTCGTGGCCTGGCCTTCGTCACCGGCCACACGGTACGCGCAGGCAGGGGAGGTCGCGGGGCTCGGCGATGTCGTGGCGACCGCGTTACGTTAGCGGTATGCGGTTGAGTGAGTTCTGGGCGTTGATGGAGCAGGAGTTCGGGGGACCCTACGGTCGCTCGGTCGCCGGCTCGCATGTCATCCACGCGCTGGGCGATCGGACTGCCGTCGATGCCATCGACGCGGGGGTGCCGGTCCGGCGCGTGTGGGGCGCCCTGTGCGACGACCTGCAGATCCCGCCCGAGCGTCGCTATCCGGCAGACCGCCGCAGATCTGGTTGACGCGCACAGGGATCGGCGCCGTCGTCGTCCACCTGCAGCGAGTGCACCGCCGGAAGGGCCGGGCTGCGGTGCGGATGCTGCCGCTCGATGAGAGCGCGGCGGCACGCGGGACTCAGTGGCCGACCAGGCCCCGCTGCGCCAGCGCCTCGACGATCTGCACGGCGTTGAGGGCCGCGCCCTTGCGCAGGTTGTCGCTGCTGACGAACAGCACCAGACCCCGGCCGCCCGGGACGGACTGGTCGACCCGGATGCGACCGACATACGACGGGTCGTGGCCGGCCGCCTGCAGTGGCGTGGGCACCTCGAGCAGCTCGACACCGGGTGCCGCCCGCAGGATCTCCGTCGCCTCCTCGGGGGTGATCGGCTCGGCGAACTCGGCGTGGATCGCCAGGCTGTGCCCGGTGAACACGGGGACCCGCACGCAGGTGCCGGCGACCGCGAGCTCCGGCGCGCCGAGGATCTTGCGTGACTCCTCGCGCAGCTTCTGCTCCTCCGTGGTCTCCCCGGAGCTGTCGTCCACGAAGTCCCCGGCCAGCGGCAGCACGTTGAACGCGATCGGTGCGGTGTAGACGTCGGGCTCGGGGAGGTGCATGGCCTCACCCTCGTGGGTGAGCTCCTCCAGCACGCCGGCCACCGCCGCGCGGGCCTGACCGGCCAGCTCGGAGACGCCGGCCAGTCCGGATCCGGAGACCGCCTGGTACGTCGCCACGACCAGCCGCTCCAGCCGGGCCCGGTCGTGCAACGGCTTGAGGACCGGCATGGCCGCCATGGTGGTGCAGTTGGGGTTGGCGACGATGCCGATGCCGTGCTCGGACACCGCCAGCTCCAGCGCCTCCGGGTTGACCTCGCTGACCACCAGCGGCACCCGCTGGTCCATTCGCCAGGCCGAGGAGTTGTCCACCACGACCGCACCGGCCTCGACGAATCGCGGTGCGTGCTCCCGGGAGGTGCCACCCCCGGCGGAGAAGATCGCCACGTCGATCCCGCTCAGGTCCGCCGTGGCCACGTCCTCCACGACGACCCGGCGGCCCGACCCGGCATACCCCGCTCCGTTGGTGCTCCCCTCCCAGGCGAGCTCCGTGCCGGCCGAGCGGGCCGAGGCGAAGTAGCGGACGCCGGCGACGGGCACCCCGCGCTCGGCGAGCAGCCGACGCACGACGGCGCCGACCTGACCGGTGGCCCCGATCACGGCCACGCACAGACCGGCGGGAAGCTGCTCGTCGTGGTTGCTCATCGTCCGGTCCCTCCGTAGACCACGGCCTCGGCGTCGGCGTCGAGGTTGAAGGCCGTGTGCACCGAGCGCACGGCGTCGGCCAGGTGCTCCTGGTCGGTGATGACCGAGATGCGGATCTCGCTGGTCGAGATCATCTCGATGTTGACCCCGGCCTGCGCCAGCGCACCGAAGAACCGGTGCGCGACGTCGGGGTTCGACCGCAGCCCTGCCCCGACGAGCGAGATCTTGCCGATGTGGCTGGTGTAGAGCACGTCGGCGAAGCCCATCTCGTGCTGCAGGTCGCGCACCGCGGCCACCGCCCGGGCGCCGTCGCTCTCCGGCAGCGTGAACGAGATGTCGGAGGTGGCGCTGTGGGAGGTCGAGACGTTCTGCACGATCATGTCGATCGACACCCCGACCGAGGCGACGGCGCCCACCACCTTGGCGGCGGCGCCCGGGCGGTCCGGGATCCCGACGGCGGTCACCTTGCCCAGGGACTTCTCGTGCGCGATTCCGGAGATCAGGGGATCTTCCATGGGGTCCTCCACAGCGGCGGTGAGGGGGCGGCCGACCAGGATCCAGGTGCCCTCCTGGTCGGAGAACGAGGAGCGGACATGCAGCGGCACCTTGAAGCGGCGGGCGTACTCCACGGCCCGCAGGTGCAGGATCTTGGCGCCGTGCGCCGCCATCTCCAGGGTCTCCTCGACGGTGATCCGGGTGACCCGGCTGGCCGAGGGCACGATCCGCGGATCGGCGGTGTAGAGGCCGTCGACGTCGGTGTAGATCTCGCAGACGTCGGCATCGAGTGCGGCGGCCAGCGCGACGGCGGTGGTGTCCGACCCGCCCCGGCCCAGGGTCGTGACGTCGTCGTCCTCCGAGACGCCTTGGAAGCCGGCGACGATCGCGACGGCGCCCTCGCGCAGGGTCGCCTGCACCCGGTCCGGGGTGACCGACAGCAGGCGGGCCCGTCCGTGGGAGCTGTCGGTCCGCATACCGGCCTGCTCGCCGGTGAAGGACCGGGCCCGGACGCCCTGGTCGGCGATGGCCATGGCCAGCAGCGCCATCGAGATCCGCTCGCCGGCGGTGAGCAGCATGTCCATCTCGCGCTCCGGTGGCGGCCCGGGACTAATCGCGATGGCCAGTTCCAGCAGCTCGTCGGTCGTGTCGCCCATCGCCGAGACGACCACGGCCACATCGTGCCCGGCCCGGTGGGTCTCCACGATCCGCTGCGCGACGCGCCGGATGGCGGCGACGTCGGCGACCGAAGAGCCGCCGAACTTCTGGACGAGCAAGGCCATGGGTGAGCGTTCCTGGGCATCGTGGGGACGGGGGTATGCAGGGGGGCAAGGCTGGCGCGGTCGTGCTCGGCCGGGCCGGCGGCTCAGTCTAGAGCCCGCCGCGTGACGTCCGGTAAACCGGTGGTCCGGGGGTGCCGGCATCTACAGTCGTCAACATGACCGAGCTGATTCAGGCGCGGGGCCTGAGCAAGACGTTCGGTGACCTGGTGGCCGTCGACGGCATCGACGTGACCGTGCAGCAGGGTGAGGCGTTCGGCTTCCTGGGGCCCAACGGCGCCGGCAAGTCCTCGACGATGAAGATGGTGGCGGCCACCTCGCCGCCCAGCGGCGGCGAGCTGCGGCTGTTCGGCCTCGACCCCGCGACCCACGGCCCGCAGATCCGGGCCCGCCTCGGTGTGGTGCCGCAGCGGGACACTCTCGACGAGGAGCTGACCGTCGCCGAGAACATCGAGATCTACGGCCGCTACTTCGGGCTGAGCCGGGCGCACGTGCGGCGACGGGCCGCGGAGCTGCTGGACTTCGCCCAGCTCACCGAGCGGGCGGGGTCGCGCGTCGAGCCGCTGTCCGGAGGGATGAAGCGGCGGCTGACCATCGCCCGCTCGCTGGTCAACGACCCCGAGATGCTGCTGCTCGACGAACCCACGACCGGGTTGGACCCGCAGGCCCGGCACGTGCTCTGGGACCGGCTGTTCCGGCTCAAACGCTCCGGGGTGACCCTGGTGCTGACCACGCACTACATGGACGAGGCCGAGCAGCTGTGCGACCGCCTCGTCGTGATGGACCACGGCCGTATCGTGGCGCTGGGCTCGCCGCGCGAGCTCATCGCGACGCACGCCACGCGGGAGGTGCTGGAGCTGCGGTTCGCCCAGGACGACCTGACCGGCCCGGCGGCTGCGGTCGAAGGGGTGGGTGAGCGGGTCGAGGTGCTGCCCGACCGGCTGCTGGTCTACACCGCGGACGGTGACGCGGCCTCCGCCGAGGTGCACCGGCGCGGCGTGCTCGCCGTGTCGTCGTTGGTCCGCCGCTCCACGCTCGAGGACGTCTTCTTGCACCTGACCGGGCGAACGTTGGTCGACTGATGCTTCCGCATACCGACGAGCGGGCGGGATCCGCGCCCCGCTGGACAGCGGCCTTCGAGATGTGGTGGGCGCAGTATCTGCGGGTCTGGAAGGGCAACCTGGTCAGCCGGTTCGCGCTGCCCGTCATGTTCCTGGTCTCGATCGGCATCGTGCTCGGCGGTGTCGTCGACGACCGCGCCGGCGGGGTCGACGGGGTGCCCTACCTGCAGTTCGTGGTGCCCGGCATCCTGGCCGCGCAGGCGATGTTCGTGGCGATGGGGGAGTCGACCTACTCGGTGACCGGAGCCATCCGGTGGAACATGCAGTACCACGCGATGCTCGCTACCCCCCTGACCGTGACCGACGTCCTGCTCGGGCACCTGGCGTATGTCGCCGTGTCGGTGAGCATGGCGGCGGTGGTCTTCGTCGGAGTGGGCGCGGTGTTCGGGGCCTGGGCGTCGTGGTGGGTGCTCGCGGCCATCCCGCTGGTGGTGCTGACCGGGATGGCCTTCTCGGTGCCGTGCTTCGCCTTCGGCGCGCAGGTCCGCGACAACACCGAGCTGGGCTACTCGCTGCTCTTCCGCTTCGTGATGACCCCGTTGTTCCTGTTCTCCGGCACGTTCTTCCCGGTCGAGCAGCTGCCGGCGCTGTTGCGCCCGGTCGCCTGGGCCACGCCGCTGTGGCACGGCGTCGCGGCCTCCCGCGACCTGGCCCTGGGGTCACCGGACTGGGGCATGCTCGCGCTGCACACCGCATACCTGCTGGTGTTCGTGGGCCTGTCCGGGGTGTGGGCGCTGCGGGCCTTCCGCAAGAGGCTGGTCGTATGACGTCCGGCTCGCCGCCGCGTGCCGTCCAGGCACTGGCCCGGGCGCTTCCGGTGCCGGCTGGGGCGGGCATGGCCCGGGTGCTGGTCGAGCGCAACGTCGTCGCGTTCCGCCGGGGTTGGGTGGTGCTGCTGTCCGGGTTCGTGGAGCCGGTGTTCTACCTGTTCAGCCTCGGGGTCGGGCTCGGTGCCCTGGTGCAGACGGTGACCACCGATTCGGGGACGGAGGTGCCTTATGCCGTGTTCGTGGCTCCCGCGCTGTTGGCGGCCTCCGCCATGAACGGGGCGATCTTCGATTCGACCTTCAACGTCTTCTTCAAGCTGAAGTACGCCCGGCTCTACGACTCGGTGCTGGCTACCCCGCTGGGGCCGCGCGACGTGGCGGTGGGCGAGATCACCTGGGCGTTGATGCGCGGGGCGCTGTACTCTGCGGCCTTCCTGGTCGTGGCGGCGCTGGCCGGTTTCGTCGAGTCGTGGTGGGCGCTGCTCGCGCTCCCGGGGGCGGTGCTGATCGGCTTCGCGTTCGCCTCGGTCGGCATGTTCGCCACGACCTACATGCGCTCCTGGGTCGACTTCGACTATGTGACCCTGGCGATCCAGCCGATGTTCCTGTTCTCGGCCACCTTCTATCCGTTGTCGGCCTATCCGGAGACGCTGCGCTGGGTCGTCGCCTGGACCCCGCTCTACCAGGGGGTGGCGCTGGAGCGTGCGCTGCTGCTCGGCGAAGTCGGTGCCGGGTTGCTCGTCCCGGTGGTCTATCTGCTGGTGATGGGACTGCTCGGGGTGCTCGGCTCGGCCCGGCGGATCGAGCGGCTGTTGCTGTCGTGACCGATCAGTCGAGCAGGGCGGCGAGATGTATCTGCACGGCAAACGGACGGGCCAGGGTCACGTCTGCTGGCGCCGTGGAGTCCGCCACCAGCTGGTAGCTGCCCTTGCGGAGCTCCCACGCGGTCAGGCTCGGAGCCTCGGGATCGACGACCCAGTAGCTCGTGCACCCGGCCCGCTCGTATCGCGCCTTCTTCAGCGTCAGGTCGATGGTGCGGGTGCTGGGAGAGAGCACCTCGACGGCCAGCACCGGATGCCGCACGTAGCGATCCCCGACGTCCGGTCGGGCAACGACCAGGATGTCGGGCTGCAGGACGGTCATGTCGTCGATGCGCACGTCGAGGGGGGCCATCAAGACCTGCAGATATGCGGGCACGGCCGCATGCAGCGTCCGGGCCAGAGCGAACGCCACGATCTGGTGTCTGGGAACCGGTGCCGGGGTCACGATGAGCGATCCATCGATGAGCTCATAGCGGTGCCCGTCCTCGACCTCGCGCAACGACTCGAGGTCCAGCGCGGTCAGCGGCCGACTCTGCGGCAACGCGGTCATGCTGTCCATGGTGCCTCCTCGCTCTCATCATGGCCACTCTCCCCGATCGGCGGGGGACGTGGGTCGGGTTGTCCACAGGCGGCATACGGTGACGGCGTGGGCAAGGCCGGGTGGGGTCGGGTCGGTTCGGGTCGGCTGGATCGTGCACGTGCGCACTTTGGCCGATGAGCGGCCTACACCGGGGCCAGTAGTTGGTGTGGGACGGCAGGAAGGTGCACGCCGATCGGCATACCCGGTCGCACCGGTCCACCGCGTGTCACAACGGCCATGATGCCCACCTTGCGGATCAAGGTGCCGTCGGGTCTCTGCTCCAGAGCGACCCGGAGCAGGCCGTCCTGGAAGCGGTCGATCTGCCGGCACGGGTTGCGCAGCCCGGTGACCTCGATGGCAGCACAAGGATCGTCGCTGCACTCACCAAAGGTCAGCATGGTCCCCTGCGGCAGACCCAGCAGGTCGAGCCCGGCGGTGAGCACGTTGTCACCCAGCGCACCCGGACCAACGGCATACCCCCACTCGGCGGCCTCGGCCAGGAACTCCTCGGCGATCAGGTGGACCTGGCGCAGGTTGGGTGCGTCGGCGTCGCGGCGCAGCCGGGACCGGTGCTGGATGGTCCGACCGGCGTGCGCATCACCGGCTACTCCGAGCCCCTCGACGAGCTCAATGCCCCCGACCGGTTCCTTGCTGAATCGGTGTGCGGCGTCCCTGGCCACCGACCGGACGACCGGACCGGATGAGGAGGACCCGGCGCACGACATACCTCATGGTGGCAGGCCGGGCGACCGGTGGCGCGTAGGGTCGAGGGGTGGACGACGAAGACCGGATTGCCCTGTTCCTGGACTACGAGAACCTCGCGCTCGGTGCGCGGGACCACCTCGGCGGCGCGTTCGACCTCAAACCGGTCAGCGACGCGCTCGCCGAGCGAGGGCGGGTCGTGGTGCGCCGGGCGTATGCCGACTGGTCCTACTTCGACGAGGACCGCCGGATGTTGACCCGCTCGCACGTCGAGCTGATCGAGATGCCGCAGCGGATGGGGGCCTCGCGCAAGAACGCCGCCGACATCAAGATGGCCGTCGATGCCATCGAGCTGGCTTTCGTGCGCGACTACGTCTCGACCTTCGTGATCTGCACCGGTGACAGCGACTTCACCCCGCTGGTGCACAAGCTGCGCGAGCTCAACAAGCGGGTGATCGGCGTCGGGGTGCGCGACTCGACCTCCAAGATGCTGCCACCGTCGTGCGACGAGTTCCTGTTCTACGACAACCTCGAGGGCGTGGAGCCGGCGCCCGAGTCCGGCCCGCAGAAGGGCGGCGGTCGCTCCCGTCGTGGCCGGGGCGAGGCCGCCAAGTCCGCAGCCAAGGGGGAGAAGGCGGGCGCCGCGTCCGCGAAGGAGCCGACCGAGCCCGCCGAAGCGGTCGAGCCCGCCGAGGTGGAGAGCGAGGACACGCCGCGCGACCAGACCGACGTGGCCGTGCTCGTCGCCCAGACCGTCGCGGGGGTGCAGCAGTCGTCCGGGGGAGCGGTGACGGCCTCGGTGCTCAAGCGCACGCTGATGCGCAAGGACCCGACGTTCAGCGAGACCGACCACGGCTTCCGCGCCTTCGGAGACCTGTTGGAGCACCTCTCCGAGCGCGGGGTGATCGAGCTCGCCACCGGACCGGCCAAGGGCGACCCGGAGATCCTGCTGCCCGAGGTCGGCGACGGGACTGATGCCTTCACGTTGCTGCGGGGGGTTGTGGCCGAGCGCTCGGACGCCGGCGAGACCGTCGGTCTGTCGGGTCTGAAGAACCAGCTGCGCCGCAGCCAGCCGGGGTTCAGCGAGAAGAAGCTGGGCTACCGCTCGTTCCTGCAGTTCTGCAAGGCCGCGGACGCCGCAGGGATCGTCTCGTTGGAGTGGAGCGAGGACGAGGACGACTACCTGCTCACGGTGCCCGCCGGCTGAGCCCCCCGGCCGCCTTGGGGGTCTCGGCGTGTCGCGCTTCTCGTACACACATTCGATCTATCGTGGTCCACAGGTGACCACGAGACGTCGTTGTCCACAGGTCGTATGCCGTGTGCCTGCGGTGTGTCGGTGGCCTCACCTAGCGTCTGACCTCACGGCGGTCGAAGGTAGGCGCGCTCACCCACGACGTGAAGGAGCAACAGATGGCACAGCCCAGCAAGGTCACCTCTATCGGCGGCGACAAGTTCAAGGCCCTCGACACCGTGATGGCTCAGATCGAGAAGACCCACGGCAAAGGGTCGGTGATGCGCCTCGGCGATGACATCCGCCCGCCGATCGCGGTCATCCCGACCGGCTCGATCGCGCTCGACGTCGCGCTCGGCATCGGCGGTCTGCCCCGGGGGCGCGTCGTGGAGATCTATGGCCCCGAGAGCAGCGGCAAGACCACGGTCGCGCTGCATGCCGTGGCCAGTGCCCAAAAGGCGGGCGGCATTGCGGCCTTCATCGACGCCGAGCACGCGCTGGACCCTGAGTACGCCAAGAAGCTCGGGGTGGACACCGACTCGTTGCTGGTCAGCCAGCCCGACACCGGTGAGCAGGCGCTCGAGATCGCCGACATGCTGATCCGCTCCGGTGCCCTGGACGTCATCGTGATCGACTCGGTCGCCGCGCTGGTGCCCCGCGCCGAGATCGAGGGTGAGATGGGCGACAGCCACGTCGGGCTGCAGGCCCGGCTGATGTCGCAGGCGCTGCGCAAGCTGACCGGCGCGTTGAGCAACACCGGCACCACCGCTATCTTCATCAACCAGCTCCGCGAAAAAATCGGGGTCATGTTCGGAAGTCCTGAGACGACCTCCGGAGGCAAGGCATTGAAGTTCTATGCCTCGGTCCGGATCGACGTGCGACGGATCGAGACACTCAAGGACGGCACGGACGCGGTCGGCAACAGGACCCGCGCCAAGATCGTCAAGAACAAGGTGTCCCCGCCGTTCAAACAGGCCGAGTTCGACATCATCTATGGCCACGGCATTTCCCGTGAGGGTGGCTTGATCGACATGGGTGTCGAGCAGGGCTTCGTGCGCAAGGCGGGAGCTTGGTACACCTACGAGGGTGATCAGCTCGGTCAGGGCAAAGAGAACGCACGCAGTCATCTCCAGGACAACCCGGACATCGCTGATGAGATCGAGCGCAAGATCAAGGACAAGTTGGGCATCGGCCCCCGCTCAGAGGAGGTCCCTGAAGGCGTCGATCCGGTGACCGGTGAAGTCTCGGTGAGCTTCTGATCACGATGACTGTCGAGACAACGTCGACACCGGATCGGCCGATGGGGACGAGCGCCTCGCCGGACGACGAGCCGGGCCGCCTGCAGAGCCCCCCGGCGGATCGTCTGGCAGCTGCGCGTCAAGCGTTGGCGGCTGCGGAGGAGGCCGCTGCCGCCGAGGCACCTGCTGTCACCGGGTCCGCCGTCACCGAGCAGGCATCGGACGGTGGCGCGGCACCAACCGATGGTGGGTCTGCCTCGCAGGACGCGACGTCTGAGGCGCTTAGTGCGGCCCGGCAGATCGTCTTGCGCCAGTTGGCGATCGGTCCGCGCACGCGTCATCAGCTGGCGACGAAGTTGAGCGATCGCGGGTGTGCCGACGACGTCGCGGCGCAGGTGCTCAACCGGATGACTGAGGTCGGTCTGGTCGATGACCAGTCGTTCGCGGAGATGATGGTTCGCTCGCGCCAGGAGACCAAGGGTCTGGCTGCACCGGCGTTGCGGCATGAGCTGAGACGCAAGGGCGTGGCCGACGAGGTGATCGAAGGTGCGCTGCAGGACGTAGATCCGCACCGGGAGCGCGCTCAGGCCGAGGAGCTGGTCGCCAAGCGGCTGCGCACCATGCAGGGTCTCGATCGAGAAGTGCAGACCCGCCGACTCGCCGGCTTCCTGGCGCGCAAGGGGTATGGCGCCGGAGTCTCCTACGAGGTCATCCGAGACGCTCTCGACACCCTGCCGGAGCACCGCCGCGACTGACGGCAGCGACCGACTGGGAGACGGCGGCCGGCTCAGCGCTGCGTGGGGTCGTCCTCGAGCACGGTGTGCATGGCCTGCTCCTCGGGCGAGCCGCTGTCGACGGCGGGCTCGCTGTGGGCGATCTCGTCCTTCTCGGTGTCCTGCTCCGCCCCGGCGTCGGGGGAGATGAGCTGCCCCACCGCATCCCGCTCGTCACCGACGAAGTCCCGCTCGGCGGGGATCGCATCCGGTTCGTCGCCGCCCGCCATCTCGGGTGCGTCCAGGCCGCTTTCGTTGTCAGGGGCGCCGTATGCGGTGTCCGGATCGGGGACCTCTTGGTGGATCCGCTGCTCGATCGTCTCCTCCTGGCTCTGCTCCTCGGCGGTGGTGCCGAAGGCCAGCGAGCCGTGCAGCCGGTCCGGCGTCTGATAGCCCTCGTCGAGGGGATCGCCGCTGCCCACCAGGGTGTCCTCGGGTTGCAGCTGGTCCTCGCCGTCGACGCTGTAGGTGCTCAGGTCGTCCTCGATGTTCTCGCGTCCGGGTTGGTCGCTCATGTCACCACTCTCGTCGCAGGCTCTTCTCGCCCGCTTAACGGGGCCCCCTGAGCCTAGGCGTGGCGGTTACCGTGTGCAGGTGCACCCCCTCGCCACTGCTGCGGACCCGTGGTGAGCCTCGGGGCGGCACTGGCCATCGCCGCCGCGCTGATCGCCGGATCGGCCCTGCAACGCATCGCCGGGATGGGCTTCGGCCTAGTGGTCGCGCCCGTGCTCACGGTCGTGCTCGGCGCGACCACGGGTGTCATGATCAGCAACGCAGGGGCGGTCCTGAACGCCGCGCTCATCTGGATCGCGCTGCGCTCCGACGTCGACTGGCGGCGATTCGTCCGGATCGCTCCGTTGCTCCTGCTGGGCTCGGTCCTCGGTGCGCTGACCATCCAAGCGATCAGCAGCGCCTGGCTCGACGTGCTGGTCGGAGGGACGGTGCTCCTCGCGTTGGCCTGGACGCTCCTGGTGGGGGCACGGGTGGGGGCGCACGGCACGCCGCCTGCCCTGGCGGCCGGCACGGTGGGCGGCTTCATGAACACCACAGCCGGCGTGGCCGCTCCCGCGCTGACCGTGTATGCCGTGGCCACCGACTGGCAGCAGCGCTCGTTCGCCGCCACCCTGCAGCCGATCTTCCTGGTCGCCAATCTCAGCGCGCTCATCGCCAAGGCGAGCCTCGGAGCCATTCCGCTCAGCGTGGGCCTGCCGTGGTGGGTCTGGCTGGTCGTGCTCGTGGCCGTCCCTGCCGGCGTGGGGGCCGGGGGGTTGGCCGCCCGCTGGGTCTCCGGGCGAGCGGCACGGCATACCGCCATCACCGTCGCCTTGCTCGGCGGGGCGGTGACCCTGCTCCGCGGGCTGAGCGGTCTGTGAGGGTTGGCGCGGACCCCGCACGACGCCCCCGCCGTTATCCTGGTGGGTGCCATGAGCACTGCGACCGACCTGCACGCCCCCGAGGCGGCACCCAAGACCTATGACGTGCGCACCCACGGGTGCCAGATGAACGTGCACGACTCCGAGCGCCTCTCCGGTCTGCTGGAGACGGCGGGGTACGTCGACTTGGCCAGCCTCCCGCAGCCGCAGCGCCCGCAGACCGCCGACGTCGTCGTCTTCAACACCTGCGCGGTGCGCGAGAACGCCGCCAACAAGCTCTACGGCAACCTCGGTCAGCTGCGCCCCGCCAAGCAGGCCAACCCCGAGATGCAGATCGCGGTCGGGGGGTGCCTGGCGCAGAAGGACCGCTCCACCATCGTTGAGCGTGCACCCTGGGTCGACGTGGTCTTCGGCACCCACAACATCGGCTCGTTGCCGGCCCTGCTGGACCGCGCGCGGCACAACAAGGCGGCCGAGGTCGAGATCCTGGAGGCGCTGGAGACCTTCCCCTCCACCCTGCCGACCCGGCGCGACTCCGCATACAGCGGGTGGGTCTCCATCAGCGTGGGTTGCAACAACACCTGCACTTTCTGCATCGTGCCGGCGTTGCGCGGCAAAGAGCGCGACCGTCGACCCGGGGAGATCCTGGCCGAGGTCAAGGCCCTGGTCGCTCAGGGGGTCATCGAGATCACGCTGCTGGGGCAGAACGTCAACACCTACGGCGTGGAGTTCGGCGACCGGCTCGCCTTCGGCAAGCTGCTGCGGGCCTGTGGCGAGATCGACGGGCTGGAGCGGGTGCGCTTCACCAGCCCGCATCCCGCAGCGTTCACCAGCGACGTGATCACCGCGATGGCGCAGACGCCCAACGTGATGCCGAGCCTGCACATGCCGCTGCAGTCGGGCTCCGACCGGGTACTGAAGGCCATGCGCCGCTCCTACCGCAGCGCCAAGTTCCTGCGCATCCTCGACGAGGTCCGCGAGCAGATCCCCGACGCCGCGATCACGACTGACATCATCGTCGGCTTCCCCGGCGAGACCGAGCAGGACTTCGGCGACACCCTCGACGTGGTGCGGGCCAGCCGGTTCTCCAGCGCGTTCACCTTCCAGTACTCCATCCGCCCCGGCACCCCGGCCGCCGAGATGGACGGGCAGCTGCCCAAGGCCGTCGTCCAGGAGCGCTTTGAGCGGCTGATCGCGGTCCAGGAGGAGGTCTCCTGGACCCGGAACCGGACCCAGGAGGGCCGTGAGGTCGAGGTGCTGGTGGCTCCCGGCGAGGGACGCAAGGACGCCGAGACGCACCGTATGTCGGGTCGCGCGCGGGACAACCGGCTGGTGCACTTCGCTGTACCGGACGGTGCCGAGCGGCCGCGTCCCGGCGACCTGGTCACGGTCGGTGTCACCTACGGTGCGCCGCATCACCTGGTCGCGGACTCCGGTGCTCAGAGCGGGCGGTATGCCGTGCGCCGCACCGCGGGTGGGGACGCCTGGGCCGCGTTGCAGGACCAGCCGGATGCGGGCCGGCCGGCGGTCACCCTGGGGATGCCCTCGGTCGGCCGGCCCAGCGCGTCGGAGGCCCTGTCGGCGCCTTGCGGCGTTGCCGGCGGCTGAGCGGCCCGGCGGAACGTGTGACGGATCGGTGAGCGTCGGATCCGTGCCCTGTGCCGCAGTGGTCGCACCCCGGCATACTCGATGGATGACGATCATCCTCACCCGGCGCCTGTTGTTGCGCTCCGGGGTGGGGGGTCTGGCGCTCGGGGTGGTGACGATCACCGCCGGCTGCAACAGTGACAAGCCCTCGCCGGGTTCGGGCTCGGGCTCGGGCTCGCCGGAGGCCACCGGCGCAGAGACCGCCGGGCAAGACGGGACCGACGCGGGTGACCAGACTTCAGCCACCGCAACGGCCGGCCCGGCGAGCTGGTCCCGGGTCGACCTCGGCTTCGTCTCGGCCTACGTCCTGGTGCGGGCGGGCCAGGCCGTGGTGGTGGACACGGGCACCAAGGGGTCCGAGTCGGCCATCGAGGGGGTCTTGACCTCGCTCGGTGTCGGCTGGGCGGATGTCGGCCATGTCGTGCTCACCCACCAGCACGGGGACCACGTCGGCAGCGCCCCCGCGGTGGCACAGGCCGCCCCGGACGCGACCTTCCACGCCGGCGCCGCCGACGTGCCGGCGATCGACATCGGCCGGCAGGTGAGCCCGGTGGCGGACGGTGACCGGGTCGCCGAACTCACGATCGTGGCCACCCCCGGGCACACCCCGGGCCACGTCAGCGTGCACGACACCGCCAACGGCGTCCTGGTGGCCGGCGACGCACTGATCAGCACCGACGGCCGGTTGGCCCTACCGGATCCCGACTTCGCGTCGGACTACGGCGAGGCGCTGCGCTCCGTCGCTCTCCTGGGCGACCTGGAGTTCGCCGCGGCCTATGTCGGGCACGGCCAGCCGGTGCTGCGTGGTGCCGCCGATCAGGTCCGAGCGCTGGGCTGAGTGCCGATGGGTGTCGCGGTCTTCGGCTACGGCTCCCTCGTCGATCCGCGCAGCGCCGCGGCGACCCTCGGCAGACCGGTTGGCGAGGTGTGGCCCGCCCGGCTGAGCGGTTGGCGCCGACGGTTCTCCACAGTCCGGGACAACCTGACCAGCGAGAAGGCGTTCGCCCGGGTGAGCGACGGGTGGTTGCCCCCCATCGTCCTGGCGCTCAATCTGGAACGTGACACATCGATCACAGCGGACCCGCCCAACGGCGCCCTCGTCGAGGTCGAGCCGGCGGAGCTCGACCGCCTGGACCGGCGTGAGCTGCGCTACGACCGGATCGACGTGACCGACCAGGTGCGGGCTGCATCGGACATCGGGCAGAAACGGACTGCTCAGGTCTTCGCCTATGTCGCCAAGGCCGAGCAGCTGGCCGTTCATCCGCCTCCGGGTGCTGTGGTCCTGGCGAGCTACGTGGCCGCGGTGGAGGCAGCCTTTGAGAGCCTCGGCAGGCGCGAGCTCGCGATCTACCGGCGGACCACCGGGTCACCACCGGTCGAGGTCATCGACGCTCGGCTGATCCGAGGCGAAGTCCCGGACGGCAACCCGCGGGCCTGGTGAGTGTGCGGAAGGAAGATGAATGTGACGTTTCGGACACCTCAGCGACATCTGTGTCGCATTCATCCGCGACGCCACCCGAGGAGGGCGTCGACGGGGCTTAGCCAGTCGCCCGCGTGAGTTCGCAGCAGCAGTTCCGGCAATAACACATGTTGCATACTGCTAGCATTACGCAACATGCGGACACTATATCTGCGCAACGTGCCCGACGACGTCGTCGAGAGGCTCGAGTCCCTGTCCCGGGAGGCCGGCATGTCGGTCTCCGCGTATGCCGTCAAGGGACTGGGTGCCCTCAGCGCGCAGGAGCACAACCGTCGAGTCTTCGCGCGGCTTCAGCCGGTTGCGGGCCCATCCCTGGACGACGTCGTGGAGGAGCTGCACCGGGGCCGCGAGAGCCGGTGATCGTGCTCGACGCATCGGTCGCCGTCGGTGCCGCACTCGGCCGGCGAGTCGTGCTCGGCGAGCTGAGCCGCCACGACCTCCTGGTGGCCCCGCACCTGGTCGATGCGGAGGTGTTGCACACCCTGCGGGGACACCTGCTAAGTGGCAAGCTCTCCGAGCCTGCCGCTGCTCAGGCCGTCGCCAACTGGAGCTCGATCAGCGTCCAGCGCAGGACGTCTGACGAGCTGAGCGGCCGGGTCTGGGAGCTGCGGCACAACGTCACGGCCTACGACGCGACCTACGTCGCCCTGGCTGAGTCCTATCGCTGCACCCTGCTGACCGCCGACCGCAGACTGGCGGCCGCGAGCGGCCCGAGATGCGCCGTCACTGTCCTGCGGGAGTGAGGCGCCACCACGGTCAGCGCTTCGGCGGGCGGGGGAAGAAGTAGGCGGTGCGCTGCATGTACTCCTGGAACGCCGGACGCTGCGACATCGACTTCTCCAGCAGCTTGGCGCCGGAGACGTTGCGCAGGAAGTGCGTCATGGCCAGCGGAGCGATCACGGTCCACACCACCCCCCAGGTGCCCGCCGAGAGCACGATGACGAACAGTCCCCACCAGACGCACGCGTCGCCGAAGTAGTTGGGGTGCCGGGTCCAGGCCCACAGGCCCCGGTCCATCACCTTGCCCTTGTTGTCCGGGTCGGCCTTGAACGACTTCAGCTGCGCATCGCCGACGGACTCGAAGAGCAGCCCGGTGGCCCAGATCAGCACCCCGACCACCAGCAGCAACACCCACAGGCCCTCGGTCTCGTCGGCCGCAGCGGAGGCCTGCAACGGCATGGAGATCACCCACTGCAGCGCGCCCTGCACCCCGAAGACCCGCAGGGCTGCCACCAGGGGCGTCTTGTCACCGTAGAGCTCGGCGTAGCGCGGGTCCTCGCCCTTGCCCTGCGAGCGCTGGTAGATGTGCCACGACAGCCGCAACCCCCAGATCGCGACCAGCACGGCCAGCAGCAGCCGCCGGGTGAGTCCGCCCGAGCCTGCTCCCAGGGCGACCAGTCCCACCACCGCGAAGCCGGCGCCCCACACGACATCGACCACTGCAAGCTTGCCCGCCTGCTTGGACCACAGCCACGTCGCGGTCTGCATCAAAGCCAGGGCCACCAGGCTCAGCCCGCTGACCAGGGCGAAGTTGGACCAGTCCATCGCTCAGCCCTCCTTCGAGGTCGACCAGGTGGTCGGTCGGCAGTTCGGCAACCCGCTGGGACCGTCGTCGTGGCGACGGGCCAGCAGGATCTGGTCGACGCCCATCCGGCCCTGCTCGAAGGTCAGCGCTCCTCCGGCCAGGTAGAGCTCCCAGACCCGGCAGACCTCCTCGCCGACCAGCGCGACCAGCTGCTCCCGGCGCGCCCGGAACCGCTGCGCCCAGGTCCGCACCGTCCACACGTAGTGCTCGCGCAGCGCCTGCACGTCGCGCACCTCCAGACCGCCCATCTCCAGCAGGGCCACCGTCTGGCCGAGCGGACGCATGCTCATGTCCGGGGCGATGAAGGACTCGATGAACGGCCCCCCGCCGGGGTGCTTGCCGGGCCGGGACATCTGCTGTACCAGCACCCGGGCGCCCGGCGCGGCCAGCCGGTGCAGCGCCCGTGCATACGTGGGGTAGTTGCCGTCGCCGACGTGCTCGCCCATCTCGATGGAGGTGACCGCGTCGAAGCCGGTCTCGGGGACCTCGCGGTAGTCCTGCAGCCGGATCTCCACCCGGTCGGCGACGCCCTGCTCGGCAGCGCGCTTGCTGATGAACGCCTGTTGCTGCGCGGAGATGGTCACGCCGAGCACCTGCGCGCCGTACTCCCGGGCCGCGTGCAGCGACAACGAGCCCCACCCGCAGCCCACGTCGACCAGGCGCATACCCGGGCGGGCCTCGAGGCCGACCTTGCGGCAGACGAGGTCCAGCTTGTCGCGCTGCGCGTCCTCCAGGGTGTATGCCGGGTGCTCGCCGTCGCGCGCCAGGTCGACCGAGTCGTCGGTCACGTAGGCACAGGAGTAGGCCATCTGCTCATCGAGGATGGCCTCGTAGAAGTCGTTGGACAGGTCGTAGTGGTGGCTGATGGCGGAGCGGTCGCGCCCGAGCGTGTGCAACCAGCCGCGCAGCCTGGCCTGGGAGGCGGGTGGCTCCGGCGGTGCACCGAGAACGCCCAGGTCCTTCGCGGCGCGGGCGCCCTTGGCCAACAGCGGCGGGGAGGGGCGCAGCGAGGTGACCCCCGCCTCGGTGAGCCGGCGCCGCACCTCGCGCAGACCGTCGCCGAGGTCGCCCTCGACCTCGACCTCACCGGTGACGTAGGCCTGGGCTGCGCCGAGCTCGCCGGGGTGCCACAGCAGCC
Organism: Ornithinimicrobium sp.; assembly: GCF_051004135.1. GTDB lineage: Bacteria > Actinomycetota > Actinomycetes > Actinomycetales > Dermatophilaceae > Ornithinicoccus. Next base: position 23,219 of record NZ_JBPCKQ010000145.1, read on the forward strand.
GACGCAGCGCATCGGGGGAGGCGATGCGCACGTGGGGCGCGTCGTCGGGGCCGGCGCTGCTGCCGTCCCACGCGGTCAGGTGGCAGGGCAGCTCGCCGCCGGTCAGCGGGCTGATCAGGTCGGCGAGGGTCGAGGCGGCAGTCACACACCTGAGGGTATGCGCTGTGGCTCGGGCGTGGTGGCTACCCTCGGCCTGTGACCGAGTCCCCCGCCCCGACTCCTGCGCAGGTCCGGACGGGTCAGCTCGCGGGTGCCCTGGTCGGCGTGGAGGCGGTCGCGCTGGCCGGCTTCGCGGCGTTCTATCTGATCGAGCTGCTGCGCGGCGAAGGCAGCGACCCGGTCGTGATCATCATGACGGTGGTGATGATGTTGATCTTCGTGGTCGGGCTGGGCTACGTCGCCTACGGCCTGTGGACCCGGCACCCACGCGCGCAGGCACCGGCGATGGCCGCCAACGGTCTGCTGGTGCCGCTGGGGATCGCGATGTTCCAGTTCGCCCCCGTGTGGCTGGCGGGCTCGGTCCTGCTGGGGGCCGTCCTGGTGATCGTCTCGAGTCTGCGGATGGGCCAGCTCGACTGAGCGCAGGGGTCAGCTCGAGTGGTCTGCGGCGCCCTGTGCCACCTGGAGGGGGGTCACCACTCCGCGGTGCACCAACACCCCGCGGCCGGGCACGACCGGGCCGCCCGTGGGCGCGGCGATGCCGAGCACGGAGCCTTCGGTGGCCGACTGCGGGGACAGCACGATCCCGGTGCGGTCCCGGGCCGCGAGGGGGACCAGGCCACGGTATGCCGACCCGGCCCGCTCGCTGTCCGCTGCCACCACGAGCGCACCGCCACAGGTGCTCAGACCTGCGGTCCAGGTCAGCAGGACCTCCTCGACCGTGCTGTCGCTCAGCCGCTCGGTGTCGTCCACGGTCACCACGGCGCCAGGGTGCGCCGTCAGTCGGTCGCGCAGGAGCTCGGCGTCCTGACGGAGGGTGTCACCGTCGACCTCGACGACGGCCAGGCCTGCCCCCCGGGCAGCCTCGGCGATCGTGCGCAACGTCGTGCTGCGGCCGGTGCCGGCAGCACCGACCACGACGGCGCAGCCGCCGACGGCGGTGTCCAGCGGGATGACGATCGGGCCGCCGCCGTCACCGCCGACCCCGATGACCAGACCGCCCGAGCTCACTGGGGGCTCCAGCTCACCGACTCTCAGCTGCGCGAGCAGGTCGGCGAGCCGACAGGTTGCGGGCAGCTCGACCACACGCCAGGGACGGCGCTCGGGGGACACCGTCTCGTCCCGGTCCTGAGTGCGCTCCAGGATCTGCTGCACCCGGGTGACCTGGGCGGACCCGCCCGGGTCGGAGCCGAGGACTACCCCTTGCGCCACCACGGCGTCACGAAGCCGGACCACCCGCCCCGGTGGCATCCCGAGCGGGATCTGCTCGCGCCGTAGCCCGGCCATCAGCAGGTCGGTCGGGTCGCTCAGCCGCAGCGACCAGACCGAGGGCAGCGTCGGAGCGACCCGGCCGGAGCGCAGGCTGCGATCACCGGCGAGCACGGCGACGATGCCCACGCCGGGTCCTTCGGCCAGCAGCCGGTGAGCGGACTCCAGGCCGGCCCCCCGGGCGTGCTCGGACTGCACTTGGGCGAAGCGGCCCCATCCGTCGACCACCCATACCACCAGGGGCCACGGGTCGGCCCCGCCTCGCTGCTCGGTGAACGACGTCAGGCCCCTGCTCGCCAGGGCTCGCTGCCGGTGTTGCAGGGTGTCCACAAGTCGCTCCAGCACCCGGGCGGCTCGCACCGGCTCCTCGGCGGTGACCAGTGCCCCGGTATGGGGTGCATCGCGCAGCACCCGCATACCACCGCCGTTGTCGAAGACGTAGAGGTGGACCCGACCCGCGTCGTGCCGGTCGATCAGCTGGGCGCACACCGTGCGCAGCAGGGTCGAGTGGCCCGCCCGGGGGGCGCCCATCACCGCGAAATGACCCTCGTCCACCGGGTCCCACCGGGCCACCTCCTGGCGCTGTTGCTGCGGCAGGTCCAGCAACCCCCACGGCACCGCGAAGTCGGCGTCGGCCTCCGCGCCCCGTGCCGATACCTCCGCTGCCTCCCCGGGGTGCCCTGCTGCCCGCGTGACCTGCGCCAACGGCAGGACCGCGGGCAACGGCGCCAGCCACGGCGACGGCGGCGCGGCGACCTCCAGTGCCTGCGCTGCCTCCTGGGTCGCCGCCGCGATGCGAACGGCCAGCGCGCTGCCCTCGTCACCGACCGGCTCCCCGCGCTGCGTCGCCGGCGCGTCGGCCCACAGGCTGGGCAACACGTGCACGGAGACCGGTGGGCCGGATCCGGCCGTGGCGTCCATCACCCGCGCGACCTGGAGCATCCGCGGCGCGTCGGCGCCGGTGCGCAGCAGCGCCCGGCCCGGCACCCCCTCGGGCAGTGCTGCGGCCTCGGGGGACTCCAGCACGTCGTAGGAGTCAGCGGTGTCCCGCATCCGCAACGCGATGCGCAGGTTCATGTTGGCCCGCACGTCGGCCGAGACGATGCCGGTCGGTCGTTGCGTGGCCAGCACCAGGTGCAGACCCAGCGAGCGGCCGAGCGCTGCGATGCGGACCAGGCCGTCCACGAAGGCCGGCAGCTGCTCGGCCAGCGCGCGGTACTCGTCGATCACCAGGACCAGCCGGGGCAGCGCCGGCATGCCCTCCTTGGCCTGGTATGCCGACAGATCCCTCGCGCCAACGTCGGCCAGCAGCCGTTCGCGCCGCTTCAGCTCGGCTCGCAGCGACGTCAGCGCCCGGTCGGCGAGGTGTGGGTCCAGGTCGGTGACCAGGCCGACGCAGTGCGGCAGCTGCGCGCACTCGGTGAAGGCCGACCCGCCCTTGTAGTCGACCAGGACGAACACCAGCTGGTCGGGCCGGTTGCCCAGCGCCAGCGCGGTGACCATGGTGCGCAGCAGCTCGGACTTGCCCGCTCCGGTGGTGCCGGCGACCAGGGCGTGCGGCCCGTCGACCGCCAGGTCGATCTCGACCGGCCCGGCGGCTCCGAGACCGAGCCGGCAGCGCGTGCTGCTCGGACGGTGCTCCCAGCGGCGAAGCACCGCGGTGACATCGTCAGCGCCGGGATGAATCGCGGCCAGCGGCACCGAGCGGGGCACCACCCCGGCCCCGGCGTCACCGGCGCGCTCCGGGGTGCGCCAGCCCGCGACTCGACGCAGCATCCAGCGGGCGAGGTCGCGGGAGGTCAGGTCAGGGCAGAAGGCCACCGGGTCCGTGCCACCGCAGGCGTGCCAGCAGGCCGATGTGGGGTCACCGACCTCGACGAGATCGTCGACGGCGCCGAGCTCCTCCCGGGTCCGGGCCAGCCGCAGCACCGCGGTCGCGGAACCAGCGCACGAGTCGTCGGGGCGGTCCAGCCGGTCGTCCAGGAGCACCTGGGCACAGCCCGGAACGGCGGGACGCGCCGCCCAGGCCAGCCAGTCCCACTCCGGGTCCGGGTGGACCGCACCGATCACCAGGGTCTGCGGGTCGTGGGTCAGCACCACCTGGCACAGCAGGGTGCGCGCCAGCGCACGCACGAGGCTCGGCGGGCCGACGATGCCCAGGGTGCCCGTCCAGGCGTGCAGCAGCGGTGCGTCGTCGGCCGGCACGGGCTGCTCGTCCAGCTGCACCGACGTCGGCAGCCGCGCGCGGCCCAGCCGGAGCACGAGTGCGCCGGGGGCCGCCGCGCGAGACCACAACGGCTCGGCGGGCCGCTCCCGGACCACCGCGCACCAGCGGGCGACGTCGAGGTGCGCGGTGCGGACCAGTCGCAGCTCGCGGGCGACCGCTCGTCGGACCTGGTCGTCCAGCGCCGTCATCTCCTCGGTATGCCGCTTGCTCGCCCGGCTGTGCTCATGGCGGCGGTGCCGCCGCTCGCCGAAGTGGCTGCCCAGCATCATCGCCGGGGCCATCAGCCCGAACAGCAGCAGCATCGGCATCCGCAGCACCAGCGCCAAACCGACTGATACCAGGAGCGGCAGCGCCCAGGCCAGCACCGGCGGCGCCGTGGGCCGGCTCATCGTGGGAACGGCCGGGGTGTGAAGCGCGACCGCCGGGGGCACCGCCGGTCGCGGCGCTGTCGGTGTCACCACCAGATAGCCGGCTCCGTCGGCCTCGGTGCGCAGCGGGAGCGGGGGAGCAACGTCGAGCTCAAGGACCGAGGAGCCGACACTCAGGCGCTGGCCGGGAGTCCATCGGGTCTGGTCCAGCACGAGCCGCCCGTCCAGCTGTGCACCGTTGGTCGAGCCGAGGTCGGTGACCAGGACACCCTGCCGGGTCGCGGTGACGGTGCAGTGCCGTCGGGACAGTGCCGGGTCCTGGATGCTGGCCCGACACGAGGGGTCTCGCCCGACCGAGAGCCGCGCCCCGGCCGGCAGCGGCCACCAGCGGCCACAGTCGGGTCCCTCGACGGCGACCATCTCGGCGGGCGCCGGGGCCGAGGGACGGCTCCGGCCGGCGACCGCCTCCCCGGACAACAGCCCGGCGCCGTGCAGCAGCGGTGGGTCCCCTAGCCTCGACGTGGGCGAGAGACGCCGCGGACCCTGCGGGGAGGGCACGGCATACGCGGTGGGGTCGGCAGGCCAGCCGGCCGGGAGCCGACGGGCGACCTCACCCCACGGCAGGCCGGGCGGACCGCTGAGGGCGACGTGCTGCACCCGGTGCCCGTCCGAGAGCGTCATCCGCAGGTCCATGAGCCGAGCCTTGCAGCAATGAGCCGACATGGACCTCGTCTGTCCACAGTTATCCCACGTGTCACACGAGTTATCCACACATCTGTGGATCGTCAAGTTTGTCCCGGCAAAGTCTGGTTTGCTGTCGGCAGAAGCACTAGCGTGTCCGCGTCCGGTAAAGAAGGGGCTCTCCCATGGCATCCACGGTCATGCTCTCGCTGGAGGAGGATGTCCGCGAGCTGATTCGTCGGCGCCACCTGGACCCAGCTCGCGACGACCATGCGGTCCGGCACCTGATTGCCGAGACGGTGACCGACTACGAGGAGCGCTCGTTGCTGGGTGGGCTGGTGCCGCTGGCCGACCCCGAGGAGACCCGGCGTCTGCTGCTCGAGGCGGTGGCCGGCTACGGACCGCTGCAGCCCTACCTGGACGACCAGGGCGTCGAGGAGATCTGGATCAACGAGCCGAGCCGTGTGTTCGTCGCCAGGAACGGTCGCTCCGAGCTGACCCCCACCTTCTTGACCCAGGAGCAGGTGCACGACCTGGTCGAGCGGATGCTGCGCACGTCCGGACGGCGGGTGGACCTCAGCTCACCGTTCGTCGACGCCTCGCTGCCCGACGGCTCCCGTCTGCACGTCGTCATCCCGGACATCACCCGGCGCCATTGGGCGGTCAACATCCGTAAGTTCGTCGTGGCTGCCGATGAGCTCGACGACCTGGTGGGTCTCGGCACCCTGACGCCGTCCGCGTCCCGCTTCCTGGCCGCCTGCGTCGCGAGCGGACTCAACATCCTGGTCTCCGGGGGGACCCAGGCGGGCAAGACCACCTTGCTCAACTGCCTCGCGGCTGCGATCCCGCAGCAGGAGCGAGTCGTGACGTGCGAGGAGGTCTTCGAGCTCAAGATCCCGCTGCGCGACGTGGCGTCGTTGCAGTGCCGGCAGCCGAGTCTGGAGGGCACCGGGGAGATCCCGCTGCGACGGCTGGTCAAGGAGGCGCTTCGGATGCGGCCTTCTCGTATCGTCGTGGGGGAGGTCCGGCAGGCGGAGAGCCTCGACCTGCTCATCGCTCTCAACAGCGGACTGCCCGGGATGTGCACCGTGCACGCCAACAGCGCGCGTGAGGCGGTGACCAAGATGTGCACCCTGCCGCTGCTGGCCGGCTCCAACGTGAGCAGCAGCTTCGTGGTGCCGACGGTTGCCGCCTCGGTGGACATCGTGGTGCAGATTGCCCTGCAGGCCGATGGCCATCGCGCTGTCCAGGAGATCGTGGCACTGCCCGGTCGCACCGAGGGTGAGATCATCGAGGTGGCCGACCTGTTCGTGCAGCGGGACGGCGACCTGGTCCGGGCAGAAGGCTATCCACCGCACGAGGAGCGCTTCCGGCGCGCCGGCTTCGACGTGCCGCTCCTCCTGGGTGGCCGGACATGAGCGGGGTGCTCCTGGGACTGACCTTCGGTCTCGGTCTGGCCTGCATCTGGTGGTCGTTCTGGCCGCGCGCGCAGCGTCCCGTGGGTCGGGTGCGCCGGTCGTTGCTCACGCGGCTGGCGGACGAGATCGTGCTGGCCGGCATCCGTGGGCTGCGGCCCGGGGTGCTGCTCGCCGGCAGTCTGATCATCGCTCTGGTCGTGCTGCTCGCCGGCCTCGCGGTCACAAAGGTGCCCGCCGTGTCGCTGGCCTTCGCGCTGATGGCCGGTTACGCCCCGGTCGCCGTCGTGCGCGGTCGTGCGCGCCGCCGACGCAGCCAGCTGCGGGAGCTATGGCCGGACGTGGTCGACCACGTCGCCTCGGCGGTCCGTGCGGGACTCGCACTGCCCGAGGCTCTGGTCCAGCTGGCCGATCGTGGTCCGGTGGAGCTGCGCGAGTCGTTCCAGGGCTTCGCCGACGACTACCGGTCGAGCGGGAGGTTCTCCGAGGCGCTGGACCGGCTCAAGCTCCGGCTCGCCGACCCGGTGGCCGATCGCCTCATCGAGGCGCTGCGCATCGCCCGCGAGGTCGGCGGCAGCGATCTGGGCCGGGTGCTGCGCGCCCTGTCCTCCTTCCTTCGTGAGGACGCCCGGTCGCGGGCCGAGCTGGAGGCGCGGCAGAGCTGGACCGTCAACGCCGCACGGCTGGCGATGGCCGCGCCTTGGGTGGTGCTCCTGCTGATGGCGACCCGCGGCTCGGCCCTGCTCGCCTACCGGCAGCCTTCCGGCGTGCTCGTCCTCCTGGTCGGGGCCGGACTCTCGGCGCTGGCGTATCGACTGATGGTCCGGCTCGGTCGGCTGCCGAACGAGCAGCGGGTGCTGCGGTGATGCCCGTCGACCTGTCCTGGTGGGGTGCGCTGTGCGGGGCGGGGATCGTCGTCGGCCTGCTGCTGGTCGTCGCGGGCGCTCCGCTGACCCGCGGGATTGACCTGCAGCGACGCATCGAGCCCTACCTGGACCAGGCCCCCCGGCGCTCCCGTCTTCTGCACGACGACGCGGGAGGTTGTTCCACGAACGACCTGCTGGCTCCGCTGACCAGGCGAGCTGCAGCCGGTGTCGACCGGCTGCTCGGTGGCCGCGAGTCGGTCAGTCAGCGGCTGCAACGAGCGGGTCTGGCCGACGACGTCGAAGGTTTCCGGGTGCAGCAGGTGCTCTGGGGCATCGCCGCCGGTGTCCTGACCGCTGGGCTGGGCTCGTTGCTGTGGTGGGTGCGCGGCGCCAGTCTGCCGGCGCTGCTCGTCGTCGTGGCCTGCGCCGTCCTGGCCGGTGTCATGGCGCGGGACGGCCTGCTGTCCATCCGCGCCCGTCAGCGGGAGGCCAGGATGATGGCCGAGTTCCCTGCCATGGCCGAGCTGCTGGCGCTGGCGGTGACCGCGGGCGAGGGCACCGCCCAGGCACTGGAACGCGTGGGACGACTGGCGACCGGCGACTTCTCCACCGAGCTCGAGCTCGCGCTGGCGCAGACCCGGACCGGGACGCCCTTGGTGGAGGCACTGCAGGGGATGAGCGACCGCACCGGTCTGCCCGCGCTCAACCGCTTCGTGGACGGCATCGTGGTGGCCGTTCAGCGAGGGACCCCGCTCGGTGAGATCTTGCGCGCGCAGGCTCAGGACGCCCGGGAGTCTGCCCGACAGAGTCTGATCGAAGAGGGCGGCAAGCGGGAGATCGCCATGATGATCCCGGTCGTCTTCCTGGTGCTACCGGTCACCGTCCTCTTCGCCGTCTACCCCGGCCTGGCCCTGTTGCGGATCTCCGTATGAGGCACCGCACCTGCCCTCGCGCCGAACCGATACCGATCCGACCCGAACCGATCCCGATCCGACCCGAACCGATCCCGAACCGACCCGAACCGAACCGATCCCGGTCCGATCCCAGGAGAGCACGATGAAGCCTTCGACCCTGCGCACCACCCGCGACCACCTGCAGGCCGAGGCCTGGTGTCGCCTGTCGGCCTGGTGTCGGCGACCGGATCGAGGTGACGTGCCCGGCTGGGTGCTGATCACCGTCATGACAGCGGGCTTGGTGGCCGTGCTGTGGGCCCTCGCGCAGCCCCTGCTGACCAGTCTTTTCAGCGACGCGGTCTCCGGCGTCAGCGGCCCATGACCGGGCGGCAGCCCGGGCGTCGCGACGCAGGGGCTGCTGTCGCGGAGTTCGCGCTGATCGCAGGTGTGGTCGCCTTGATGTTCTCGGCCGTGCTCCAGGTGGCCTATGCCCTGCATGTGCGCAACACCGCGACGGCTCATGTCATCGAGGGGGCCAGAGTGGCCGCACGCGCCGACGCCACCGAGGCCGACGGTGTCGCCCGCGCCCAGGAGCTGCTGGCCACGACCCTGCCCGGACGCTACGGCACTTCGGTTGAGGCGCAGCGAACGAGCGTGGCCGGAGTCTTCGTGATCCGGCTGACCGCGGACATCCCGCTGCCCGTGGTCGGCCCGCTCGGGGTGCCCGGCACGATGACCGTCACCGGCCAGTCCTTCGCCGAGGACCAATGATGCAGGTCCGCTCCGAGCGCGGCTCGATGCTCGTTGAGATGGTGTTCCTGATGGTGCTGCTGATGGTGCCGCTGCTCTACCTCGTCGGCACCCTTGGCCGGCTGCAGGCCGGTGCCTACGCCTCGTCCGCAGCGGCCCGCGAGTCCGGCCGTGCCTACGTCACCGCTGCCACGGACGGGTCCGCACCGGGTCGCGGCGCGGCCGCGGCCGCCCTGGTCTTCGACGCCTTCGGCTTCGACCAAGGGCAGGGATCGGTCAGCATCACATGTGCTGTCGATCCCTGTCTGACTCCCGGTGGTCGAGTTCGAGTGGACAGCACGGTCGACGTGGCCGTGCCACTGGTGCCCGACTTCATGTCCGGAGTGATCCCCACCACCATCACCATGACCTCCAGCCACACCGAGCCGGTCGATGAGTTCCGGGAGGGGTGAGCAAAGGAGTGCTGCCCAGACGCGACCACGGGAGAAGTGGTGAGGCAGCGGGCAGGCCCCGCTCGAATGAGGACGGTCAGATCGGAGTCCTGCTGATCGGCATGGTCGGCATTTGTCTGACCCTGATCATGGGCATCGTCGGAGTGACCTCGGTGCAGCTGAGCCGGATCCAGCTGCTCGACGCCGCGGACGCGGCGGCCCTTGACGCCGCCGACGCGGTGTCGCCCGACACCGTCTACGGCGAAGGGGTGGGCGCCGGCGTGCCGCTGACGGACGCCGGAGTGATCGAGGCCGCTACGAGCCACCTGGCGGCTCGGGAGGCACCGCCCCAAGTGAGCGACTGGAGGCTGGTGGGTGACAGCGGCACGCCGGATGGTCGCACCGCCGTCGTTCAGCTGCGGGCACAGGTGCGCATCCCCGTCGTCAGTCAAGCGCTGCAGCAGTTCGGCGGCAGCGTGGGCGTGACCGTGCGCTCGACGGCTCGGTCGGAGCTGGAGTAGCGACCCCGGTGGATCACGACCCGGCACTCCGCATACCCGGCACTCCGCATACCTGGCACCCTGGATACCTGGCACTCCGCATACCCGGCACGCCTCGCTGATCCGCCACTTGAGCGAATTCCTTGGTTAGTCTGTAGGTTGTGTACTAGGCACTGACTTGTCACTGACAGTTCGAAGACGTCGAGCTGACTGCGTCTTGGAATCCATGCGCCGGCGGGGGCGATGACCACGCGGCGCATCTGCACGGAAATTGAGGTGCTGCAATGGCACTGTCCTCTCTGCGAGCCGCTCTGCGACGCGCGTCCTCCGGCGGTGCGGCCGGCATCGTGACCTGGCACGACGACTTCGAGTTCGAGGGAGCGCAACTGCTGTCCGGCGGACCGGGGGGCGGCGCCGCACATGTCGAGCCACGGCACAATTGGAGGATGACGCCGAGGGTGACCGACCGCCGCTTCGCTGCGGTGCTGCTGGACAACGACGGCACACTGATCGACTCCACACCCGCCGTGGTGCGCTCCTGGAGCACCTGGGCGGCCGAGCACGACGTGGACCTGCAGACCCTGGCCGGCTACCACGGGATGCCGGCTGGAGCGATCATCGATGAGGTGGCCCCCCACTTGGACCGGGATGCGGCCCTGCAGCGCATCATCGACCTCGAGGAGGCCGACACGGACGGGGTGCGGGCCCTGCCGGGGGCGGTCGCCGCGTTGACGGCCTTGGCCGATCACGCCGCCATCGCCACCTCCGCGACGCGCAGGCTGGCCCTGGCCAGGCTCGGCGCGGCCGGAATCCCGGTGCCCGAGGTCCTCGTCACGGCCGATGACATCGTGCGCGGCAAGCCGGACCCCGAGCCCTACCTGCTCGCCGCCATGAGACTCGGTGTGGACCCCGCCGAATGTCTGGTGGTGGAGGACGCGCCGAGCGGGCTGAGGGCCGCCCGCGCCGCCGGATGCGCGACGCTGGCCGTACTGACCACCTCGTCCCGCGACGAGGTGAGCGCCGACCTGGTGGTCGATGACCTGTCCGACGTGATCTTCACCTGCGCGTCCAAGGGCGTCCAGGTCGCCCTGGCCTAGACCCGCGAGCACATCCCGCCACTGGTGAGCGCACCGAGCCGGTGGCCGAAGATCGGGGGTGGTGGCGCCGCGTGCCCTCGTCAAGGGCGACATCTGCGCAGGCTTACGGTACCGTAAGTTACGCAAGCGAAACCTACGCGATCGTAGGTCTCGACCTCATACACACCGAGGAGGCCTGTGTGGCTCCGACTGACCTGCCCGTCGTAATCCAGGGAGGGATGGGGGTGGCCGTGTCCTCGTGGCATCTGGCCCGCGAGGTGTCCATGTCCGGCCAGATGGGCGTGGTCTCCGGCACGGCGATGGACGCCGTGCTGGCCCGCCGACTCCAGGAGGGTGACCCCGGTGGTCACATGCGGCGCGCGCTGGCCGCGTTTCCCTCACCCGAGATGGCTGCCCGGGTCCTCGACAAGTTCTACATCGAGGGCGGCAAGGCCCCCGACGCGCCCTATCGCCCGCTGCCCAAGCTGACGCTGGACACCTCCCGTGCGGCCTCCGAGCTGGCCGTGGTGGCCAACTTCGCCGAGGTGTGGCTGGCCAAGGAGGGCCATGACGGGGCGGTCGGCATCAACTGCCTGGAGAAGCTGCAGGTGGCTACACCCACTGCCCTGCTCGGTGCCTCCCTGGCGGGGGTCGACTACGTGCTGATGGGCGCCGGCATTCCCCGGGAGATCCCCCAGCTGCTCACCGACATCGCCGCGCACCGGGTCGGGCGGGTCACGGCCGACGTCGCCGGTGGCACCATCACCCGCTACATCGAGGTCGACCCCGTCGGCCTCCTGGGCGATGAGCTGCCGCCCATCCGGCGCCCACAGTTCCTGGCGATCGTCTCGGCCGAGGTGTTGGCCAACTACCTCTACCGTGACCCCGAGATCCGCCCGGACGGCTTCGTGGTGGAGGGCCCCAGCGCAGGCGGTCACAGCGCGCCACCGCGCGGCAAGATGCAGCTCGACGACGGCGGCGAGCCGATCTACGGCCCGCGGGACCTGGCCAACCTGGCCAAGATGGTCGACCTCGGCCTCCCGTTCTGGCTCGCCGGCGCCTACGGGACCCCGGAGAAGGTTGCCGAGGCGCTCGACGCCGGCGCCGCGGGTGTGCAGGTCGGCACCCTGTTCGCGCTGTCCAACGACAGCGGCCTGACGCAGCAGACCCGCGAGGAGATGCTGACCCAGCTGCGCGAGACCGGTGACGTCGCGGTGCGCAACGACCCCCGCGCCAGTCCGACCGGCTTCCCGTTCAAGGTCGCCACCTTGCCGGAGACCGCGAGCCAGGAGCCGGTCTACCAGGCCCGGCCCCGGCTGTGCGACCTGTCCTACCTGCGCACGGCATACGAGAAGGACAACGGCAGCATCGGTTACCGCTGTCCCGCCGAGCCGATCGACATGTACCTCAAGAAGGGTGGGTCGCAGGAGGCGACCGAGGGCCGCAAGTGTCTGTGCAAAGGGCTGATGGCCAACGTCGGCCTGGGTCAGAAGCGCAGGGACGGGTATGCCGAGGACCGGCTGGTCACCCTGGGGCAGGATCTGGCTGGGGCGCTGTGCCTGATCAAGGACCACATGCGCGGCTGGAGCGCTCGGGACGCGGTGCAGTGGTTGGTCTCACAGGTGCCTGCGGCGCGGCTGCGGACGGTGCAGCTCGTCGGCTGAGCGGGTGCGGCTCGCGTAGGCTGTCCGATCGTGACGGTGGACTTCGACGGCGAGATCAAGCAGCTGCGGGCGACGATGGCGACGGTCCGCGAGGTCACCGACCTGGAGCGGCTGCAGGTCGAGATCCAGGAGCTGGAGGCGCAGGCCTCCGTGCCGGACCTGTGGGACGACGTGGAGCGCGCGCAGAAGATCACCTCGCGAATGTCGCGGCTCAAGGCCGAGCACGACCGGGTGACCGGGATGGACGACCGGATCGAGGAGCTGGAGGTCTTGGTCCAGCTGGGTCAGGAGGAGGACGACGCCGAGACTCTTGCGGAGGCGCAGCGGAGTCTGAGCGGCCTGCACAAGGCCGTCGACCAGCTCGAGGTCCGCACGCTGCTCAACGGCGAGTTCGATGCCCGCGAGGCGGTCGTGACGATCCGCTCGGGCGCAGGTGGGGTCGACGCCGCCGACTTCGCCGAGATGCTGATGCGGATGTATCTGCGGTGGGCCGAGCGACATGACTACCCCACCTCGGTCCTGGACACCTCCTACGCAGAGGAGGCCGGGCTGAAGTCTGCGACGTTCGAGGTCAAGGTGCCGTATGCCTTCGGCACCCTGGGCGTCGAGGCCGGCACCCACCGGCTGGTGCGGATCAGCCCGTTCGACAACCAGGGCCGACGACAGACCAGCTTCGCCGCCGTGGAGGTGGTGCCGCTGATCGAGTCCACCGACCACATCGAGATCCCTGAGGCCGACCTCAAGGTCGACGTGTTCCGCTCCTCCGGTCCGGGCGGGCAGTCGGTCAACACCACCGACTCCGCGGTGCGGATGACCCACCTCCCGACGGGTGTCGTGGTGTCCATGCAGAACGAGAAGTCGCAGATCCAGAACCGGGCTGCCGCGCTGCGCGTACTGCAGTCCCGGCTGCTGCTGCTGAAGAAGCAGGAGGAGGACGCGACCAAGAAGGAGATGGCCGGCGACATCAAGGCCTCCTGGGGGGAGCAGATGCGGTCCTACGTGCTGCACCCGTACCAGATGGTCAAGGACCTGCGCACCAACTATGAGGTCGGCAGCACCGCAGCGGTCCTGGACGGCGACATCGACGCGTTCCTGGAGGCCGGCATCCGGTGGAAGCGCTCGCTGGAGCGCGCCGAGGCCGCGCAAGGCTGATCCTGCGCCCGACACCACGGTGTGTCGGCTCCCCAAAAGACAGGAGCCTCATGGGTAACATCGAGGACGGCAGGTCCCCGACAGGAGCGATCCTTAGGCCCATGATCTCCTTCGAGAACGTCAGCGTGCGCTACGCCAGAGGCGACCCCTGGGCGCTGCAGGAAGTCACCATCGACATCTCGCGGGGGGAGTTCGTCTTCGTGGTCGGTGCCTCCGGCTCGGGCAAGTCGACCCTGCTCCGGTTGATCATCCTGGAGCAGGGCACTGATTCGGGAAGGGTGCTCGTCGCGGGCCACGACCTGGGATGCATGTCGCTGCGGCGGGTGCCTGCGCTGCGCCGACAGGTCGGCACGGTCTTTCAGGACTTCCGGCTGCTCAGCGGCAAGACCGTCTATCAGAATGTGGCCTACGTCCTGCAGGTCCTGGGCACGCGCGGCCACGTGATACGGCAGACCGTCCCCGAGACGCTCGAGCTGGTGGGCCTGCAGGACCGGGCCAAGCGCCTGCCGCACGAGCTCTCCGGCGGCGAGCAGCAGCGCGTGGCGATCGCCCGAGCGATGGTCAACCGGCCTTCGATCCTGCTGGCCGACGAGCCGACCGGCAACCTGGACCCCCACACGAGCCAGGAGATCGTGGCCATCCTGGACCGGATCAACCGGACCGGCACCACCGTGGTGATGGCCACGCACGACACGACCATCGTCGACACGTTCCGTAAGCGCGTCGTGCAGCTGCGCGACGGACTCGTCGTGCGCGACCAGGCGGACGGTGCCTACGCGCCGGTCGAGCTGGAAGGGGTGGGCCGCCGGTGAGACCGGCCTTCCTGCTCACCGAGGTGATGGGCGGTCTACGCCGCAACACCTCGATGTTCGTCTCGGTGGCCCTGGTCACCATGGTGTCGCTGTTCTTCCTGGGCACCGGGCTTCTGGCCCAGCAGCAGGTGGACACGGCCAAGGGCTACTGGTACGACCGCGTGCAGGTCTCCATCTTCTTGTGCACGCCGGACGCCACGGATGTGCCGGCGTGCGCTGCCGGCGGCGTCACGCAGGCACAGAGCCGACAGCTCAGCGCGGATCTGGACAGCCTGGAGCCACTCGTGGAGAAATACTGGCACGAGTCCAACGACGAGGCCTACCAGCGCTTCCGGGAGCAGTTCCAGGGGTCACCGGCGTTGGACACCATCCCCAAGCAGGCGATCCCGCAGAGCTACCGAGTGCAGCTGTCCGATCCGACGAAGTACGACGTCATCGCCGGGGCGTTCCAGGGCGCTCCGGGGGTGGAGAGCGTGGAGGACCAGCGAGAGGTGGTGGACAAGATGTTCACCTTCCTCAACGTGGTCAGCGTGGTCGCTGGCGCTCTGGCCGCCGCCATGGTGCTGTGCGCCGGACTTCTGATCAGCACGACCATCCGGCTCACCGCCTGGTCACGGCGGCGGGAGACCGGGATCATGCGACTGGTCGGAGCCTCCGCCTTCACCATCCACGTCCCGTTCGTGGTCGAGACCGTGCTGGCCACCCTGCTGGGTGCGGGACTCGCGGTCGCGCTGCTCTGGGCCATGGTGGAGCACGGCATCAGCGGCTTCCTCAGCGATCTGCTCGCGGGGGAGAGCAGCCTGGTCAGCCTGGTCGGCGTGGACGACCTGTGGATGATCACCCCGGTGCTCGTCGGCGGCGCGGTCGTGCTGGCCGTGGCCACCTCGTGGATGGCGTTGCGCCGGTATGTCCGCCTCTAGCCGCGCGGCCCGGCGTTCTGCGCCGCACGACGGCGCGCAGGTCACGAACGGGCCCTCGTCCCACCGGCGACCACGCCGGCGGGTGAGCGCGACCCTGGTGCTCGCGCTGACGACGGGCCTGCTGCTCACCGCGCCGGCCCTGGCGGACGACCTCGACGACATCAGGGAAGAGATGGGGGAGGTGGAGCAGCGGCAGCGCTCGACCGAGCAGCAGCGCGGAGGCGTCGACGACCGAATCGAGCAGCTGGACGATCATGTCGACGAGACCTCGGCTGACCTCCAGCAGGCCGACGCCCGGCTGGAGCAGACCACCGGCAGGGTGGAAGCGGCGCAGGTGGCGCTGGCGGCGACGCAGGACGAGCTGCTCGCTGCCGAGGAGGAGACGGAGCGGATCGACGGCGAGCTCGAGGTGGCCCGCGCCAACGAGGTGAAGATCGAGGTCTCGCTGGCCGACAACGACGCGCAGCAGCAGGAGAGCCGAGCCGCGGTCGGCGCCATGGCCCGGGAGTCCTACAAGAACGGCGGGTTGGGCAGCGTCGCGATGACGCTGGACGTCCTGTCCGGTGACGGGGACGCGGTGCAGGAGATGGCCATGGCGCGCACCGTGCTGCGCGTCCAGGACCAGACGCTCGAGCGACTCCTGAGCCAGCAGGCCCAGGAGGTCGCCGAGGGTGACCGGCTGGAGGGGGTGCGTCAGGGCATCGCCCTGCTGCTTGCCCAGGCCGAGGTAAACGTGGTGCGCAAGCAACAAGCCCGCGACGGAGCGGAGCAGGCCAAGAGCGAGCTGGAGGACGTGCTGGCCCAGCAGGCGGCCGACCGGGCGAGCCTGGAGCAGGAGAAGGCCGCGCTCGAGCAGCAGCTCGGTGCCGCACAGCTGGAGTCCGAGGAGCTGGAGACCGAGCTCGTTGAGCTGGCCCAGCAAAAGCACGGACTCCAGGTCGCGGAGACCGCCGAGCAGCAGCGCATCGCCGAGGAGGAGGCCCGGCGCAAAGCCGAGGAAGAGGCCGATCGCCAGGCCGCCGAGGCAGCGCAGGAGGCCCGCCGGCAGCGCGAGCGGGAGGCAGCGCCGGAGCCGCCACCGGTCGCCGCCCCGGAGCCCGCACCAACCCCGGAGCCCGCACCAACCCCCGAGCCCGCACCTCCGCAGGTATCCTCTGGCTTCCTCTCGGCCCCCTCCCCGGCCGCGGTCGCCAGCACCTTCGGCTATCGGGTCCACCCGATCCTCGGCTACTCGCGGCTGCATGCGGGCATCGACTACGCCGGGGCCTGTGGATCGCCGGTGTACGCGCCGGCCGACGGGGTCGTCATCGGCGCTCCGTCCACGCAGGCCGGCGGCAACAAGCTGCTCATCGACCACGGCGTGCATCGCGGGGTCAACCTCGTGACGACCTATTCGCACCTGTCCGGATATGCCGTCAGGTCCGGCTCGGTCAACCGCGGCCAGCTGGTGGCCTACATCGGATCCAGCGGGCTGTCGACCGGGTGCCACCTGCACTTCGAGACCCGGGAGAACGGCATACCGGTCGACCCGTTCGGCTGGCTGTAGGCTGAGCGGTCGGGTCATGCCGACCGGGCACGCCACCCACCACAGCGCCACCCACCACAGCGCCGACCACCCCCGCATCGGACCGAGCCAGGAAGAGCAGATGTCCAAGAAGACCGGGCGCCAGCTCGTTGCCAGCAACAAGAAGGCCCGCCACGAGTACCTTATTGAGGACGTCGTCGAGGCCGGGCTCGTGCTGACCGGGACCGAGGTCAAGTCCTTGCGGATGGGTCGGGCCTCGCTCGCGGAGGGTTACTGCACCGACTACCGCGGTGAGCTCTACCTGGAGAACGTGCACATCCCGGAGTACACCCAGGGCACCTGGACCAACCATGCTGCCCGGCGGCGGCGCAAGCTGCTGCTGCATCGCGAGCAGATCGACAAGATGACCGCCAAGGCCGCCCAGGCCGGGCGCACCATCGTTCCGCTGGCGCTGTACTTCGTGGATGGCCGGGCCAAGGTGGAGATCGCCCTGGCCAAGGGCAAGAAGCTGCACGACAAGCGGCAGACGATGCGGGAGCGGCAGGACCAGATGGAGGCGCAGCGGGCGATGTCGGCGCACCTGCAGCAGCACGGCTGACCGACCTCGGTGCGGTGCCGGGAGACCTGGGCCGGGAATCCGGTGGCCTCCCCGTCCGTTGGACCAGTAGACTCGGTAGTTCTTGCCGAGCACAGTGGCATGCTGGAGCACAGTGGCATGATCTTGACAACTGCACAGTGTGATGTGGCCACCCCCATGGGGGTGATCGGTTTCGACGTTGTACGGCCAATCAGGGGAAGCGGGTCGAGGACGCAAGGTCATCTCGTCAACGCTCCTTGCAAAACCAATAGGTGCCGATTCCAAGCGCACCGACTTCGCCCTCGCCGCCTGAGCGAGTTCGCAAGTCCGTCAGCCTGAGCTAGTTCCCGACTCAGTGCCTGGCGTCATCTAGGGGACTTGCTGCGCGACCTTGTCGAGGGGTCGCGTGGGACTCTTACTCGACTGGGCCTGTCAGGGAACGTGTGCGTGCGAGCCCTGGGGCCGAGAAAATCCGTAGCGCACTGCACCCGGAGAAGCCCTGGTTCCCCGGCAGCGGACGCGGGTTCGATTCCCGCCACCTCCACCACAGTGGTAGGCCACGTCACAACTCAGCACGTCAGCCCCCAGTTTCCGCAGGTCAATGCGAAACTGGGGGCTTCGTGCGTGTGGACAGATGTAGCCACGCGAAGCCGTATGACGCCAGAATTTCTGTCACACTGCTGTCACAGCCTGGGTTCGGTGCCCATTGCGAGCACCCCCAAGTGGCCCCGGCCAAGCCGTCACACCTGGAGGATGCATGCCCCAACCCGCAAAGCTGCCAAGGGGGATCACCCGCTACCGGGGTCGCTACAGGGTGCGGATGACCCACGAGGGACGCACCCACGCGCTCGGCATGTTCGAGACCCTCACCGACGCGAGGGCGGCCCTGGACATCGCTCGCGGTGATGCCGTGCGGGACCGGTTCGTCCCACCGAGCGAGCACCGAGCAGCCCGCAAGGCGGAGGAGGTGAGGGCGGAGGCCGAGGCGGTGACTCTGAGGGAATGGTGCGAGATGTGGCTGGCTGGCCTGGAAGCCAACCACCACCGCTCGCGGGCCACCGTAGTCTCGTACCGCTCCGTGCTCAAGAACCACGTCCTGGAGGACCTGGGTGACATTCGGTTGGCCGCGCTGACAACTGAGCGTGTGAGCGAGCACCTGGCCACCCTGGCCAGCCGTCCTTCGGAACGACACCCCGGTGCCCGTGTGAACGGTGTCGCGCCCAACGTCGTGATCGTTCTCCGGTCGATGCTGAACGCCGCGGTGAAGGCCAAGGTCGGCGGGCTGGATGCCTTCGACTTCCCCAAATCGCCCAAGCACCGCCGAGTGCGCCCCGAGGACGAGCAAGGAGAGGTGGCTACACCCGAAGAGGTCAAGGCGTTCACCGAAGCAATGCCCCAGCGCCTGCGGATCGCGGTCCCGCTGGCCGCCTGGTGCGCCTGAGGATCGGGGAAGTTCTTGGCCTGCAACGCCGTGACCTGGAGAACCTGGATGACCCCGAGCGCGCGTTGCTGCATGTCCGGAGACAGTGGAACGTTAAGGCCAACGCGTTCACGCCGCCCAAGGCGGACAGTGTGAGGAGCATCGCCCTGCCCGCTGCCCTGTTGCCCGCTCTACGGCAGCACCTCGACATGTACGCGCCCATTCACCGGACAGCACCGGTCCTCGCCGGCAGCCGTGGCGTCCGCGTCTCCCAAAGCGCGCTTGATCGGGCTTGGAGGTCCGCGAGGGAGGATGCGGGACGGCCCGGTTTTCACTTCCACAACTTGCGGCACACCGGCTTGAGCAAGTACGCAGAGCAAGGAGCAACATTGGCCGAACTGCTTCACCGTGGCGGGCACACCGACGTCAGCGTGGCGCTGCGGTACCAGCACGCGACTGCCGAGCGCGACCGGGCTCTGACCCAGCGGCTGAGCAGTGACATCGAAGTTTGACCATGTGGACCAGCTGTGACACCGCGTATGACGTCGTCAGGGTGAACTCAGCTAGGGATCCTCGGTCGCTAGAACTCTGACGTTTGTCTTGAGTTCCGGGGCCGAGTACGCTGGCCAGGTCTGCTCCACAACTCGCAGGATAACCTCCTGACCAGCCACTTTGATGGCACGGCCGACTCCCTTGGAGCTCGGCACCTCGGCGCAGCAGACGGCGGCGGCCAGCCATATGGACCGCGGTGCCAATGTTCGCGTGCGCCCACAACCAGGCAGCCCGCACCTCGGCGGTCAGAGGCGGAGCTCACTGGATTCCGGGGGCGAGGAAGCCGTCGGCCTCGACCCCGAACTCGCGACCCGCGTCGAGCAGCGAGTCGAACAGGTACTGCCCCGATGAGCGCTCGCAGTGGAGCAGGTAGGACCGCGTCCCGCCCCGGTCGTCACGGAGGATGTCCGTGGCGACCCCAGCCACCAAGGACCTCAGGGCGCTGGCGTCCGGACAGACGGAATCGAGCAGGTCGACGCCGCATTCCTTGGCCAGGAGCCTCGGCGCGCTTGCCCCGGTGAGACGCACGAGCGCACGTCCGTGAGTCATGTCGAGGACGCTGACGAGCTCATCGGTCCGTGCCGCGGCATCCTCGAGCCAGCCGACGACCAGGGCCTGCTCCCCCGGCGCGGCCAGGGCCAGCCACTCACCGGGCGACGCTCCAGCCAGCAGCACGTGCGTGGTCGACGGCCCGACGTCCCAGGACGCACGCGCCGTACGCCCGAAGCGCACGCCCAGGGTCTGCGCCAGGGCACCGTCCCAGGGCGCCCTGATCGCGACTTTGGAGAGTGGGGTGTGGTCGGTCAGTGTCAGTGCGGCGGTGCTGTGGCGCGCGCTCACCGTCCAGCCGGAGACGACGGTTTCCGGCGACGCGGTCGCGATGGGGCTCATCGCGACGACAGACTCGTCAACCACGGAGCCTGCGCCCCTCCGGGTCGACCTGCGCGAGGTGCTCGGTGACGACAGCAGTGGCCGTCCCGCCGTCGAGCAGCCGCACCGTCACCCGGGTGCCGGGCTCGGCGAAGCGAGCCTCGACCTGGCCCAGGCACACGGACCGCCCGAGCGCCGGTGACAGCCGGCTGGAGGTCACTCGGCCGCAGATCAGTCCGTCGTGGTCGACGAGCTGGCTCCCCTCCACGGGCACGAGGGACTCCTGTGTCGTCTGTAGGCCGACGAGACGGGTCCCGTCGCGGGTCTCGTGCTGCCACCTCAGCTCGGGCAGGCCGGCGGCGTCGCCCTTGTCGAGCCTGACGAGGCCGTCGAGCCCCGCGCCGTACGCCCCGGTCAGTCCGTCGGTGTCCTGGCCGACGATCAGGTGCCCCTTCTCCAGCCGCAGGATCCGCTGCGCCTCCACCCCGAACGGTCGCACCCCGAGGTCGCGGCCCCGCTCGAGCAGCGTCTGCCAGACGTGCAGCCCGTAGCCCGCGGGGACGTGCAGCTCGAAGCTGAGCTCGCCGGTGAAGCCGATCCGCATGAGGACGCAGCCGTCCACGCCGGCGACGCGTCCCGTGCGGACGTGCATGTAGGGGAACGCCTCCGATTCGACCGCGACGTCGTCGACGACCAGCGCGAGCAGCTCGCGGGATCGAGGACCGGCGACATTCATGCTGGCGTAGGAGGTCGTGACCGGCGTGACGTGCACCTGCCACTCCGGGTGCTCGGTCTGCAGCCAGCTCTCGAGCCACGTCCAGACCGCGGCCGCCCCCGTCGACGTGGTGGTCATCAGGAAGTGCTCGTCGCCGAGACGCGCGGTGACGCCGTCATCGATCACCACCCCGTCCTCACCGCACATGACCCCGTAGCGGACGCGCCCCACCTCCAGCTTCGACCACTTGTTCACGTACACGAGGTTCAGCAGCCTGGTCACGTCCGGGCCGCGGAGGTCGAGTTTCCCGATCGGGGTGACGTCGATGACGCCGACGCCTTCCCGGACGTTGCGCGCCTCGCCCGCCGGGTCGCCGTAGTGCTCCGGACGGATCCACGCCCCGGCGACCAGCGGTACGGCGCCCTGTCGTTCGTGCCACGACTGCAGGGGCGAGCGGCGGACCGGCTCTCGCTCCCGGCCGGCCAGCGCGCCGAGGGTGACGGGCGCGTACGGCGGCCGCCAGGTCGTCGTCCCCGTCTCCGCGATCGTCCGGCCGGTGGCCTCCGCGACGATCGCCACCACGTTGACCGTCTCGAGCTTGCCCTGCACGGGGCCCATGGTGGCCGTCGTGTACCTCTTCGCGAGCTCCGCCGAGTCGTAGCCCTCCGCGACCGCTGCGAACAGGTCCTTCGATGACACGTCCTCGGAGAAGTCGACGATGCCGTGGGTGCGGCCGCGGACCAGCTCGGGATGCGCCCTCGTCGCCAGCTCGGGGAGCGGTCCCGCCGGTGCAGAGGCGGCCCGCCTGGCCGCCTCCCGACCCACCGCGTCGGCGTGGGCCACCAGCTCGTCGAGCGTCCCGTCACCCACCACGCCGCCGGTGGCCAGCACGTCCGGCGACCGCAGCGAGGGATCGGGCCGGAAGCGTGCGGCCCTCGGGTCGTAGCGCGGCACGTCGCCGGCCATCGTCAGCAGGGAGACCGCCGCCGTCCAGCCGGTCGCCGTCACCACCAGGTCGCACCCGAGCGTCCGGCCGTCGCCCAGCTCGACGGAGCGGACCCGGCTGCGACCGTGCACCGAGACGATGTCGCCGCCCTGACGGGCGTCCACGCGGACCACCTCGACCCCCACCCGCTCGAGGTCGGCGGCGGCGTCGTCCCCTTCGGCGTTGGCGGTGAGTACGACGGCCCGCTCGCCCGGCCTGACGGCGTACAGGTTCACGAGCCGTCGCACGGCCGTCGACAGCATCACGCCCGGGACGTCGTTGCCGGCGAACACGTACGGTCGCTCGATCAGCCCCGAGGCGACGACGAGGGTCTTCGCCCGCGCCTTCACCAGCCGCTCGTCGATGTCGGGCAGGCCGCGTTGCACGACCGAGACCAGGTTGCCGTCGTAGCGCCCCAGCACCACCGAGTCCGTCAGCACCTCGATCGCCGGTGTCGCGTCGACCTGCTCTCGCAGCTCGCGCAGGGCGGCCAGGTCGAGAGGGTCTCCCCACCGGAGGTGCCCACCAAGCTCGTGCTCCTCCTCCACCAGCAGCACCGAGGAGCCGGCCTGGGCCGCCGCGACGGCGGCCGCCATGCCGACCGGCCCGCCACCGGCGACCAGCACGTCGGGATGGGCATGGCGCTTGTCGTAGCGCACTTCGCGGCCGGCGGACGCCGGTCCGGACCCGAGCACGCCGCCGTGGGCGAACCGCTCCAGCACCCGCTCGTACGCCGGCCACAGCCGGCCGGGGCTCATGAACGTCTTGTAGTAGAAGCCCGGCGGCAGTGCTCGGCGGGCCAGCTCGTTGGCCGCCTTGACGTCGAGGGCCAGCGACGGCCAGGTGTCCTGCGAGCGCACGTCCATGCCCGACTCGACGAGCCGGTGCGCACCGCGGACGTTGGGCTCGTCCCCGACCTGCACCATGCACCCCGGGTCGAGGTAGCTGGCGGTGAGCAGCCCGCGCGGGCGGTGGTACTTGAAGCTGCGTGAGAAGACCCGCACCCCGCAGGCCGCCAGGGCCGAGGCGATCGTGTCGCCGACGTACGCCGGAAAGGTCCGGCCGTTCCAGTCGAATGTCAACGACGCCGCCCGGTCGATCACCTCACCGGGCTGGCGGGACAGCCGCTCGGACATGGTGGGAGACCCGCCCCGTCTTCGCGTAGCCGACCGGCCCCGGGGCGTCACGGCTCCGGCTCCGGCGCGACCTGGCCCGCAGGCCGCACCACGTTGGTGGTGGTGTCGCGCTCCACGAGCAGGTAGCGACGACACCCCATCCGGTGATACCAGCGCTCGGTCGTCCAGCCCGCGGCGTTGCGGCGCAGGTAGAGGTAG
This sequence comes from Ornithinimicrobium sp., assembly GCF_051004135.1. Taxonomy (GTDB): domain Bacteria; phylum Actinomycetota; class Actinomycetes; order Actinomycetales; family Dermatophilaceae; genus Ornithinicoccus. The sequence goes on from NZ_JBPCKQ010000145.1 coordinate 46,380, forward strand.
TCGCGCCACTGCTCGGTCGTGGTGGTGAGGGGGTTCGGTCGGCCGCGCGGCTCGCCGACATAGCCGAACTCCTCGGAGTCGCGAAGCCCGCACCAGGGGCAGGGCAGCAGGATCATCAGTGGCCCACCGCCGCGGCGCCCTTCTCGCCCACGAGCCGACCCTGCGCGAAGCGGTCGAGCCCGAAGGAGGCGATGAGCTCCGGCGGGCGGCCGGTCGCCACGCACTCGGCCATCGTCTCCCCGGCCACCGGGCCCGCCTTGAAGCCGTAGGTGCCCCAGCCCACGTCCACGAGGAACCCGTCCACGCCGGTCGGCCCCATGATCGGCGCAAAGTCGGGGGTCATGTCGCAGAGTCCCGCCCACTGGCGCAGCAGCCGGAGCTTCGCCAGGCCGGGCATCAGCGCCAGGACGTGACCGGCCAGCCCCTCGGTGAACTCGAGCGACCCGCGCGTCGAGTACGACGCGAACGGGTCCACGCTGGCCCCGAACACCAGCTCTCCGCGGGCGGTCTGGCTGACGTACACGTGCAGGGTGCCGGAGACGACGACGGTGCGCAGGAACGGCTTGACCGGCTCGGTGACGGCGGCCTGCAGCGGGAAGGTCTGCACCGGGAGCCGGACGCCGGCCAGGTCGGCGACGAGGGTGGCCCACCCCGCGGTCGCGTTGACGACGAGGGGTGCCGAGATGTCGCCGCGGGTCGTCCGCACCCCCTGGACCTTGCCCGCCGACACGTCGATCTCGGTCACCTCCGTGTCCTGGTGCAGGTGTACGCCGAGGCTGTCGGCGGCGCGCGCGTACCCCCAGACGACCGCGTCGTGCCGGATGATGCCGCCGGGCGGGTGGTAGAGAGCGCCGAGGATCGGGTAGCGGGCCTCGTCGGTGACGTCCATCTGCGGGACGAGCCGCTGCACGTCCGGCGGCCCGATGACCTCGGAGTCGACGCCGCACACCTTGTTGACCTCGGCCCGCCAGCGCATGGTCCGCAAGGAGGAGTCGCTGTGGGCCAGCGTGAGATGTCCCTTGCGCGAGAACATCACGTTGAAGTTCAGGTCCGCGGCCAGGCCGCGGTAGAGCTCGAGGGACCGGTCGTAGAAGCGCACCCCTTCCGGAGTCAGGTAGTTCGACCGCAGGATCGCGGTGTTGCGACCGGATCCGCCGCCACCGAGGTAGCCCTTGTCGAGCACCGCGACATCGGTGATGCCGTGGTTGCGGGCGAGGTAGTAGGCCGTGGCCAGCCCGTGGATGCCGCCACCGATGATCACGACGTCGTAGGTCCGTTTGAGCTCGTGGGTACGCCAGGCGGGCGCCCAGGGGTGGTCGACGACCCCGTGCTTCAGCAGCGCCAGGGCGGAGTAGCGAGCCGCTCCGTGGCGGCGTCCGCGACGGCCGGCCTCAGCCATAGCCGTCCTCGTCGGCGAGCCGGTCCAGCAGCTCCCGGCGCCACTGTTCGGTGGCTGCCACGTCGCCGAGCGTGTACACGTGCAGTCCCGCCACCGCGGGCGTCTGGGGTGCGGCGTTAGAGAGCAGCTCGCCGAGCAGCCCGTCCGGGCGGTAGCCGCTGACGCGGAGCAGCTTCGTGCCCCCGCGATGCTTGCGCAGGAACCGCAGGGAGTTCCCCACCCCGATCCGACTGGCGATCCGCAGCAGCTTGACGCGGTCCACAGCACCGGCGACGCCCACGTGCACCGGAAGCTGGACGCCCAGCTCACGGGCATGACCGATCCACCGTTGGACGGCGCCCGCGTCGAAGGACATCTGGGTGACGACATAGCTGCTCAGGGACTGCTTGGCCAGCAGGGCCCGGTCCAGCTCGGCCGGCGCGACGAACGGATGCCCCTCGGGGTATCCCGACACACCCAGGGACGCCGGCGTCCGACCGGCTGCGGATCGGCGGAGCCGGTCGATGGCGGCCAGGAGCTGGACCGAGTCGGAGAAGGCGCCCACCGGCTCTTCGCCGTCGCCGGCGACGATGAACGCGTCGCGGACGCCGGCATCGTCCAGCCGGGCCAGGATCTCGGCGAGTTGCCGCTCGTCGCGCAGCATCCTGGCCGCGAGGTGCGGGACCGCCGAGTAACCACCGCGGGCGAGCTCCTCGGTGAGCACGAGCGTCGGTTCCAGCCCGCGTCGGGGGGACGCGGTCACCGTCACCGGCAGAGCACTGGGCACGTGCAGCCCGACCTGGTCGGCGGTGCCGGGGAGTGGGAGCACCTCGTAGCGCGGCCGGTCCAGCAGCGCAGCGAGGGTGCTTACGTCCGCACCGCTAGAGACGGTCACGGTACTCGCGGTTGTGCTCTTGCAACCCGGGAGCGGTGCCGAAGAAGGCGTGCTTGGACATGTCGAGCGAGTACCCGCTCGCCGCGGGGGTGCGCCCCAGCGCCTCGGCCATGCTGCGCACGTGGTGCGGTCCCGCGCCGCAGCACAGGCCGAAGTAATGCACGCCGGCCTCCTGCGCCGACCTGGTGAAGTCGGCGACCTCGTAGCGGTTGCAGGTGAACGGGTCGAGAGCCGCCGGGAACGGCCTCCCGTCCGGCAGCAGGGAAGGGTCGGCCTCGCGCAACGACTGGAAGGTGGGCTGGTCCTCGGTGGTGCGGTAGGGAACGGGAAGCGCGGCGACGGGTACGTCGATCGCGGCGACGATCGCCGCCAGCAGCGGCAGCATGGTGGCCGGGCCGCGGATGCAGTTGAGCCCGACGACAGCGGCGCCCTCATCTGCGAGCCGTCGGCACGCGTCCGCCAGGGAATCGCCTTCCCGTGTCTCGGCTTGCTGCCCGACGGCGAGCGTGATGACGGCCGGCAGGCCCGCCTGGCGGATGACATCGAGCGCGATCTGACTCTCGCCGGCGTAGCGGAACGTCTCACCGATGACGAAGTCGACACCCGCCTCCGCCGCCCATCCCACCTGCTCCTCGAACATCGCGCGGGTCGGCCTATGGGAGTCGGAGTTCTGCGGGTCGTAGAGGTTGGTGTTGCAGACATTCCCGGCCAGCAGCGTGCCTGACTCGTCGGCCACTTCACGCGCGAGGGCGAGCGCCTGCCGGTTCATCTCCTCCAGCATCCCGTCCTTGCCGACCGCGCGCAGCTTCTCGCGGTGGGCGTAGTAGGTGAGCGCCTCGACCACGTCGGATCCTGCGCGGACGAAGTCGCGGTGCAGCGAGGTGACCTGCTCTGGGTTGTCAATCACCACCTCGGGCACGAACGCCCCGGCCTGCAGGTAACCGCGACGCTCGAGCTCGAAGAGATACCCCTCGGCGCACACCACCGGGCCTGCCTCGAGTCGCTCGAGCAGACCCGGACGGCGTGCGTCGGTCTCGCTCATGCACTCGCCTGGGCTGCCTGGACGCCCTTCGGGGTGTCCTTCTTCGGGTCGACGAACGGCCGCGGGACCACCATCGCGCCGAGGTCTCCGCGGGCCGCGGTGCGCACGGTCAGCTTGGTGCCGTTCTCGCTCTTCTCGACGGGGACGAGGGCGAAGCCGATGTTCTTCTCCAGGCGCGGGGACCAGAAGGCCGATGACACCTGGCCGATCTGCTCGCTGCCGTCGACGACCGGCACGTAGTCGTCGAGGTAGCCGATGATCGGGTCGCCACCGATCTCGAGGCCGACCACCTTGCGGCTGACGCCTTCCTCGGCGATGCGGGCCAGCGCCTCCTTGCCGATGAAGTCGGAGTCGCTGTCGAGGTCCACCGTCCAGCCCAGGCCGATCTCGTAGGGGTTCAGGAACGCGTAGTCGCTGTAGGCGTTGTTGTCCAGGGCGATGTCGGATCCATAGCTGAGGATGCCGGCCTCGACGCGGCGGATCTGGCAGGGACCGATCACGGCGAGATCGTGGGGTTGACCCGCCTCGAGCAGGGTGTCCCACAGCTTCATGCCGTCCCGGCTGGCGTTGCGCAGATAGATCTCGTAGCCGATCTCGCCGGTGTACCCGGTGCGGCCGACCACGACATCCATCCCGTTGAGCTCGAACTCCGCACTCCAGTAGTACTTGAGGTCGAGGACCTGGTCGCCGAAGAGGTCGCGCATCAGGGGCTGCGACTTCGGGCCCTGGATCTGGACGGGCGCCACGTCGGGCTCGGTGACGCGGACATCGAGACCGGCCTGGCTGGCCACCCCCTTCGCCCAGAGCAGCACGTCCCCGTCGGCGACGGAGAACCAGAAGCAGTCCTCGGCCAGGCGCAGCAGCACCGGGTTGTTGATCACGCCGCCGTCGACGTCGGTGTTGAGCAGAAACTTGTTCTGGCCGACCGCGCACTTGCTGAGGTCGCGCGGTGTGAGCATGTTGGCCAGCGTCAACGCGTCGGGCCCGGAGATCTCGACCTGCCGCTCGACGCCCACGTCCCACAGGGTCACGTCGCGGACGAGCTTCCAGTACTCGGCGAGCATGTCGTCGTAGTGCCGCGGGTGGTACATCCGGTTGCACACGGTGTAGGACTGCACGCCGTGCCGCTCCGAGGCATAGAAGTACGGCGACTTGCGGATGCGGCTGTACATGTGGATCTTCGGGACGTCGTAGGGGATGCGCATGGGTCTCTCTCTTCTTCTCAGGTGCTGCTGTCGGTCGAGGTTGGTCGGTCTGGCTTGGTCAGCTCCACGGGAAGGGAGAGCTGCTGGTGGGGTGCAGGTCGCCGGTTCGATAGCGGTCGAGGCGGAAGGGGGCGAGCAGCTCCTGCGGCTCACCGAGGAGCTCGCGGGCCACCAGTTCGCCCACTCCGATGAGCTTGTAGCCGTGGTTGGAGTCGGCGACGACGTGGACGTTCTGCCGGAACGTGTCGATGACCGGGAAGCTGTCGGGCGTGAAGCACCCGAGCCCACCGGAGTTCTCGTCCTTGTACAGGTGGCTCGTGCCCTCGAACCGCTGCTGGCAGTGCGCCAGCGCGGAGGTCCACATCCGAGCGAATCCACGGTCGGCGCGGCGCTCGGGGCTGGCCGGGCCGTACGGGTCCACCGCGACGTCTCCCGTCGGCACGTCGACAGCGACCGGCATCGCACCCCCCTGCACCCCGCCGAAGTTGAAGTCCGGCTTGTAGTAGATGCCCCACATTTCCTCGGTCACGAGGTCACCGCTCTCGTCGGACAGCGGGGCGTCGGAGTCGACGTGAATGACGGGGGGCAGGCCCCCCCGGGTGTCGGTGAACAGGCCCGGGTCGACGCCGAGCGTCCCCTCCTGGAGGAACAGGTAGGTCCACATGTCGACGCCGCTGTGCAGCTGCCCG
>NZ_JBPCKQ010000146.1:0-24919 GCF_051004135.1 Ornithinimicrobium sp.
CGGCTCAACGTCTGGGGGTGCGTCAGTCCGCACACAGTCCGCAGAAAGTCCGCAACAGGCCCATATCCCCACCGCGCTCGTCAACGGCTACCAACGGTAAAAGTGCAGGTCACAGGCCAGAACCGTGACATAGCTGCTGGTCACAGAATCGGCGTGCCGTTACCCGGCGTATCGGTCGACTCATCCACGCCCGCCGGCCAGTCCGGCCGTCGTGGTCATCGACCTGACCGGTTGATCCGCCCCGAGGGTGAGGCCAGCCTGTGCTTGCTGGCACGCTCCCGTAGCCCCTCCTACCCTCGGGGCGTGACGATCTCGCAGCCCACCAGCGACGACATACGACGATGGCGGGGACACCTAGCGGAGGAACGCGGCACGACCGCCGTGTTGCGGCGGCTGGCGCAGCATCGCGAGGGGGAGGAGCGGGCCATCCTCACCGAGCTCGCGGACGCCGAGGAGCGGCACGCCGAGCACTGGGTGAGCCTGCTCGGTCAGCACGCGCACCCCGCCCCGCGCCCCAGCCTGCAGCACCGGGTGTGGACCGCGCTGGCCGGGCGCTTCGGCTGGGTCTTCGTCCTGGCACTGGTGCAACGGGCCGAGGCCGACACGCCTTATGAGGCCGACCAGGACGCGGCCCGCTCGATGGCCGCCGACGAGGCGATCCACGAGGAGGTGCTGCGCGGCCTGGCCGCGCGGGGACGAGCGCAGCTGTCCGGCAACTTCCGCGCCGCGGTGTTCGGCGCCAACGACGGGCTGGTCTCCAACCTCGCCCTGGTTATGGGGATGAGTGCGACGGGGGTCTCGGCGGGTGTCGTGCTGGCCGCCGGGATGGCCGGGCTGCTCGCCGGGGCCTTGTCGATGGGGGCGGGGGAGTACATCTCGGTGCGCTCGGCCCGGGAGCTGCTCGCCGCCTCCCAGCCGGCCGCTCACGCCGAGCAGGCCCTGGAGGACCTCGACGTCGACGTCAACGAGCTCGCGCTGGTCTACCGCGCCCGGGGCATGGCCGAGCCGGAAGCCCGGGAGCGGGCCGCGGACGTGCTGGACCAGACCAGGAACGGCGGGTCGGTGCCTACGGGGGCCGTGCCGGCCACGGAGGCCGACGTGGACGAGCACGAAGCGGTCGGCAGCCCGTGGGGCGCGGCCATCTCCAGCTTCTGCTTCTTCGCCTCCGGTGCGTCGATCCCGGTGCTGCCCTATCTGTTCGGGCTCGGCGGCGTGGCGGCGCTGGCGACCGCAGCCGTGCTGGTCGGGATCGCGCTGCTGCTGACCGGCGGCGTCGTCGGCCTGCTGTCCGGGGCCTCGCCGCTGCGGCGCGGGCTGCGGCAGCTCGCCATCGGCTTCGGTGCGGCCGCTGCGACCTACCTGCTGGGGCTGGCCTTCGGAGCCGGCGGCATCGGCTGACGCGCATCGGCGTCGAGCACGAGGTCGACCACCGGAATGACCTCGCTCAAGGCTTGGCCGGGCCATGCCCGTTCTTGGAGCACCGGCTGCAGGCGCGCCCACGCGTGCGGGTGCACCGCGGCATACCGATCGAGCGTGGCCTGCGGGTGGTCCGGCCCGAGGACCACCGCTCGCCCCGGGCGATGCTTGACCGCGCCGGAGGTGACCCGGATCCGCGGGTCGGTCGTGATGTTGCGGAACCAGTGGGAGGACCTGCCCAGACCCGAGACCACCCGCCAGGTCCGCACGTCGGGCCGGTCGACCACCTCCAGGACCACCTGGCGCAGCAGACCGGAGGTGCGGCCACGGTGCTCCAGCAGCACCAGCCGGGAGCCCAGCAGTCGGTCCGCGCCCAGCCGGCGAAGCAACAACGGGCTGCGCATCAGCCGCCGGTGGTGCAGGATCCGCGAGGCGAGGCCCATCTCAGAACTCGACAGGCCCTCGGTCCCGCAGATCGAGAACCTCGAGGCCGCCCTCGGCGCCGAACCGCTCGATGTGTCCCAGATACATGGTGCGCCCGGTGTCGTTGAGCAGCCTGTCGTGGATCGGGATCACCCGGCCCGGCGCGATCCGCCGGGCGAAGCTCACGGTGTCGGCGACCCGGGCCCAGGGTGCGTTGACCGGGACGCAGAGCAGGTCGACCTGCTGCAGTGCGTCGTCCTGCGCGTCCAGCGCGTCCCCCGGGTGGAAGAGCGTGGGCTCGCCCTCGGCCTGCACGACCAGGCCCAGGTTGTCGATCCGCGGCACGAAGTCGTGGATGAGCGCGTGCCGCTCGCCCACCGGGGTCACCCGGAGGTCACCGAGCTCGATGGCTGAGCCGCGCTGCATACGGCTGATCTGCTCGCCCAGCTGCGGCTCGGCCGCGGCGACGGTGTCGGCGGCGCCCGCCTCGAGGCACAGCTGGACCGCCGGGTTGTCGGCCAGCAGCTGCGGCAGGGCGGCGGGGTCGACGTGGTCGGGATGCTGGTGGGTGACGAGGATCGCGTCGAGGTCGCGGACGTGCCCGGCGTCGGAGAACGTGCCGGGGTCGATGAGCACCCGGCTCCCGGCAGCCTCGATCAGCAGGCACGAGTGGCCCAGGTGGGTGATCTGCATACCGCCACCGTATGCCGTGCGCTGGCCGGGTGCTCGGCTCCCGGCCCGGTGGTCGCGGCCGTAGCATGGTCGCCCGTGGAGTTCCTCAACGGCCTGGCGCCGACACACGACCTGACCTACAACGACGTCTTCATGGTGCCCGCGCGCTCCGGCGTCACCTCGCGGCTGGACGTCGACCTGAGCACGCCCGACGGGGTCGGCACGTCGCTGCCGTTGGTCGTGGCCAACATGACCGCCGTTGCTGGCCGCCGAATGGCGGAGACCGTGGCGAGAAGGGGCGGTGTGGTGATCCTGCCGCAGGACATCCCCGTCGCGGCGGTCGACTCGACCGTGGCGGAGGTGAAGGGCTCGCACCCGGTGTTCGAGACTCCGATCACGATCCGCCCCGGCGCCCCGGTGGCCCAGCTGTTGTCGGTGCTGGGCAAGCGGGCGCATCGGGCCGCGATCGTCGTCGAGGACGGGCGTCCGGTCGGGACGGTGACCGAGGGCGAGTGTGCTGAGGTCGACCGGTTCGCCCGGGTAGGCGACGTGATGTCCGAGCTGGTGCTGACGGTCGGTGCCGCGGTCGAGGTGCGGGAGGCGTTCGAGCAGCTGGAGACGGCGCGGGTCGCGCTGGCCCCGGTGGTGCAGGACGACCGACTGCTGGGCATGGTGACCCGCACCGGCCTGCTGCGCTCGGCGATCTATCGGCCCGCCGTGGACTCGCAGGGTCGGCTGCTGGTCGGTGCGGCCGTCGGCATCAACGGTGACGTGGCGGGCAAGGCCCACGGGCTGCTGGACGCCGGGGTCGACGTCGTGGTGGTCGACACCGCGCACGGGCACCAGGACAAGATGCTGGAGGTGCTGCCGAGCGTGGTCGCGGCTCGCGACGCCCACGCCGGGCAGAGCGGGCGCCGGGTGCCGGTCGTCGCCGGCAACGTCGTGGCGGCCGAGGGGGCCCTGGACCTGGCGCAGGCGGGTGCCGACATCGTCAAGGTCGGCGTCGGCCCGGGGGCGATGTGCACCACCCGGATGATGACGGGGGTCGGTCGTCCGCAGTTCTCCGCAGTGCTGGAGTGCGCGGCTGCCGCCAAGGAAGGGGGCGCGCAGGTCTGGGCCGACGGCGGCGTGAAGCACCCCCGTGACGTGGCGCTCGCGTTGGCCGCCGGTGCTGCGTCGGTGATGATCGGGTCCTGGTTCGCGGGGACCTACGAGTCGCCCGGGGACCTGATGCGCGACCCGGACGGTCGGTACTACAAGGAGAGCTTCGGGATGGCCTCGGCGCGGGCGGTGAGCCGGCGCACCCGCGACCTGTCCGCCTTCGACCGGGCGCGGTCCGCGTTGTTCGAGGAGGGCATCTCCTCCTCCAAGATGTACCTGGACCCCGAGCGTCCCGGTGTGGAGGACGTGATCGACCAGATCGTGTCGGGTGTGCGCAGCGCGTGCACGTATGCCGGGGCGCAAACCATCGGCGACTTCCACTCCCGGGCCGTGGTCGGCATCCAGGGGGCTGCAGGCTACGACGAAGGCCGGCCCCGCCACACCTCCTGGTGACCTGACCCGGCGGCGGCGGGCGGCCCCTTCGGCATAGCCCCTCGCGCTCAACGCAGACGGTCGGCCTCGGTGCAGACGGTCGGCCGCGTGACAGACCATCACTCTATAGCGCGATGTTCTGTCAGGGAGGCGATCCTGTGCGTCTGAGGCGACCACGGATGACCGGCGGCATGCCGCGCCCGGCCCGTCGCAGGGCTGGGATCTCAGGCGACCTTGGTGGCCCGGCGGCACGCGGCCTCCAGGAGCTCTCGGACTCTCTCCGGTTGCTTGAGGTCCGCCCACACCAGCCGGACCACCTCGTAGCCGAGGGCGCGCAGTCGATCCTCACGGGCCTTCGCACGCACCAACGCCCCGTGATCGGCAGACCCGTCGGCGGCGGCATACTTCTTCAGTCCGTCGAACTCGATGACCACAGGGTAGAACTCCAACAGGAAGTCGACCCGTGCGCTGAACTCCGGGCTTGTGGCGCGGATCTCCACCTGGGATCGGACGGAGTAGCCCAGGCTGCGCAACAGCAGCCGGGTGAGCGACTCACCGGGGGATTCGGCCTCGGGATCGGTGAGAGCCGTCGCCGCCGTCACCACTTCGTGACCGGGCCAGCCAGGGCAGACGCCAAGCATCTCCTCGATTCGGCTGGAGGCGACCAGGCCGGTATGCAGCCCAGCATCCAGGACGGCGACAGTTTGCCGCAGACCGTTCTCGGCAGCGATCCCCAAGATGGCATAAGCCGGCTCGATGACCCGCAGCCCGTCGCGGTCCTGGAGGCGCACCGATGGAAGACTGCGATGAATGGTGTGGGTTGTGCTCCGCCGATGCTGTCCCGGACCCTCCCGCACCAGATGTACCCGCCGAGGAATGGCGCCGAGCCAGGGAAGTGACCAGGCAGCGGCGGTGGAATGATGGCTCAGCGCGAACCCGCTCGGAAGCAGCGCAAGCACGCCACGGGCCCGGAAGCAGTGTTGCTCCTCGGACGAAGCAGCGCGGAAGGCCGCACCGTCGACATACGCGCCTCTGCACCGTCGGAAGAGCTCGCCCTTGGCGACCAGTGCGCGAAGATCACGCGGCGAGACGCCGAGCTCGGTCGCCGCAGCCGCCGTGATGACGTGGCGGCGGCTGTCCATCAAGAGGCGTAAAGCGGAGTCCATCGGCTCAGCATGGCCCTCCTGCAGGCCTCCGCGCTGAACGCGCTCTGCAGCCGGTGGACAACGATGTCGGCGCTCGGTGACGGCCGGGGTGACATCGACGTCTTGGGGTGTCTCAGCACAGCGCTTGCTATCCAGAGGATTGCCCAAGGTGCAGAGCATCGCTCTGTAGCGCGATGTTCTGCACTTAAGCCGATGGCCTGCGCCGAAGGCGAGGGTCTTGGCGGCGGGGGCGGCTCGGCGGCCGACGTGTGGGTGGCGAGGAGGTCAGGAGCGGTGGTGGCTGGCCAACCAGGCCGCGCCGATGATGCCGGCGTCGTTGCGCAGCTGCGCCGGCACGATCGGGGCGCGCAGGTGCAGGTACGGCACGTACTTGTCGCTCTTCTTGGAGACGCCACCGCCGATGACGATCAGGTCGGGCCAGAGCAGGTCCTCGATGTGCCCGAAGTAGCGCTGCAGCCGCTCTGCCCACTCCTCCCAGGACAGGTCCTCCTTCTCCCGGACGCTGTTGGCGGCCCAGGTCTCGATGTCGTCGTTGCCGTCGAGGTGCAGGTGGCCGAGCTCGGTGTTGGGCAGCAGCTCGCCACCGAGGAACATCGCTGTGCCGATCCCGGTGCCCAGGGTGGCCACCAGCACGGTGCCTTCGTTGCCCCGGCCGGCGCCGTAGTGCATCTCCGCTGCACCGGCCGCGTCCGCGTCGTTGACCACGATCACCGGTCGGCCGATGGCTGCGCTGAACATCGACTCCGCGTCGCTGCCGATCCAGGACTTGTCGATGTTGGCGGCGCTGCGCACGGTGCCGTGGTGCACGACCGCAGGCACCGTGATGCCCACCGGGGAGGACTTGTCGATGTCCTTGGAGAAGTCGTCGACGATCTGTGCCACGATCTCGGCAACCGCCTCGGGGGTCGACTCCTTCGGGGTGTCGATGCGCTTGCGGTCGGTGGCGAACTCGCCCTCGTCGAGGTCGACGGGGGCACCTTTGATGCCCGAGCCGCCGATGTCGATACCGAGCACGTGCTTCTTGGCCATGCTTCCTCCTGGACGTCGTCGTCGATGCGAAGTCGCGGCCGGTCAGGGCAGGGTCAGGATCTCCGGGCCGCTCTCGGTGATCAGGATGGTGTGCTCGAACTGCGCCGAGCGGGCGCCGTCCGCGGTCACGATCGTCCACCCGTCGGGCCATTCGCGCCAGTCCGGGGTCCCCAGGTTGAGCATCGGCTCGATGGTGAACGTCATCCCCGGCTCGATCACCGTCCCGTAGTCGGGCGCCGCGTCGTAGTGCGGGATGACCAGCCCGGAGTGGAAGGCCTCACCCACGCCGTGCCCGGTGTAGTCGCGCACCACGCCGTAGCCGAACCGCTTGGCGTAGGACTCGATCACCCGGCCGATCACGTTGACCGCCCGCCCGGGTCGAGCCGCGCGGATCGCCCTGGCCAGCGCCTCCTGCGTGCGCTCCACCAGCAGCCGGGACTGCTCGTCGACCTCCCCGACCAAAAACGTCGCGTTGTTGTCGCCGTGCACCCCACCCAGGTATGCCGTGACGTCGACGTTGCACAGGTCACCCTCGGCCAGCGGCCGGTCGTCGGGGATCCCGTGGCAGATCACCTCGTTGACCGACGTGCACAGCGACTTGGGGAAGCCGCGGTAGCCCAAGGTCGAGGGGTAGGCGCCGTGGTCGAGCAGGAACTCGTGGCCGATCCGGTCGACCTCATCGGTGCTCACCCCGGGCGCGATGACCCGGCCACACTCGCCCAGGGCCTGCGCGGCGACCCGGCCGGCCACCCGCATGGCCTCGATCACCTCGGCGCTCTTGACCTCCGACCCGGTGAACGGCGTCGGCCCGGGACGGCCGACATACTCCGGACGGGCGATGGAGCTGGGCACGTCGCGGCGCTCGGAGACCCGGCCGGGGGACAGAGTTGCGGAGGCGGTCGGCATGCGGTGAAGTCTAGGTGTCGCCCCACCCACCAGGAGGATCGGATGCAGTATTGGTTCAACGTCGACAGCCACGAGGTCGAGGCGCACGACGACCCCAAGCGGGCCCGGGCCGCGCAGCTGATGGGCCCCTACGACACGCACGCCGAGGCGGATCAGGCGCTGGCCAAGGCGGCCGAGCGCACCGCAGAGTGGGACGAGCAGAACCGCAAGGACGACGGCTGGGACGACAAGGACTCGTCCTGAGGCGCCTCAGAGTCCGCGGAGCAACACGTCGACCGCATACTCCCCGGTGAAGGGGCCGCCCTCCCAGGTGCCCCACCGGGCCCGCAGCGACAGCCCGGCATCGGCATACGCCCGCTCGATCGCATCCAGCGGCGTCACCGGGCAGCCGCCGGGGAGGTGCTCGCTGTCCAGACCGTAGCCGGCGAGCAGCAGGCCACCGGGCTCGAGCAGCGCGGTCAGTGACCGGACCGCGTCCGGCAGGCTGCCCTGCGCGAGCAGCGGCAGCAGGTTGCCCGCTGCCAGGACCAGGTCGACCGGTGCACCGTGGTATGTCGTGACGTCGGCCTGCACCCACGTCGGCTCGGGCGAGTCAGCGGGGCCGGTGCGTCGGCGGGCGATCTCCAGCATCCGAGGGTCGTTGTCGACCCCGGTGACCCGGTAGCCGAGATCGGCGAGCGGCCAGGTGATCCGGCCGGTGCCGCAGCCGGCGTCGAGCACGCCGCTGCCGGCCGGCACCAAGCGCGCGACCAGGTCGGCCTCGGCGTGCACGCTGCCCCCGGCGGTGCGGACCTGCTCCAGGTTGTCGGCCATCCGGCGGTCGTAGCCGGCGACCTGCTCGTCGTCGGCGAGGTCCTGCCAGCGGGTGCTCACCGGCTCAGCTTGGGCAGCACCTGCTCGCCGAAGACCTCGATCCACTCCCGCTGGTTGCGGCCCACGTTGTGCAGGTAGATCCGGTCGAAGCCGAGATCGACGTACTGCTGCAGGTGCGCGCGGTGCTCGTCGGGGTCGCTGGAGATGACCATCCGACCCTCGAAGTCCTCCGCACGGACCAGCGCCGCCATGGCGGCGAAGTCATGCGGGGAGCGGATGTCGGCCTTGGCGAACTTCATCCCCCCGTTGGGCCACTCGGTCACGGCGTTGCGCAGCGCCTCCTCATCCGTCGGCGCCCAGGACAGGTGCACCTGCAGCACTCGCGGCATCGTGTCCGGGTTCTTGCCGGCCTCGCGGGCGCCCTCGGCGAACTTGCCGAACAGCATCTCGATCTTGTCCAGCGGGGCGCCGACGGTGATGATGCCGTCGGCCAGCCGCCCGGTCTTCTTGGCGTTGAGCGGCCCGGCGGTGGCGACCAGGATCGGCGGGGCCTGCTCGGGCATCGTCCAGATCCGGGTGGTCTCCATCGTGAAGAACTCACCGGCGTGTTTGACGTCCTTGCCGGCCAGCGACCCGGCATACAGCTTGTTGATCAGCTCGACCGCCTCGAACATCCTCCGGGAGCGCTCGCCGGCCTCGGGCCAGTAGCCGCCGACGACGTGTTCGTTGAGCGCCTCGCCGGCGCCGACGCCGAGCCAGGACCGGCCCGGATACATCGCCTCCAGGGTGGCAGCGGCCTGGGCGACCATCGCCGGGTGCCAACGGAAGCTGGGGCAGACCACGCCCGGGCCCAGGTCTCCGGTGGTGCGCTCGCCGACCGCGGTCAGCACGTTCCAGACGAACGCCGCCTGGCCCTGCTGGGGCACCCACGGCGCGAAGTGGTCGGCCGCCATGCAGCCGGAGAAGCCGTGCTCCTCGGCGTATGCGGTGAGCGCGACCGCCTCGGTGGGGTGGAACTGCTCCAGCATCGCGGCGTAGCCGATCGTCAGGTCGCTCATGACCTCCAGCGTATGCCGTGTGCGCGGCCGGCTGGGGGCGCGTCGGTAGCCTGGCCGGGTGGATGACCTGCTGGCCGAGCACGTGCTGCGCGCCGTCGAGCAGATCCCGCCGGGCCGGGTGGTCTCCTACGGTGACATCGCTGCTCTGGTCGGCATCGGGCCGCGACACGTCGGCAACGTGCTGCGCCGCTTCGGCTCCGACGTGCCGTGGTGGCGGGTAGTGAGCCGAGACGGCGACTTCGGCGGCGACCTGCTCACGCGGGCGAGGCCGCGTTGGGCTGCCGAGGGGATCGCGGTCAAGGCCAACGGGCTCGGTTGCCGGATCGCCGACTACCGGGCCGACCTTGCGGACCTGGACACGGCATACCGCAAGGCTGTGGCAAACCTGCCACCCGAGTGACGCCCACGTCTCCGAGGCCTCAGGCCTCAGGCCTCGGGGACGTGGGCGTGCAGTTCGGCCAGCCAGGCCGCGGCGTTGCCGTCGGACGGCGCCCGCCAGTCGCCCCGCGGCGAGAGCGCGCCCGCCGTGGAGACCTTGGGACCGTTGGGTAGCGCCGACCGCTTGAACTGGCTGAAGCCGAAGAATCGCTGCAAGAACACCTCCAGCCACCCCCGGATCGTGGCCAGGTCATAGGCGTGCCGCCGCTCGTCCGGGAACCCCGGCGGCCAGGCCCCGCCCTCCACGTCGTGCCAGGCGTGCCAGGCCAGGAAAGCGATGCGGCTGGGCCGGAACCCCCACCGGATCACATGGTGCAGGTGGAAGTCCTGCAGCTCGTAGGGCCCGATCACGGCCTGCGTGCTCTGCGGCTGCTCGTCCTCACCCGCCGGCACCAGCTCGGGGCTGATCTCGGTGTCCAGGACCGCCTGCAGCAGCTCGCCGACCTCGTCCTCGAACTGCGCGGAGTCGATCACCCACCGGATCAGGTGCTGGATCAGCGTCTTGGGCACACCGGAGTTGACCGTGTAGTGCGACATCTGGTCGCCGACGCCGTAGGTGCACCAGCCCAGCGCCAGCTCGGACAGGTCGCCGGTGCCGAGCACGATGCCGCCGTGGTGGCCTGCCAGCCGGAACAGGTAGTCGGTGCGCAACCCGGCCTGGACGTTCTCGAAGGTGACGTCGTATGCGGGTTCGCCGGCGGCGAACGGGTGGCCCAGGTCGCCCAGCATCTGCCGGGCGGCCGGGGTGATGTCGATCTCCTCGAAGCTCACGCCCAGCGCACGGGACAGCGCGGTGGCGTGGGTCTTGGTCTGCTCTGAGGTGGCGAACCCGGGCAGGGTGTAGGCCAGGATGTCGCTGCGTGGTCGCCCGAGCCGGTCCATCGCGCGCGCCGCGACGATCAAAGCGTGGGTGGAGTCCAGGCCCCCGGACACCCCGAGGACGACCTTGGGGTCGCCGATTGCGGTGAGCCGCCGCTCCAGCCCGGCGACCTGGATGCTGTAGGCCTCGTAGCAGTCCTGTGCGAGCTGGACCGGGTCGTTGGGCAGGAACGGGAAGCGGTCCACCTCGCGCAGCAGTCCGATGTCGGTATGCGGTGGCGCCAGGGTGAACTCGACCGTCCGGAAGGGGGTCGCTCGCCCGGCCCGGGACCGCGCGTTGTCCGCGAACGTGCCCATCCGCACCCGGTCGGCCCGGATGCGCTCCAGGTCGACGTCGGCCACGCAGCGGTGCGGCCCCTGGGCGAAGCGCTCCGACTCCGCCAGCAGCACGCCGAGCTCGTGCACCATGGACTGTCCGTCCCAGGCCAGGTCCGTCGTCGACTCGCCCTCCCCGGCGGAGGTGTAGACGTAGGCGCACAGCTGGCGGGCGCTGGCCTGGGCGCACAACGCGTGCCGCTGCGCCGACTTGCCGATGTTGATCGGGCTGCCGGAGATGTTGGCCACCACGGTCGCTCCGGCCAGCACGGCCTGCGCGCTGGGCGGCACCGGCACCCACGCGTCCTCGCACACCTCGACGTGCAGTGCCAGGCCGGGCACATCGGTCGCCGTGAAGATCAGGTCGGGACCGAACGGCACGTCGGTGTCGCCGATCCGCAGGGTGGCGCCGTGCAGGTCCGCGCCCGCCGCGAAGTGCCGCGGCTCGTAGAACTCGCGGTAGTTGGGCAGGTAGGACTTGGGCGCTACCCCGAGGACCCGGCCCCGGTGGATCACCACCGCGCAGTTGTAGAGCGACAGGCCGTGCCGCAGGGGTGCCCCGACGACCAGGACGGGGAGCAGGTCGGCGCTGGCCTGCACGATGACGTCCAGACCGGCCAGCACGGCGTCGAGGACCGGGTCCTGCAGCAACAGGTCGTCGATGGCGTAGCCGCTGAGTCCGAGCTCGGGGAAGACGGCCACGGCGACGGACTCCTCGTGGCAGGCCCGAGCCTGGGCCAGGGTGCGCTCCGCGTTGGTCGCGGGGTCGGCGATGGCCAGCGGCAGCGTGCACGCGGCCACCCGGGCGAACCCCTGGTCGTAGGCACTGACGAACTCCACCCGCGCATTGTCGCAGCCCCGTCCCCTCCCCGCCGGTGACGGCATACGGCAGGATGGCGGGCATGGACCGTCAGCAGGAGTTCGTGCTCCGCACCATCGAAGAACGCGACGTCCGCTTCGTGCGGCTGTGGTTCGCCGACATCCTCGGCGCCCTGAAGTCCGTGGCCGTGGCACCGGCCGAGCTGGAGCAGGCCTTCACCGAGGGCATCGGCTTCGACGGCAGCGCCATCGAGGGGTTCACCCGGGTCTACGAAGCCGACATGGTCGTGCAGCCCGACGCCGCCACCTTCCAGGTGCTGCCCTGGCGGGGCGACAACCCCGGGACGGCGCGGATGTTCGCCGACATCCGGATGCCGGACGGCACGCCCTCGATGACCGACTCGCGGCACGTCCTGCGGCGGTCGCTGGACATCGCGACGGACCGGGGCTTCACCTTCTACACCCACCCGGAGATCGAGTTCTACCTGTTCAAGGAGCCCTACGAGCCGGGCACGGTGCCGATCCCAGTGGACCAGGCCGGCTACTTCGACCATGTGGCCCGCGGCGACGGCCATGACTTCCGGCGGGCAGCGATCACCATGCTCGAGGAGATGGGCATCTCGGTGGAGTTCAGCCACCACGAGGGCGGGCCGGGTCAGAACGAGATCGACCTGCGCTACGCCGACGCGCTGTCGATGGCCGACAACATCATGACCTTCCGCACGGTGGTGCGGGAGGTGGCGCTGCAGAACGGCGCCTTGGCCAGCTTCATGCCCAAGCCCCTCGCGGGCCAGCCGGGGTCCGGGATGCACACGCACGTGTCCCTGTTCGAGGGTGACAACAACGCGTTCTACGAGCCGTCCGCCGACTACGAGATCAGCCAGACCGGGCGCCGGTTCGCGGCCGGGGTGCTGCGGCACGCCCGGGAGATCAGCGCGGTGACCAACCAGTGGGTCAACTCCTACAAGCGGCTGTGGGGTGGCGGCGAGGCACCGGCCCACGTGTGCTGGGGGCACAACAACCGCAGCGCCCTGCTCCGGGTCCCGATGTACTCCATCGGCAACCCGCACTCGCGGCGCCTGGAGATCCGCTCGATCGACTCGGCCTGCAACCCCTACCTCGCCTACGCGCTGGTGCTGACCGCCGGGTTGAAGGGCATCGAGGAGGGCTATGACCTGCCCGACGAGGCGGAGGACGACGTCTGGGCGCTGACCGACGGGGAGCGCCGGGCGATGGGCATCGCGCCGTTGCCCCAGTCGCTGGGCGAGGCCGTGGCTGTCATGGAGGAGAGCGAGCTGGTCGCCGAGACGCTCGGCGAGCAGATGTTCGACTTCTTCCTTCGCAACAAGTGGCAGGAGTGGTCGGACTACCGGTCGCAGGTCACGACCTTCGAGCTGGATCGCTACCTGGTGCGATTGTGAGCGAGCGCAGTGCCGGGGACACCGCGACGGCGGTGGCCGCGCTGGCCCGCGCCGGCTTCGTGCAGACCCGCCGCGCCAGCAGCCTGATCGCCACGGCGCTGGACCATCTGCGAGCCGACACCGACGAGGGTGCCCTGGTCGCTGACCTGGGGGCGGTGGCCGACCCCAACGAGGCCGCCCTGGCCCTGGTCCGGCTGGTGGAGCGCGACGAAGGCGCGGCCGACGTGCTGTCCCGGGAGGGGGTGTCTCGGCGACGCGTCCTTGCGGTGCTGGGTGCCTCGACCGCCCTGACCGACCACCTGGTCAAGCATCCCGAGCACCTGCGCGATGTCGCGGATGCTGCTGCCCCGGATCCCGCCGCGGTAGTGGCGGCGGTGCGCGGCCTCACCGGGCGCGCGGGCGCCGACGCCTTGCGGGTGGCCTACCGCAGGCAGCTGCTTCGGGTTGCGGTCGCCGACCTGACCGCGGACGACCCCCTGGCGGCCCTTCCCGCCGCGGCCGCCGCGCTGGCTGAGCTGGCCGGCAGTGCGGTCCAGGCCGCTCTGCACCTGGCCTGCGCCGAGGTGGAGGGCTCGGGCGCCTGCCGCGTCTCGGTCGTCGGGATGGGCAAGTGCGGCGGGTGCGAGCTCAACTACGTCAGCGACGTCGACGTGATCTTCCTCGCCGCCCCCGCCGACGGTGTCGAGGAGGCCCTCGCGTTGCAGACGGCGACCCGGGTGGCCAGCGCCGTGATGCGGATCTGTGGACAAGCGACCGGCGAGGGGTCGCTGTGGCCCGTGGACACCGCCCTGCGACCGGAGGGCAAGGACGGGCCCCTGGTGCGCTCGCTGACTTCGCACCGGGAGTACTACCAACGGTGGGCCAAGACCTGGGAGTTCCAGGCCCTGCTCAAGGCCCGGGTGATCGCCGGGGACGCCGGGGTCGGGCAGGAGTGGCTCGACATGGTCTCGCCGCTGGTCTGGGAGGCGGGGCACCGGGAGGGCTTCGTCGAGGACGTGCAGGCGATGCGACGCAGGGTCGAGGACAGCGTCGCCCCCGGTGAGGCGGATCGACAGCTCAAGCTCGGTCCGGGGGGGTTGCGCGACATCGAGTTCAGCATCCAGCTGCTGCAGCTGGTGCACGGCCGCGCCGACGAGTCGCTGCGCTCGGGCACCACCCTGGAGGCGCTGCAGTCGCTGCGCGACGGCGGCTACGTCGGCCGCAGCGACGCCGCGGCCCTGGACCAGGCCTACCGTCTGCTGCGCGTGCTGGAGCACCGGGTGCAGCTGCACAAGATGAGGCGCAGCCATCTGATGCCGACCGGCGAGCTGGACCTGCGCCGGCTGGGCCGCTCTTTGGGGGAGCGGGGTGAGCCGGGTCGCAGCATCGAGACGCGTTGGCGCTCCGAGCAGCGGGAGGTGCGACGTCTGCACGAGCGGCTCTTCTATCGTCCGCTGCTGGTCGCGGTGGCCCGGCTGAGCGCCGACCATCAACGGCTGTCGCCGGAGGCGGCTCGGACCCGGCTGGCGGCCCTGGGCTTCCGGGACCCCGCCGGAGCGATGAGCCACCTGGAGGCGCTCACCTCCGGCGTCTCCCGGCGGGCTACCATCCAGCGCACCCTGCTGCCGGTGATGCTCGGCTGGTTCGCCGACGGTGCCGACCCCGACGCCGGGCTGCTGGCGTTCCGGCAGATCAGCGACGCGCTGGGCTCCACTCACTGGTACCTGGGCATGCTGCGGGACGAGGGCAGTGCCGCGCAGCGCCTGGCGAAGGTGCTCTCGACCAGCCGGTATGCCGTGGATCTGCTGATCAAGTCGCCGGAGACCGTGGCGCTGCTCGGCGACACCGCCGGCCTGACGCCCCTGTCGAGGGAGGCGCTGGAGGCCCGGATGGCGGCGGCCGTGCAGCGGCACGACGCCGGCGTGGACGGCTTCGCGACCGTCCGGTCGGTGCGCGCGCGCGAGCTCGTCCGGGTCGTGCTCGGTGACCTCGTCGGTGAGGTGCCGGAGGCCACCGTGCGGCTGGCGCTGACCGACCTGACCGACGTCTACCTGGCCGCCGGTCTGGACGTCGCCCGACGGGTCGTGACCGAACGGCGCGGGCACCCTCTGTCGGTCGAGATCGTGATCGTGGGGATGGGCCGTCTTGGCGGCCGCGAGCTGGGCTACAGCAGCGACGCGGACGTCCAGTACTGCTACCGGGCCGACTCATCGGCAGCGGAGTCAGGATCGTCCGGAGCGGACCACGGCCAGCAGGCGGCAGACGTCATCGCGGAGCTGCGCAAGGGGTTGGGTGGCCACGGGCCGGACCCCACGCTGGAGCTGGACGCCGGGCTGCGCCCCGAGGGCCGCGCCGGTCCCCTGGTGCGCAGCTTCGACTCCTACCAGGCCTACTACGCCCGCTGGTCCGCCGGCTGGGAGTCCCAGGCGCTGCTGCGGGCCCGGGTCATCGCCGGCTCCGCGGAGCTGGCGACGGACTTCGTCGAGGTGATCGACCCGCTGCGCTGGCCGGAGGCCGGCCTGAGCAACGCCGCGCTGCGCGACCTGCGCAAGCTGAAGGCGCGGATGGAGGCGGAGCGACTGCCCCGCGGAGCCGACCCGCGCACCCATCTCAAGCTCGGGATGGGTGGGCTCACCGACGTGGAGTGGGTCGTGCAGCTGCTGCAGCTGCAGCACGCCCACCGCCTCCCGGGACTGCGCACGACCGGCACCCTTCCTGCCCTGCAGGCGGCGGTCGAGGCCGAGCTGGTCACACCCGGCGACGCGCAGGTGCTGCGGCAGGCCTGGGCCCTGGCCTCCCGGCTGCGCGACGTCGGGGTGGTCTGGCGGGGACGGCCGGTGGACTCGGTCCCGAGCAACCACCGGGACGCCGACGGGATGGCCCGGATCCTGGGTCGTGGAGCAGGGCACGGAGGCGAGCTGGCGGGGGAGTGGCGACGTCAGGCCCGCCGCAGCCGGATGGTCGTCGAGCGCCGGTTCTACGGCCAGGACCTGCCCGCCCGCCCGAGTCGCTCGTACCGCCTGCGCCGTTCGTAGGATGGCCCGGTGACTCCGACCGAGCGGCCCGGCAGCCGTCCTGCAGCCGTGACGCAGGGCCTCCTGCTCACGGCGGGTCCGGTGGAGGAGGTCGCCGACTGGGCGGCCCGTGGAGTGGTGCCGGTCGTCGTCGCACCCCTGGGGGAGCGCACGGTGCTGGTTCCGCAGGATCGCCCGGCGGTCCGGGCTCCCTATGACGACGCTGCCACGCTGTGCGCCGCCCGACCGGCGCCGGTGCGGGCGGCTCCGACCCTGGGCTGCTGGCTGATCGGCGAGCGCGCCGTGCTCACCGTCCAGTCGCGGCACCGGCGCAGGCAGGTCAGCTGGGTGGTCTGGGATCCTGAACACGGGGTCCTGCGCCCGCCCGGCATCGAGCGGGCGTCCGCGCGCCCGGTCGTTGCTGCGGCCGGTGGTGGCTCCCGCGCCGAGCTCACGGCGATGCTGGCCGAGTTGCACCACCCGCCGGTGCGGCTGCTCCAGGCGGTGCTCGACATACTCGGGCTGCCCGGTGCCCACCTGCTGGCGGCCCCCCGGGCAGCCCAGGACCTCCCCGGCGCTCGTGTCCTGCTGCCCGATCGGAGGGAGGTCGGCTACTTCGAGGACGCCGTGCGCGACGCCGTGCTGCTGCGGCGTGAGCTCGGCGCAGAGGTATGACGTCGCTCACCTTGCTCCCCGCGATCGACGTCGCGGGTGGGCGGGCCGCGCAGGTCGTCTCCGGCGTGGCCGACCCACGCGCGATCGCACAGGCGTGGGCGCAGGCTGGGGCGACCTGGCTGCACCTGGTGGATCTCGACCGGGCCCGTCGGACCGGGGGCGACAACGCAGCGGTGCTGACCCGGTTGGTGCGGGAGTCGCCGGTGCCGGTGCAGGTCTCCGGGGGGATCGCGGACCAGGAGAGCCTCGAGGTAGCCCTGGCCACCGGAGCCGCACGGGTCAACCTGGCCAGTACGGCCCTGCTCGACCTGGAGTGGGTGTGGGCGACCGTGCGACGGCACGGCGAGCGGATCGCGGTCGGGATCGACGTGCAGGGTGGCGCCGTGGTCGCGCGCGGGGTCGACGTGCGGATCGGGGAGGTCGATGACGTCTTGCGCAGCCTGTCCGGTCTGCCGGCGGCGACCTTCGTGGTCGCCGACGCCTCCCGGGACGGAGCGCGCACCGGGGTCGACGCGGACCTCTTCCGCGAGGTGGCGCAGCGGCTGGGGTCACCGGTCGTCGCATCCGGTGGTGTGCGCGACCTCGGTGACATCCGCGCGCTGCGTGCGCTGACCGGCAGCGGGGTCACCGCCGCGATCCTGGGGGCCGCGCTGTACCACGGCACGTTCACACTCGGCGAGGCGCTGGTGGCGGCCCGGTGAGCGGCGGACGCTTCACCGGGCACGACCCGCAGCAGGGGCACGCCACCGCGGGCGTGCCGTGGGCGGGGCGCACCCTGACCGGCCCGGGCTTCGACGGCGACTCCGGCAGCGCCGACCCGGCACTGCTGCGCGTCTTGGCCGACCCCTCGGACGAGATCGCCCTGGTGGGGGCGGTCAGCCGGGCACGCCTGCTCGTGCCGGTGGTCGCGCTGCCGGGCGAGACGGTCGCTGTCAGCGAGGCGAGCGGTGCTTCGCACGGCGAGCCGGGGGCGGGAACCCCGAGCGGACTCCGCGCCGATGCCAGCAGCGACATGGCAGCCGTGACCCTGGTCGCCCCGGACGGCGCCCGGGCGTTGCCGGCGTTCACCAGCCTCTCGGCCTTGGCCGCCTGGGACTCGACGGCCCGACCGGTGCCGGTGACGGCGCAGCGTGCCGCGCTGGCAGCCGTACAGGAGAGCTGTGGCACCGTGCTGCTCGACCTCGGCTCGGAGCACGGGGCCGGTCGCGGCGGCTATGCCCTACGGTCCTCGATGGTCTGGGCCTTGGCCATGGACCGGCCCTGGCAGCCCGCGCACCTCGACTCCGCCGTGGACTCGGCGGTGGCAGCTGCGTTGACCGTCGAGAACGCGGCCACGGCATACACCTTGGCCGCGGGCTCGCACGGCGCGCTGCAGGTCACCCTCACCCTGGGCCCGGGGCTCCGCCGCGACGAGGTGCAGGCCCTGGTCACCCGGGTCGGCGAGCGGTTGGCCGCGGACGGGGAGGTGCGCGCGCGCATCGACGCGCTGAGCTTCACCCTGCGCGAGGACTGACGCGTCGCACCCACCGTTGTGCGCGCGACTGGGGGTTGCGCAGGGTGCGTCCGCGCGCACAACGGTCGTCAGGTCAGCGGGAGATGCCGGCCTCCGCCATGGCCTGCTCGTCCTCGCCGCCCGGGTTGGCGGCGCCGACGCCCTCGCGCACCTTGGCCTCGATCCGGGCCCCGGTGTCCTCGTCGACGTTCTTCCAGTAGCCGAAGGCGCGCTCGAGCACGTCGCCCTTGACGCCGCCGAGCAGGTGACCGGCGACGGTGTCGACGAAGTCGGCCCGCTGCTGGTCGTCCCACACCTCGCGCACCAGGTTGCCGGCCTGGGTGAAGTCGTCGTCGTCCGGACGCAGCGTGTAGGCCTGACGCACCATGGCGCCGTCGGCCTCCCAGGACTCCTCCATCTCACCGGTCTGGTCGGCATACCCGCGGCCCTCGCTGTTGGGCGCGTAGACGGGGGCGTCGCCGCTGTGCTGGTAGGACATCGCACCGTCGAAGGTGTAGGTGTTGTGGTGCTGCGCGTTCTTCGGCTGGTTGACCGGCAGCTGCAGGTAGTTGGGGCCGATGCGGTGCCGGTGCGTGTCGGCATACGCGAAGGCTCGGCCCAGCAGCATCTTGTCGGGGGAGAAGCCGATGCCCGGGACCAGCGCGGAGGGCTCGAAGGCGGCCTGCTCGATCTGGGCGAAGAAGTTGTCCGGGTTGCGGTCAAGGGTCATCGTGCCGACCTTGATCAGCGGGTAGTCCTCGTGCGGCCAGACCTTGGTCAGGTCGAAGGGGTTGAGGTGGTAGGTCTTGGCGTCCTGGTACGGCATGACCTGCACGTGCAGGGTCCAGCTCGGGTGGTTGCCCCCCTCGATGGCGTCATAGAGGTCGCGGCGGTGGAAGTCGGCGTCCTCCCCCGCGATGCGGGTGGCCTCCTCGCCGCTCAGCCCGTGCACACCCTGGTCGCTGTGGAAGTGGTACTTCACCCACGACTTCTCACCGGCCTCGTTGATCCACAGGTAGGTGTGCGAGCCGTAGCCGTTCATGGTGCGCCACGAGGCGGGGATGCCGCGGTCGCCCATCAGGTAGGTCACCTGGTGCGCCGACTCGGGGTTGAGGCCCCAGAAGTCCCACTGCATGTGGTTGTCGCGCAGTCCATTGCCGCCGCGGCGCTTCTGCGACCGGATGAAGTGCGGGAACTTCATCGTGTCGCGGACGAAGAAGACCGGGGTGTTGTTGCCGACCAGGTCGTAGTTGCCCTCCGTCGTGTAGAACTTCAGCGAGAACCCGCGGGGGTCGCGCCAGGTGTCGGGGGAGCCCTGCTCACCGGCGACGGTGCTGAAGCGGGCCAGCATCTCGGTGCGCACACCCGACTGGAAGAGCCCGGCCTTGGTGTAGGCGCTGACGTCCTCGGTGGTCTCGAAGACCCCGAACGCGCCACCGCCCTTGGCGTGCACGTTGCGCTCCGGCACGCGCTCGCGGTTGAAGTGCGCCATCTGGTTCAGGAAGTGCACGTCGTGCAGCAGGATCGGGCCGTCGGCGCCCATCGTGAGGCTGTTGCGGTCACTCGGCGCGGGGGAGCCGGTGTCGGTCGTCGAGCCGGTGCCGGGCGCCGACGTGGGGGTGGGCTGGTCGGTCATGTCATCTCTCCTCGGGTGGTGGTCTGTGCGGTGTTGTTCTGGCAGGCGGGGCACTGGCCCCAGTAGATGATCTCGGCCTCGTGCAGGGTGAATCCATGCACCGACGGCGGTTGCACACAGGGGGGCTCACCGGTCGCGCAGGGCACGTCGACGAGCACTCCGCAGGTGCGGCAGGTGAGGTGGTGGTGGTTGTCGCCGCGCTCGATCTCGTAGCGGGCCGGTGAGCCGGCCGGCTCCACCCGGCGGATCAGCCTGGCCTCGCTCAACACCCGGAGCACGTCGTAGACGGCCTGCACCGACACCGAGCCCAGCCGGTCGCGCGCGGCGCGGGTCAGGCTCTCCACATCGGCATGCGGGTCGGCACGCACGCTGTCCAGCACGGCTCCGCGGGGAAGGGTCACCCGCAGGCCGGCCCCCCGCAGGGCGTCGCGGCTGCTCGTGGTGCCGATGGTCACAGGCTCACCCAACCACGCATTCTGGAATGACTCAAGTATGCGGTCTCCGGGCGACGGCGAACACGCGCCGGAACGGCAGCAGGACCCCTTCGGGTCGCGGGGGATAGGCCCGGGCGAGCCGCTGCCGGAACTCCGCTTCGAAGCGCGGGCGCAGGCCCTCCGGCAGAGCCTGCAGGGTGGGCCGGGCACCGGTACCGGACACCCACGCAAAGACGGGGTCGGCGCCCTGCAGCACGTGCAGGTAGGTCGTCTCCCACGCGTCCACGGTGCAGCCCAGTGCGGAGAGGGTCTCGAGGTAGGTCTGCGGGTCGTGGGAGAGCGGTGCCCCGACGCCTGCCGTGTGCGCGGCATACGGCTCCTCGGCGGCCAGCTCGCGCCGGATCGTGTGACTCGGCTCGTCGTGGTTGCCCGGCACCTGCAGTCCCAGCCAGCCACCGGGGCGGACTTGGGCAACCAGCCGGGGCAGCAGCTGCAGGTGTCCGGGGACCCACTGCAGAGCGGCGTTGGTGATGAGCACGTCCACCGGCTCCGGCGTCGTCCAGGTGCGCAGGTCGCCGAGCACGAACCTCGGACCCGGCACCTGCGCGGCCGCCGCGATCATCTCCGGCGAGGAGTCCACTCCCACGACCTCGGCTCCCGGCCACCGCTGGGCGAGCAGTGCGGTGAGGGTGCCGGGCCCGCACCCGAGGTCGAGCACCCGGCGGACCTGCTCGGCAGGTATGCGGGCCAGCAGGTCGACGAACGGACGACCCCGTTCGTCGGCGTAGGTGAGGTAGCGTCGCGGATCCCACGAATCAGGCGAGCTGCTCACGACTCGCCTCCCCCTCTTGCCGACCGACTCGGTGACTTCGTCCACCGGGGCAGGGCTGATAGCCTGTCCACAGACTACGTGTCCGACGGCCGGTGACGGCTGTGGGATGCGGTGCAAGCGAGGCCCTGAGTCTCCACCCGCGCCGACCGCCCAGGTCGCCGGGTCAGCGGTGCGAGGGACCGGACGTGACCCACACGATTCGGCGGGCGACGGCATATCGTCGGAGTTTCCCTCGCGCTCAGCTCAGGCCTCCCATGCACCCCGTGCCGGGAGGCCTTTTCCGTGCCCGGGGGTCGGCACATCCGACATGACGAAGGAGCATCCACATCAGCGATCCTCGCATCAACGACCGCATCCGGGTCCCGGAAGTGCGGTTGGTTGGCCCCAACGGTGAGCAGGTCGGGATCGTGCGCGTCGAGGACGCGCTGCGCCTGGCCGCCGAGGCCGACCTCGACCTCGTCGAGGTGGCCCCGATGGCTCGGCCCCCGGTCGCCAAGCTCATGGACTTCGGCAAGTACAAGTACGAAGCCGCCATGAAGGCGCGGGAGGCCCGCAAGAACCAGGTCAACACCGTGATCAAGGAGATCAAGCTCCGCCCCAAGATCGACGCGCACGACTACGGCACCAAGAAGGGCCACGTCGTCCGCTTCCTCAAGGGCGGCGACAAGGTCAAGGTCACCATCATGTTCCGCGGGCGGGAGCAGTCCCGGCCCGAGCTCGGCTTCCGGCTGCTTCAGCGGCTCGCCGAGGACGTCGCCGAGCTCGGCTTCGTCGAGAGCGCGCCCAAGCAGGACGGACGCAACATGGTGATGGTCCTGGGGCCGGCCAAGAAGAAGACCGAGGTGCGCAACCAGAAGCGCCGCGACGCCGAGCGCGCAGCGGAGCCTGACGACGACGAGGCCGCCGCCCCGGAGTCCTCCGAGGTCTCGACGGGCTGAGCCAGCAACACCCCACCGCAGCGGCGCCATCCCGGCGCGCACCGCCGGTTCACAGCACGCACCGAAGCAGAGCCGGGCCACGCCCGGCACGACAGCAAGGAGACCGGCAGATGCCGAAGATGAAGACGCACAGCGGGGCCAAGAAGCGGTTCCGGGTGACCGGTTCGGGCAAGATCATGCGCCAGCGCGCCCGGCACGTCCACAAGTTCCAGGAGCGCAGCTCCAGCGCCGCCCGACGGCTGGCCAACGACACCGTCGTGGGCGCCGCGGACACCCGGAAGGTCAAGAAGCTGCTCGGTCGCTGACCGCAGCACGCACGGCCTCACCGGCACCCTCCCACTACCCCACCGATCGACAGGAGTACTCACGTGGCACGCGTGAAGCGGGCGGTCAACGCCCATAAGAAGCGCCGGGTCGTCCTCGAGCGCGCCAGCGGCTATCGCGGGCAGCGTTCGCGGCTCTACCGCAAGGCCAAGGAGCAGGTCACCCACTCGCTGGTCTACAGCTACAACGACCGCCGAGCCCGCAAGGGGGACTTCCGCCGGCTCTGGATCCAGCGCATCAACGCCGGTGCCCGAGCCCACGGCATGACCTACAACCGCTTCATCCAGGGCCTGAAGGCCGCTGACGTCGAGGTCGACCGTCGCATGCTCGCCGAGCTGGCCGTGCAGGACGAGGCTGCCTTCGCCACCCTGGTCCAGCTCGCCAAGGACAACGTCCCGGCGCAGCCCTCCGGCGACTCCTCCGCCGCCTGAGCGCGGTGTCCGACGCCCCAGGCCCTGGGATCGACCATTGAGTGCTGACCCGCCGTTGCTGGACAACCCTCGCAGCGACCGGGTCGGCTCGATCCGGGCCCTGGGGCGTCGTGCTGCCCGTGACCGGCACGACCGGTTCCTGGTCGAAGGGCCGCAGGGGGTGCGCGAGCTGCTCCGGCATGCGGGGCACCGGGCCGAGGCGGTCTACCTCACCCCCGAGGCGGCGGCACGGCATACCGAGATGGAGGAGCTGGCCCGTGCTGCCGGGGTGCACCTGCAGCGGAGCACCGAGCAGGTGCTGGCCGAGATGGCCGACACCTCGCACCCACAGGGTGTCCTGGCCGTGGCCACCCGGATGCATGTCACGGCAGAGCAGGTGCTCGCCGACCTGGGCCCGGACGACTTCGTCGTGGTGCTGGCCAACGTCCGCGACCCGGGCAACGCGGGCACCGTCATCCGCGGCGCCGACGCCTTCGGCGCCGCTGCCGTGCTGGTCAGCACCGCCAGCGTCGACATCAACAACCCCAAGGTGGTGCGCTCCAGTGTCGGCTCGCTGTTCCACCTGCCGATCAGCACCGGAACCCCGCTGAGCGAGCTGCTCAGCATCTGCCGGGACGCCGGGTTGCGCCTGCTCGCAGCGGACGGCGCCGGTGACACCGCGCTGCCGGCGGTCGACCTGTCGGGCCCGCACGCCTGGGTCCTCGGCAACGAGGCATGGGGGCTGGAGCGGACGACCCTGGCCCTGTGCGACGAGGTGGTCTCGGTGCCGATCGTGCGAGCCGAGTCGCTCAACCTGGCGATGGCCGCGACCGTGTGCCTGCACGCCTCGTCCGCTGCCCGTCACAACGGCTGACCCACGCCCGCGTCTGGGCAACGTGATGCGCCCACCGCGTAGGTGGTGGCGTCAGCCATGGCTCACCGCCTCGATGAACGCACGGTGCGACCGGGTGATTCGGGGGAGCTCATCCAGATAGATCTTGCGCCCACTCCTGGGCCTCACCCGGGATGGTCTCGCCACCCCGAGCCACAAAGTCGACCTACAGCGCCATGTATGACGCTGGAGGTGGCCTCAAGTGGCTGGGGGTGGAGAAACTGCGTCGAGAAGTTGGCGGCTTGCTGCCTAGACTGGCGCGCGTGTCCGCACCCCACCCGAGCGACGACCCCGTCGAGGGTTCCGCCCTCGACCCGGCCTCGATCGAGCGCAGCGTCGCCGACGCCCTTGCCGCGATCCGGGCCGCCCGCACCCTGGAGCAGCTCAAGGTTGCCCGCCTCGCGCACGCCGCGGAGCGGTCGCCGCTCGCGCTGGCCAACCGTGAGATCGGCGCGTTGCCCCCCAGTGCCAAGGCCGAGGCCGGCAAGCGGGTCGGGCAGGCCCGCGGCACGGTCAACCAGGCTCTCGCCGCCCGCCAGGGCGAGCTGGAGGCCGAGCGCGACGAGCGGATCCTCGTGGAGGAGGCGCTGGATCTCAGCGCGGCCTCCGGGCGTCACCCGTTGGGCCGGCGGCACCCGCTCACCCTGACGGCCGAGCGGATGGCCGACGTCATGGTCGGGATGGGCTGGGAGATCGCCGAGGGCCCCGGCGTCGAGGCCGAGTGGCTCAACTTCGACGCGCTCAACTTCGACAAGGACCACCCGGCGAGACAGATGCAGGACACCTTCTTCGTCGAGCCCGGTGACGCGGGCCTCGTGCTGCGCACGCACACCTCCCCCGTCCAGGCGCGCTCACTGCTCGATCGGGGTGTCCCGCTGTATGTCGCGGTGCCGGGCAAGACGTTCCGCACCGACGAGCTGGACGCCACGCATACCCCGGTCTTCCACCAGATCGAGGCGCTGGCCGTCGACAAGGGGCTGACGATGGCCCACCTGCGCGGCGCGATCGACCACTTCGTCACGGTGATGTTCGGCGAGGGCACCCGGACGCGGGTGCGGGCCTCCTACTTCCCCTTCACGGAGCCCTCGATGGAGACCGACTTCGTGTGCTTCGCCTGCCATGGGGAGGGCCGCGTCGAGGACACCTCCGGGACCCCCGGCGCGTCGGGCTCGTGGGTGGCCTGCCGCACCTGCGGTGGCTCGGGCTGGATCGAGCTCGGCGGGTCCGGCATGGTCAACCGCAAGGTGCTGGCGGCCTGTGGCATCGACCCCGACGTCTACACCGGGTTCGCCTTCGGCCTCGGCATCGAGCGCGCCCTCCAGCTGCGCTCCGGCGTGACCGACATGAGGGACATCGTCGAGGGCGACATCCGCTTCTCGCAGCAGTTCGGGATGGAGGTCTGACG
>NZ_JBPCKQ010000147.1:0-9402 GCF_051004135.1 Ornithinimicrobium sp.
TTCTCTTCGTGCACCCGGAGGGTTGTGTTTTCGCCCAGCCTCCTCTTGGCCGGGTGGTGGTGCTGTCCTTTGCGCGCCCCGCCAAGACGCGAGCCATCACCCACCGCATCGCCTACGGCGTGTGGACCGGGGCGCTGACCGCCCCCCGGGTGCTTGCGGTGACCTTCACCGCCCGTGCCGCCGGAGAGATGCGGACCCGGCTGCGGGCGCTGGGGGTTCCCGGTGTCCAGGCGCGCACCTTCCACGCCGCGGCGCTGCGCCAGCTGCAGTACTTCTGGCCGCAGACGATCGGCGGTCCACCCCCGCAGATCCTCGCGCACAAGGCGTCGGCGGTGGCGGAGGCCGCCGGCCGGCTGCGGCTGCGCCTGGACCGCACCGAGCTGCGCGACGTCGCCGCAGAGGTGGAATGGGCCAAGGTGGGCATGATCACCGCGGAGCGGTATCCGACGCTCGCCCGCGAGCTGCAGCGTCGACCGGCCGGCCTGGACGGCACCGCGATGGCTCGCCTGATGCAGACGTATGCAGAGATCACCGCCGAGCGGCACGTCATCGACTTCGAGGACGTGCTGTTACTCACGGTGGGTCTGCTGGCCGAGCACCCGCAGGTCGCGGAGGCCGTGCGCGGGCAGTACCGCCACTTCGTGGTCGATGAGTACCAGGACGTCAACCCGCTGCAGCAGCACCTGCTGGAGCTGTGGCTCGGGGACCGCGACGACGTGTGCGTGGTCGGCGACCCGGCGCAGACCATCTACTCCTTCACCGGGGCCTCCGCCGACCACCTGCGGGGCTTCGCCGAGCGCCACCCCGACGCGAGCACGGTCCGCCTGGTGCGCAACTACCGCAGCACCCCGCAGGTGGTGGCACTGGCCAACCTGGTGCTGCCCGGCGACGCGGGCCGGCTGCAGTCCCAGCAGGAGCCGGGGCCGCCCCCGGTGCTGACGGCATACCCGGACGACGGGGCCGAGGCCAAGGGTGTCGCCGCGGCGATCGGCCGGGTGATCGAGCAGGGGACGCCGGCCGGCGAGATCGCGGTGCTCTTCCGCACCAACGCCCAGTCCGAGGCCGTGGAGAGCGCCCTGGCCGACGCGGGCCTGCCCTACCTGGTCCGCGGTGGCGAGCGGTTCTTCTCCCGGGTCGAGGTCCGGCAGGCGATCCTGTTGCTGCGCGGCCAGGTGCACGCCCAGCAGAGCGTCACACCGCTGGTCGACCGGGTGCGCGACGTGCTCTCCGGCGCCGGCTGGGGGCCGCAGCCCCCGACCGGGACCGGAGCCACCCGGGAGCGCTGGGAGTCCCTGCAGGCGCTGGTCCACCTGGTCGACGACCTCGCGGCCCAGGATCCGGCCACGGGTCTTGGCGATGTCGTGGCCGAGCTGGACCGGCGTGCCGCCGAGCAGCACGCCCCGGCCGTGGAGGGGGTGACCCTGGCCTCACTGCATGCCGCCAAGGGGCTGGAGTGGACCCAGGTCTTCCTCATCGGGTGCAGCGAGGGGCTGCTGCCCATCTCGATGGCCGACACGCAGGCCCGGATCGCGGAGGAGCGGCGACTGCTCTACGTCGGCCTGACCCGCGCCCGCCAGGGGATCTGCCTCAGCTGGGCGCAGGCCCGCAGCTCCGGGGGCAGGGCCGGTCGCAAGCCCTCGCGGTTCCTGGCCCCGGCGGCCTCGATGCTGGGCTCGGGGGCGGGCGCTCCCGCGACGGAGCGGGAGGTCCAGGGCCGGCGGCGGAGCAGCAGGGCACGGACTCCACGGGTGTGCCGCACCTGCGGTGGCGACCTGATGGGCGCTGCCCAGCGCAAGGTCGGTCGCTGCGACCGCTGCCCGGCCACGTATGACGAGGCGACCTTCGAGCGGCTGCGGACCTGGCGGATCGAAACCGCGACGAGCGCCGGAGTGCCGGCCTTCGTGGTCTTCACGGACGCGACGCTCACGGCCATCGCCGAGCAGCGGCCACGTGACCTGGCTGCGCTGGCAGAGGTCAGCGGGGTCGGTGACCGCAAGCTCGAGCTCTACGGCGCGGCGGTGCTGGACATCATGGCCGGGACACCCGATGGCGAGCACGCGAGGCAGTCGAGATAAATGCATTGCACCCCTGCACGGGTGGGCGTACGCTCATTCGTGTCCAGCCCACAAGCCATGCGGCGGTGGGGGAGCAGGCAGCGTGAGAGGAGGGTGGAGACCGTGGAGACGATGAGCTACCTCAACGAGGCACGGCGCGATGGCGTGCGCGGCGGATCCACCCTCGGATTCGCCCGCTCCCGGCGCCTTCGGGTGGCGTGGATCGCCGGCAGCGACCACGACCCGATGTTTGCACCGTTCACCGACCCTGCCCCCGACGGGGCGCAGCGCCCGCGTGGCAGCTGGATCTCGATGCGGCTCTAGCCGAGCGAGACTCCCTTCCCACCGGCCGCGGAAGCCCCGTCCACCCAAGGACGCGGATCCGCGGCCGTTCTGTCTGCTCAGCCGGGCCAGCAACGCAGCCCGAGCCGGCGGCACTCGCGGATCCGTCCCTCATACCGGAGACCTCGATGACCACGCCGCAGCTCACCGCCCGCCCCCTCGCTCGCGCAGACCAGGAAGGATCCAGCGTGTCACCCCACGCGGTCGCCACCGACCGGCACCCGGCTCCGTCGGCCCTGCCGTGCCATGAGCATCCGCCCGACCTGTGGTTCGCCGAGCCTCCTGAGCAGGTCGAGGCCGCCAAGGCGCTCTGCCTGCCCTGCCCGCTGCGCGAGCAGTGCCTGGCCGGCGCGCTCGAGCGCAGCGAGCCGTGGGGCGTCTGGGGGGGTCAGCTCGTGCTCGCGGGTGTCGTGGTGCCCCGCAAGCGGCCTCGCGGACGCCCACGCAAGAGCTCGGTCGCGGCCTGACCGAGGCTTGGCGAGTGCGCGGGGCACAGCGGGTGCACGCTCCACCGGCGGGCGGTGATCGCGGGAGAGGGCAAGGCCATCTCCCAGGTCACCCCCGCCGGGACAGGGAGGTTATCCAGGTGGGCGCGGACCAGCATGGCCACCACACCGGCGAGCATCGTGGCCAGGGCAGGATCGGCGCAGACAGGAGCGTGCGCCTCGGGGCCCTGCGCGCTGAGCTGGCTCAGCAACCGCGGCCACCCCGCGTCCTGATCGCGGCGCAGCAGGTCCAGGCAGATCAGGCAGGGATCGCCCGGGCGGCCCGCCAACGGACCGACGAGGCCTCGCTCACCCCGGATCAGGACGGGTAGGTGCATCACCCCTGAGCCGGCCCAACACCTCGACTCGTGGGCAGGCACGGCGTCGGCGGCGACCAGCACCACGAGGTCAGGCGGTCGGCCGGCGAGGAAGGCCGGCTCGACCTGGCCTACTCCACAGCGGCGCAGCTGCCCACGCAGCAACGCAGGGACGGGCCCGGTGCCCTGCACGACGACACGGCCGGTGTGCCGCTCCCGGTCGACGTGGTCCGGCACGACCAGCCCATGTGCCCGGAACAGGTCCACCAGCTCGCTCAGACGCCCTGGGTCGACTCCCCACCGGGCACCGGAGCGGGTCAGTCCGGCTTCGGTGAGATGACCGCTCAGCGACACCAGCCAGGCGGCCTCGGTCTCACTCAGCCCGCCGAGAACGATGCCGCGGTCTGGGTCGAGCCCGAACTGGACCTCGTCGTCGCCACGGCGCACCGCCCGGGGGACGGGCTGTGGCCGATAGCCTGGAGAGGGCGCGCGGGGAGGTGGGTCGGGGCGCTCGGCAACCATTCGCCGAGACTGTCACCGGGGCACGCCCACCGCTGTGCGCTGTCCACAGGCCGGATTGCGACGCACGCGTGCCGGTGGCACGGGACGACGACAAAGTGGTCGGGCGGCGTTGCCACCCGACCACTGCGCCGTCGTTCACGGCATGTTCAGCTAGCGGCAGCCTTGCCCAGAATGCGGTTGAGGTTGGTGCCGCAGACCGGGCAGGTGCCTTTGGCCATCCGGCGGCCGTTGGTCTCGACGACTCGTCCCTCGGCCTCGCGCTTCTCCTTGCACTTCACGCAGTAGAACTCGCCCTGATAAGTCTCGTTGCTCTCCGCCATGGGTGTACCTCCTGGTCCGAGCCGGGCGGCTCTCACCCGGCGATGCGCGGGTCCCCGGGACCCGACCGTCGGGCCCACCATAGACGACGGCGTGCTCGGGAGGGCGATGAACCGCTCACCCCGGCCAGGGCGTGTCGGGCGCACCGCAGGACTCCGTGGGCCGGTCAGGCCGAGGGCCCGCCCTCCTGCCGCAGCATCTCCTCCAGCTCGGCGCTCAGTGCGCCGTCGGCGTCGTCGGAGACCGAGCCGCCACGGCGCTCCACGTAGCCCAACGGGTCGTCGAGGTCGGCAGCGGTGGGTGCAAGGTCAGGGTGTGCCCAGGACTCGTCGCGGACCTGGGGACCATGAGCGGACTCCACCGCGGACCACAGGTTTGCGGCGTCACGCAGCCGGCGTGGCCGCAGCTCCAGGCCCACCAGCGAGGCAAAGACCTTCTCGGCGGGGCCACCGCTGGCCCGGCGCCGCCGGACCGCCTCGGACAGCGCGGCCGCGTGCGGCAGGTGCGGGGTGGTGGCCCGCTCGCAGACCACGTCGACCCAGCCCTCGACAAGGGCCAGATAGGTCTCGAGCCGGGTCAACGCCGCCCGCTGTGCGGGACTGGGCTCCGGGGTGAACAACGATCCGGACAGCGCCTCCTGCAGGGCCTCGGGGTCCCCGGGGCTCGCCGAGCGGACTGCCTCCTCGACCGCGTCGGTGTCGATGCGGATGTCCCGGGCGTAGTCCTGCACGGACGCCAGCAGCTGTGGACCCAGCCAGGGCACTCCGGCGAACAACCGCACCCGCGCCGCCTCGCGCACGGCCAGGTAGAGGTGCACCTCGCCCGGGTCGACCTCCAGGCCCTCGGCGAAGGCGGCCACGTTGGCCGGGACCAGCGCGACCGTCTCGCCCGGCAACAGGGGCAGACCCACCTCGGTACCGCTGACGATCTCACCGGCCAGTGTGCCCACCGCCTGCCCGACCTGGGCACCGAACATCGCACCGCTCATCCGGCGCATCATCGGCTCCATCTGCCCCATGAGCGCAGCAGGGTTCATCCCCGGGGGCACCCCCGGCAGCGCGACGGGAGTGTCCTGGTCTGCGAGCTCGGCCAGCTGGTCGCGCATGGCTCCGGTCAGCGCGTCGCGGACCCCCTCGGCCACGGGGAGGGTGAGCGAACGCCATACGGGCAACGTCTGCTCGACCCACTCGGCCCGGCTCAGCGCGGTGCCGGTGCCCTCGGGCGGGGCCAGGTCGGTGACCGCGTCGAGCCAGAGGGTGGCCACCTGGACCACCTCTCGGACGTCGGTGTGAGTGCCCTGGCCCAACGAGGCGTCGCCCTGCTGGGCGACCACCGCGCGGGCCGTGTCGTGGGCCAGCTCCTCGTGGATCGGACCGTCATCGCTGCTGCTCATCATGGCCTGAACCTGAGCCTGCATCTGGCGCACCTGCTCGGGATCGAGGTCGCCCAGGCCCATCGACTGCAGGGCCTCGCGCATCTCCGGGGGCACCGAGCCGCCGAACAGGGAGGCGAGTGGATCGTCCTCCGGGGGCTCGTCCGGGCGTCGGTCGGGGTTCGACACGGCTGGGGGTCCTTCCTCATCGGGTGGTGCATCCGCAGGACGGTGCTGACAGGATGGGTCCTACACCCAGACAACCACAAGGAGGGCCCGTGAGTTCCCACGTCGGTCCGACCTTCCCCGGAACCCGGGTAGGGGCAGCGCGGGTGGCGGTCACTCGGGCGGCCTCGCCGGTGGGTCAGGTGCTGGCCTGCGAGCTCGCCCGTGCGGGAGACCGCATGGTCGGCCTCGACGACCGCTCCGGCACGGCCGGTGACGTGGACTGGCGGCTCACCGACATCGTCTCCCCGTCGGTGGTCACCGCGCTGGGGGACATCGACGCCCTGGTGCACCTCGCCTACGACGCCGACCTGGCGCGCGCGCTCGCCGAGCCGCCGGCTGCCCGGCGGGCCCGGCTGATCCGGGAGATGCAGACCCTGACCACCGCCGCCGCAGCTGCCGGCGTCGCGCACCTGGTGGTGATCACCAGCGCCATGGTCTTCGGCGCCCGGGAGGACAACCCGGTGCCGCTGCCGGAGGACGCAGCGCGGGTCGCCGACGATGCGGAGGGCATCGTCGCCGACCTGGTCGAGGTGGAGCACCTGGTCGCGGTCGCGCGCGATGTGCACCCCGGCCTTCGGGTGACCTCGGTGCGTCCTGCCGCGCTCGTGGGACCGCAGGTGGACACCATCATCTCCCGGCACTTCGAGGCGCCCCGGCTGCTGACCCTGCGGGGGCGCACGCCCGCGTGGCAGTTCTGTCACATCGAGGACCTGGCCACCGCGGTCTCCATGGTGATCCGTGGCGAGCTCGGCGACGTCGTCGGGGTGGGCGCCGACGGAAGCCTGACCCAGCAGGAGGTCGAGGAGATCTCCGGGATGCGCCACGTGGAGCTCGCGCCGGCCGCGGCCGAGGGTGCCGCGGAGCGGCTGCACCGGCTCGGCGTCATCCCTGTGCCGGCCACCGACCTGGCCTACGTCTGCTACCCGTGGGTCGTCTCGACCGACTCGCTCACCGCGCGGGGGTGGTACCCCGCATACGACAACCCGACGTGCCTGAGCATCCTGCTCGAGACGGTGAGCGGTCGGCACGCCGTGATGTCGCGCCGGGTGGAGCGTCGCGACGCCGCGATCGGCGCGGCCGGTGCCGCCAGCGCTGCGGTCGCCGTGGCTGCCACGGCGGCCCTGATGCGCCGCCGCCGCAAGCGATGAGGGAGCGCCGTCGGCGACTCCCAGCGGGCGTCCAGGTCGGATGACCGATGATGATGGGGTGAGCACGTCGAGCGTCCCGGTCCTGGCGCAGGTCCAGGGTGAGCCGTTGTCCCTCGACGCCGCCCTGGCAGCGGTGCGCGATCGGCACGCCGGCGCGGTGGTCGCGTTCGTCGGCACGGTCCGCGACCACGACGGCGGCCGCGACGGCGTCACCTCGCTGACCTACTCCGCCCATCCCCGTGCCGCGGAGATCCTGCGTGCCGTCGCCGAGCGCACGGCGGCACTGCCGGGAGTATGCGGGGTCGCCGCGGTCCACCGGGAGGGCGAGCTGGCGGTGGGCGATCTCGCCGTGCTCTGCGTCGTGTCGGCGCGGCACCGCGCCGAGGCCTTCGCCGGTGCTCGCGGGCTCATCGAGGAGCTGAAGGCGCAGGTGCCGATCTGGAAGGACCAGGCATTCGCCGACGGGGAGCACGAGTGGGTCGGGCTGTGAGCGGGTCCGAACGGGCCGAGTCGCCCGCCCCTCGGCCGGCGCACACCGCAATCTCGGTGCGAGCGGGGCTCGCTCTGGTCCTGGTGGTGCTCGGAGTCTCCGCCGTGGCCCTGCTGCACCTGGTCGAGGTCCCCAAGGTGATCTACCGGCCCGGCCCTGCCTACGACACGCTCGGGGAGCTCAACGGTCATCCGGTCGTCATGGTCGATGGCGCGCAGACCTACCCCACCTCCGGCAGCCTGGACTTCACGACGATCACGCTCAGCGGGGGTCCGCGCTTCCCGGTCAGCGCGTGGGACTGGCTCGCTGCCCTGGTGGACCCCACGACCGCCGTGCAGGACGAGGAGGACGTGTTCCCCCCGGATGTCTCGGCCGAGCAGATCCGCGAGCAGAACGTCGAGCTGATGCAGAACTCCCAGCAGGGTGCGGCCGTGGTGGCACTGCGGGCACTCGGCGAGACGGTGCCGGAGCAGGTCAAGGTCGCCCAGGTCATCGTGGACGCCCCTGCCGACGGCGTGCTGCGGGTCGACGACGAGGTGCGCAGCGTCGACGGTCAGGACATCGCCACCCCCGACGACGTGCGGGACGTGCTGCAGGGCTTCGACCCCGGTGACGAGGTGTCCTTCGAGCTCGTCCGCGACGGCGAGCAGCGGAGCATCGACGTGCCCACCGGCGAGGGCGACGCGCCCGAGGGGGAGTCCGAGGGACCCACCATCATCGGGGTCTACCTCGCCTCCGACTTCGAGCTGCCCTACGAGGTCACCATCGATGCGGGCAACGTCGGTGGGCCCTCGGCGGGGCTGATGTTCAGCCTGGCGCTCTACGACACCCTGACTCCCGGGGAGCTCACCGGGGGGCAGGAGATCGCCGGGACCGGCGCGATCACCTCGGAGGGCACGGTCTTGCCGATCGGTGGCATCCAGCAGAAGATGATCGGTGCGGACCGGGCCGGGGCGGACTACTTCCTGGCCCCCGCCGACAACTGCGGCGAGGTCGTCGGTCACGAGCCCGACGGGATGACGGTCGCCAGCGTGCAGGACTTCGCGCAGGCCCGCGAGGTGGTGGAGGCGCTGGCCTCCGGAGAGACCGACGGCCTGCCGACCTGCGAGGTCTCCTAGCGCGCTGGCGCCGCCGGCGGACCCGGATCCTCCAGGGTCAGGGCGAGGGCATGCAGCAGACCGGGGGAGATGTCCTTACCGACGGCCACCGCGTCGTCGTGGTCGTGCGCCCGCTGCCGCAGCAGACAGATCGACTCTCCCTCCCGAGTGACGGCGACCAGCAGCCGCACGTC
This sequence comes from Ornithinimicrobium sp., assembly GCF_051004135.1. Taxonomy (GTDB): domain Bacteria; phylum Actinomycetota; class Actinomycetes; order Actinomycetales; family Dermatophilaceae; genus Ornithinicoccus. The sequence goes on from NZ_JBPCKQ010000147.1 coordinate 8,568, forward strand.
CTGACGGCCCGGGTGGCCAGCTAGCTGGGCGGCCGCCGCGTCCGGGTCCTGCGGCAGGTCGCGTTCGGCCTCGGGGGGCACGACCAGGCGCTCCACCGACAGCGCGGCACCGTCGACCTCCGCGGGCCAGGCCACCCGCGCGAGCATGGACTCCAGGTCGGCGGTGCGGGGGAGACCCTCCTGCTCGACCGCGGTGAAGCCTCGCGGGTCGGCGTCCCGGAGCTGCTCACCCATAGCCGGCTCCCGGCGCAGCAGCTCGGCGGTCCGGACCAGCGCGAACAGCCGCGCAGGCTGGTCCCAGCCCGCGCGGCCGACATGACGCTCCGTGTCTGCAGCAGCCGCAACCAAGGGCGACGGCGGGGGTGGCGGAGGGGACGAGGGCAGGGTCGGGATCTGGTCGGACACCCCCGAATCGTCTCACCGGTGTCCACCGGCGTGGCCCCGCCCTTCTGGCGGGACACGCCGGTCGCGGCCCTGTCAGGATCGTCGGCTACGTTGTGGCCCCAGCACGCATCCGGCATACCCCCTCGGGGTGGGCGAGTTCACAGTCACAGGAGCAGGTCTGCAGTGAGTCAGGACGACGGGACCCCGCCCCGGAGCGACGACCCTCGCGACGAGGACCCTCGCGACGAGGACCCTCGCGAGCAGGACCCTCGCGAGCAGGACCCTCGCGACGACGACCTCGGTGCGGACCGGTCGGGTGAAGGACCTCTCGGCAGCTCGGCGTCATCCGGCGACCCGACCGGTGCCTTCGGCCCCAGCGGAGTGCCCGGCCCCACCGGTGGCGACACTGCCGGTGGCGTGGGCGGTGGCCGCCTACCCCCCCCCCCCCCCC
>NZ_JBPCKQ010000148.1:0-25637 GCF_051004135.1 Ornithinimicrobium sp.
CGGCACGGGCGGCGACGTGGACACCGACCGTGACAAGACCCACGACCACGACGTCGATGTCGTCGGCACGGGCGGCGACGTGGACACCGACCGTGACGCCGACCGTGACGTCGATGTCGTCGGCACGGAGTCGACCCACGACGACCGTGACCGGTCCGTCGACACCGAGGGCGGGATGACCCGGTCCGAGGAGCAGGTGCACGTCGGAACCGAGAAGGTGCAGACGGGCAAGGCACGGCTGCGCAAGTACGTCACCACCGAGCACGTCACCAAGACGGTGCCGGTGCAGCGCGAGGAGGTCCGCCTCGAGCGCGAGCCCCTCGACGCCGGTGACGCGGACGCCACGAGCGGTGCCGACCTGAGCGAGGACGACGCCGAGGTGACTCTCACCGAGGAGCGCGTCGTCGTCGACAAGGAGACCGTGCCGGTCGAGCGGGTGCGCATGGACACCGAGACGGTGACCGATCAGCAGGAAGTCACCGAGGAAGTCCGCAAGGAACAGATCGAGGCCGACATGCCGGACGACGTCGACACCGACCGCGACCGCGACCGGAACAGCGACAGCGACCGCGACCGCGACCGGAACAGCGACAGCGACCGCGACCGCGACCGCGACCGGAACAGCGACAGCGACCGCGACCGCGACCGGAACAGCGACCGCGACCGGAACAGCGACAGCGACCGCGACTGATCGCACCGAGGGGGTGACCTCCTGCCGGGACCGGGTGCATGATGGGTCCCAGCAGGAGGTCATCGTCGCGTCCGGAGGTTCTTACGTGAGCAGCAGCACCAGTGCGGCCGGGCCACCGCCCCCTCCCCGCGAGTCCGATCACACTCAGTCCATCCCCTGCGATCCCGAACGGCGCGATGCGCCGGGCTCGGATGTCGAGCACACCCGGCCGATCCCCCGTGCGACGCCGGGACGCGACCACGAGGACCCGGCTCGCAGGCAGTCCGGGCCAAGCTCCCACGATGCGAGGTTCGCCGAGGAGCCGGGGTATGCCGAGGAGCCGGGGTATGCCGAGGGGTCCGGCTACGACGAGCCGCGGCACCAGGAGGGGCGCCGGTATCCCCCCGATGAGGAGCGCGGGGCGCTTCCCCGGGAGGAGGACTTCTACAGCGGGGTCAAGATCGGGTCGGCCTTCTTCGGCTGGCTGACCGCCGCCGCCATGCTCGTCCTGATCAGCGCGGTGCTCAGCGGCATCGGCGCCTCGGTGGCCGTGGCGACGCGGACCACCGCCGACCAGCTGGCTTCCTCGGCCGAGTCCGACCCGCAGACCACGGGAGTCATCGGCGGGATCGTGGTGGCGCTCATCGTGTTCCTGGCGTTCTACTGCGGCGGCTACGTGGCCGGGCGGATGGCCCGCTTCGACGGCGTCCGGCAGGGCGTGGCCGTATGGTGTTGGGGGCTGCTGATGTCGCTGCTGCTGTGGCTCGTCATCTTTATCGTCGGCGACCGGTGGGACCCCACCGCGATGATCGGGGGCCTGCCTGCCATCGATGTCGTGATCAGCCCGACGAATACGACCGGTCTAGTGGTCATCGGCGCCGCAGCCCTGGTCGCCCTGCTCTCCGCGATCCTGGGAGCGGTCGTGGGCGTGCGCTACCACCGCCGCATCGACATGGTGATGATGTCCGCATGACCAGCACGATGCTTCCCGGTGAGCCCGAGGCAGGCCCGTGGCGCGTCGAAGCCCTGCCCGACGTGGCAGCACGGCTGGTGCCCGCCGACGCTCCGGCCGGACGGCGCTGGATCATCGCCGTCGATGGCCGCAGCGGCAGTGGCATGACCTCTGTCGCGACCCGGCTGGCGCAGCAGATCGCGCACGCCGTCGTGCTGCATACCGACCATCTGGCCTGGCACGAGTCCCTCTTCGACTGGCACGGCCTGCTCATCGAGGAGATCCTGCAGCCCTTCATCCGCGGTGAAGCCGTGTCCTTGCGCCCCCCGGCTTGGCAGGCGCGCGGACGTGAGGGGTCCATCGAGATCCCGGCCTCGACGAGGGTGCTCGTCATGGAGGGCGTCGGCGCGGGCCGACGCGAGCTGTGCGAGTGGGCCGACCAGCTCATCTGGGTACAGTCCGACGCCGACCAGGCCGCGCACCGTGGCATCGAGCGCGATGGCGGAGACGCGGACGCGGAGGCCTTCTGGAACGCCTGGATGAGGGCGGAGATCCCGTTCCTGCTGGAGCAGCGGCCGTGGTGCCGGGCCGATCTGCTGGTGTGCGGCACCCCGGAGGAGGCACATGATCCGGACCTGCAGATCGTGACGGCCGCGGGGCCGAGCTCTGGAGTCACTCCGCGGCCCTGAGCAGGCACCCCACCGGCCAGATCACGCACCTGACCGATCCAGCCGGGATGCGCCCCGAACAATGCTATATTGACGTTTATCTATATATTCAGGACGCTGAGGTTCTCCCCGAGCCCACCCAGGAGTCCGCCATGCCCGATCTGCCCGTCGCCGTGATCGGAGCCGGGTCCAGTGCCGCCTGGGGCGTGCGGTCCTGGGGCAACGTGCGGCTGTTCTCCCCGTGGTCCGAGGTGGTCTCGCCGACCCGGCCGGTCAGGGACTGGAGGCGGTTCGCCTGATCCGCGACGACATACGGCGCCGGGTGCAGGGACTCCTCGACAACCTGGTCGGTGGCTCCGACGAAGGTTGATCCGGGTCTGCTCGTCGGTCGGGCTTGGCCCTCACGCTACGGGAGGACCCAACCTGGGTCACCTGACCGAGATCATCGACATCGACCGCGGCGTCACCTCCGAGATCTATCCCATGCCGGCCTCCATCACCCTGCAGGCCTCCGACCTGGAGACGAACTCTGCCTGGTGGCACGCCGCCGGCTTCGTCACCCTGTTCATCATGCCCGCGCACCGGATGCCGGCGCCGGGTGCTGCACATTGCGCGGCATTGCGTCCATTGCGCGGCTGCCGTTCACCGCGCGATGTACGCAAGGCCGCGCAATTCATCGGAATGCCGGATACGGCGACGGCGTTGCCCTGGCCCCTTCGAAGGAGCGCCGATGACGCAGTTCCAGGAGCAGATCGATCGCCTCGTCACACTGGGCTATCCGGCACTATCCGACCTCTCCGAGCCGCAGTTCGAAGAGTTGCTGGAGCCACTACGGTCGCGTGCCGAGCGCCTGACCACTCAGGAGCGCCCCGGCCAGGCGCCGTGGGTCATCGTCATCCGCAGCGACCTGATCGATCCCGAACGCACCATCCCCCTCTTGCGGTTGTCGGGCGGCACCACCCCCGGAGTCGTGGATCGCAGCCACCGCACCGGCGACCTGGCCACCTATCAGCCCCTGGACATGCTCGACGTGCCCAGCGCGTCGGCATACCTGCTCGTGGACGTGCACCGCGGGGAGGAGTTCTGCGGCGTCGCCCCGGAGCAGGCGCTCCCGGTGATCACCGCTCGGGGGCGTACCCCGCTGACGATCGAGGAAGGAGTGGCGCTGGTCACCCACGCGCCGCAGCTGCTGGAGAAGAACCGGTGCTTCATGCTGTCGGGGTCGCGGCGCGGCGACCGGCGGGTGCCTGCGCTGTGGATCAGCGGGCGGGCACCCAAGCTCGGGTGGTGCTGGGACGGCAACCCGCACAGCTGGCTTGGGGTGGCCTCGGCAGGGGCGAGACTCGCGGCGTGAGGGTCGGCCGGGTGCCAGGATTGCGCTCATGAGCCTGCCCCGGATGTATGCCGATCTGGCCCGGTGGTGGCCGCTGCTGTCGCCGCCGCAGGAGTATGTCGAGGAGGCGGCCATGATCGGTGGCCTGCTGCGCACCGGCGGCCGGGAGGTGTCCACGGTGCTGGAGCTCGGGAGCGGAGGCGGGCACAACGCCGTGCACCTGCGTGAGTCGTTCGAGATGACCCTGGTCGACCTGTCCGAGCAGATGCTGGAGGTCTCCCGGCGCCTCAACCCCGGCTGCGAGCACGTCGCCGCGGACATGCGCACGGCCCGGCTGGAGCGCCGCTTCGACGCGGTGGTCGTGCACGACGCGCTCGACTACATCGTGAGCGAGGACGACCTGACCGCGGTGTTCGCCACGGCTGCCGCTCACCTCGAGCCGGGCGGCGTCCTGGTGCTGGTCCCTGACCACGTCCGCGAGACCTTCGAGCCGCGCACGGAGCACGGCGGGACCGACGGGCCGGACGGCTCGGGAATCCGCTACCTGGAGTGGACCTACGATCCCGACCCCGCCGATGACTGGGTGGTCGCCGAGTTCGGCTACCTCATGAGGGAGTCTGACGGGAGCGTCACCTCGGCGGCTGAGACGCACCGGTTCGGGCTCTTCTCCCAGCAGCGCTGGATCGACCTGCTGCGCGAGGCCGGCTTCGAGGTCACGACGCTGGAAGAGCAGACCGAGGACGAGCAGACCGGGCGCGTGCTCTTCGTCGCCACGATTTGCTAGGAAGTTTGCGCCCTCACCTCACGATCTGCGAGGGAGGTTGCGGTGTCAGCCTCACCTGCCCGCGCTCGACACCCGTGAGCAGGTTGAGCGGGGTGATCAGGGTGGCGATGTCTGAGTAGCCGACCAGCCACGTGGGCTCGGCGCGGCCGAGAGCGTCGAAGTCGAGGATGCCCACCAGGTCGATGGCCAGCTGGCCGCCCCAGGGTGGTACGACCGCCCGGATGCTGGGGTCGGTCAGCATGGCCGTGAGCTCGGCGGCCCGCTCCTGCACCGGCGCTGAGGGTGCCGTCACCGATGAGATGCTCTCCGCGCACCACGTCATACCCACGTTGCTGCAGGTGGGCGATCGCGAAGTCCAGGCGAGGCACGAGCTCGCGCGGCACCGGGCTGGAGGGTGCGGTGACACCGATCCGGTCGCCGGGGCGAAGCGGCGCCGGGTAGCGCGTCACTGGTCAGCCGCTCCCTGCCAGACCACGTCGAACGGGGCGTCCGAGGACAACCGGCGCTCGATTCCGGCGGTGACGAAGATCTTGGCTGCGCGGGCGGCCTCCAGGGGGCTCGCGCCCTGGGCCAGGAACGCGGCGACCGCGGCGGCGAGGGTGCAACCGGCACCGGCGACCGGGACCTGCCCGACCTTGGGAGCCCGGAGCACCTCGGTGGTCTCGGCGTCGACGTAGACGTCGACCGCCTCATCGCCCTCGAGCCGGACCCCGCCCTTGGCCAGCACCGCCGCGCCGCTGGCCTCGTGGATGCGGCGCGCGGCCTCGGTGAGCTCTTCGACGGTGTCGATCGAGTCCATGCCCGACAGCGAGAGGGTCTCGAAGTGGTTGGGCGTGACGAACGTCGCCAGCGGAAGGACGTGCTCCTTGAGGGCGTTGTCGGTGTCGAGCGCGGCCCCGGGCTCCTGGCCCTTGCAGATGAGCACCGGGTCGAGCACGACGTGGCCGAAGGCGCGCTCGCGCACTGCTTGGGCGACGGTCTCGATGGTGGCCGGGGTGCCGAGCATCCCGATTTTGACGACATCGAGCTGTTCTGCGGGGTATGCCGTGGTGATCGCCTCCAGCTGGTCGGTGATCACCTGGGGCTCGACCGGGACGAAGCGGTGACCCCAGTCGGCCTTGGGGTCGAAGGAGACGATGCAGGTCAGCGCAACGACGCCGAAGACGTCGAGGGCTTGGAAGGTCTTGAGGTCGGCCTGGGCACCGGCTCCCCCGGTGGCCTCGGAGCCGGCGATGGTCAGGGTGACAGGCGGTGTCGACATCCTCCCATCCTCCCATCCACTGGGCTGGGCGGCAGCGGCAGGGCGCGCAGATCCCCTAGCAAGTCGGGGCTGGTCGGCGCACACTCCCGAGCACATCGTGGTAGCGGCGCACGACGAGGCCGACCAGGGCCGGGTGTGGGCCCAGCGGTGCGGTCGTGATCTCCGCCCCGAGGGCGGACAGCTTGTCGTGGAAGACGCCTGGCGCCAGCAGCAGCGAGACGGCCGCCACTCGCTGTGCCCCGTCGCGGCGCAGCATCTCCAGACTCTCGTATGTCGTGGGGCCGGGTCCGGAGATGAAGCCCGCGGCCGTCCGCACCCCCGTCACCGCGGCCAGCAGCGCCGCGAGGCAATGCACCTCCTGCCTCGCCCGTGCATCGGAGGACCCGGCGCCTCCGAGCAGGATCGCGTCGACCTCCGGCCCCTCCCCAACGGCCTCGGCCAACCGCTGCACCAGCGCATCGACCACCTCCGGGCTCTTGCCCAGGGCCGCGGTGCTCACCGCACCCGAGGCGGCCGCGACGGCCTGCGGAACGTCGAAACGGACGTGGTAGCCGCTGGTCAGGAAGTAGGGCACCACGACCGCGTCGCGCACGTCGGCCAGCACCTCGGCCGCTGTCGGCCCGCAGACGTCGACGAAGCCCACCGGCACATCCACCCCGCCCAGTTCGACGCCGACCCGGGCGGCGACATCGCGGACCACCGCGACGCCCGCCGCGGAGCGGGTGCCGTGGGCCAGCATCACCAGCGGGTGATCCACCGTTATCGGTCCTCCGGGGGTGCGGGCGCTGACAACGGGGGCGCTGAGCCGGGGTTCGACGACAGCGGAGAAGGTGACGACACCGTCGAGGACAACGAGGACGCCTGACGAGACCACTCGGGAGCCATGGTCACCACGCTACCGATCACCACGACCGCCGGGGAGCGCGCGCCTACCTCGGCCGCCCGGTCGGCCAGCTCACCCAGCTTGGCCACGGTCGTGCGCTGGCCCGGCAGCAGGCCGCGCTCGACGACCGCCGCCGGACAGTCGGCCGATCGGCCCGCCGCGATCATCGCCGCGACCGTGTCGCGCAACCGGGCCACGCCCATCAGCACCACGAGCGTGTGGTCGGCGCCGGTCGGCAGCGAGGGCACCTGGTCGTGCCCGGTCACCACCGTGAACGACCGGGCCAGGCCGCGGTGGGTCACCGGGATTCCCGCCGCCGCGGGCACCGAGATCGCACTGGTCACCCCGGCCACGACCTCCACCGGCACCGCGGCAGCCTCGCAGGCCAGCCGCTCCTCGCCGCCGCGGCCGAGCACATAGGGATCGCCGCCCTTGAGGCGCACCACCCCGTGGCCGGCGAGCGCCTCGTCGACCAGGATCTGGTTGATCCGCTCCTGGGGCACAGCGTGGAAGCCGACGTCCTTGCCGACGTCGACCACGCGCACGTCCTCGGGCAGCTGCGCCAGCACACCACGGGGGGCCAGCCGGTCGACGACGACCACGTCGGCGCACGCCAGCAGCTGCCGACCGCGCAGCGTCAGCAGACCCTCGGCTCCCGGGCCCCCGCCGACCAGCGCCACCCAACCGGTGCCCGGGCGAGCGCGTCGCCGCCGCAGGTCCATGTCGCCACGGCTCAGCGAGGCCTCGATCTGCCGCCGCACCGCCCCGGCCCGACGCGGGTCGCCCGAGGCGGTCACCGCGACCTCGACCGGTCCGTCCGGCGTCGGCACCGACGCCCGGGCCGGCGTGCGGGCCGTCCCCTCGTCGGCCGCCGAGGCGTTGATGCACCAGATCCGGTATGTCGTGGCGTCGGCCGCGACGGCCCCGTCCACCGCGCCGTCCCCGGTTGCGGTGTGCACCAGCCAGGCGTCGAGCAGATCCGGTGGTCCGGCATACGGACGAGCAACCCAGTCAAGGCGGCCGGCATCGACCAGCTCGTGCAGACCGGCGCTCAGCTGCGGGCTGATCACCCGCACCCGCGCGCCGCGGGCCACCAGGTCGCCAACCCGACCGGTGCTCACCGGGCCACCGCCGACGGCCACGACCAGCTTGTCGGTCAGGTCCAGGCCCAGCATCGTGGCGTTCACGAGTGCAGCCCGCACTCGGACTTGGCGAAGCCGGCCCACCGGCCGGACCGGGCGTCGCCGGCCAGCAGCGGCCGCAGCGTGCACGGACCGCAGCCGATCGAGGCGTAGCCCTGCTCGACGAGGGGGTTGACCGGCACGTCGTGCTCGGCGGCGTAGGCCGCGACCTGCCCGTCGGTCCACGCTGCGATCGGGTTGAGCTTGACCAGCTGGTGCTGCTCGTCCCAGGCCAGCGTAGCCGTCGTCGCCCGCGCGGCGCTGTCGCTGCGGCGCAGCCCGGTGGCCCACGCCTCATACCCCTGCAGCGTGTCGGCGAGGGGCTCGACCTTGCGCATCCGGCAGCACGCACCCGGGTCGGTGCCGTAGAGGTTGCGCCCGAACTCCGCGTCCTGCTGCGCGACGCTGCGCACCGGCTCGATGTTCAGCATCCGCACCGGGAGTCGGGCGGCCACCTCGTCGCGGGTGCGCAGCGTCTCCTCGAAGTGGTAGCCGGTGTCCAGGAACACCACGTCCACCCCGGGCAGCGCCCGCGCGGCTAGGTGCGGCAGCACTGCGTCGGCCATGCTGCTGGCCACCGCGAGGCCCTCGCCGAACTCCTGCGCCGCCCACTCAAGGATCTCGTATGCCGAGGCGTCGGCCAACTGGGGAGCCATCTGCTCGACCAGGGCCCGCAGCTCGCGCGGCGACCGCGCCTCCCACTGCTCGACCGGCTCCGCACTCACGCCAGCACCGCCTCGTCGGCCCGGTGCGCCCAGGTCGCGAAGGTCTCGCCGTCGACTCGTTCGCGCTGCCAGGCGCGGACCACCCGCTCGACGTAGTCCGGCAGTCCTTCCGCAGCTACCTTGACCCCGCGCACCGTGCGGCCGAGCCCCGGCTCCTCGCGGTCCGGCGAGGTCAGGCCGCCACCGAGGTGCACCTGGAAGCCGGGCACCTGCTCACCCTCGACCGTGATGATCTGGCCTTTGAGGCCGATGTCGGCGGTCTGGATGCGGGCGCAGGAGTTGGGGCAGCCGTTGACGTTGAGGGTCAACGGCTGGTCCAGGCTGAGGTCGGCCAGCCGGGTCTCCAGCTCGGTGATCGCCGTCGCGGCCGTGGCCTTGGTCTCCACGATCGCCAGCTTGCAGAACTCGATCCCGGTGCAGGCCATCGTTGAGCGTCGGAACGGGCTCGGCGCGGTCCGCAGACCGAGGTCCTCCACGCGTCCCACGACCTCGTCGACCCGCTCAGTGGGTATGTCGAGCAGCACCAGCTTCTGGTGCGGGGTGAACCGCAGCCGGTCCGAGCCGACGGACTCCAGCAGGTCGGCCAGGTTGGTGAGGATCGACCCGCTGACCCTCCCCACGGTCGGCGCAGCACCGACATACCACCGCCCGTCCTTCTGCTCGTGGACCCCGACGTGGTCGCCGGGCCCGGTCGGCGGCGCCGGTGGGGGACCGTCAGGCAACCGGCGCCCGAGGTACTCGGTCTCCAGCACATCCCGGAACCGCTCGGCTCCCCAGTCGGCAAGCAGGAACTTCAGCCGGGCCTTCTGCCGCAGCCGCCGGTAACCGTAGTCGCGGAAGATCTGCAGCACCGCGTGCCACACCTCGACGGCCTCCTGCGGTCGCACGAAGGCGCCGAGCCGCTCGGCCAGCCGCGGGTTGGTCGACAGCCCGCCACCGACCCACAGGTCGTAACCCACACCCAGCTCGGGGTGCACGACCCCGACCAGCGAGATGTCGTTGGTCTCGTGCACCACGTCCAGACTCGGGTGGCCGGTGATCGCGCTCTTGAACTTGCGCGGCAGGTTGGCCAGCTCCGGGTCGCCGATGAAGCGCTGGAGGATCTGCTCGATCAGCGCCGTGGGGTCGATCAGCTCATCGGCCGCGACCCCGGCCAGCGGGCTGCCCAGGATCACCCGCGGCGTGTCGCCGCAGGCCTCGGTGGTCTGCATGCCGACCGCTTCCAGCCGCGCCCAGATCGCCGGCACGTCCTCGATCCGGATCCAGTGCAGCTGCACGTTCTGCCGGTCGGAGATGTCGGCGGTGTCCCGGGCGAACTCGGTCGAGATCTCGCCCAGCACCCGCAGCTGCTCGGCGGTGACAGCGCCGCCGTCGAGACGCACGCGCAGCATGAAGTAGCGGTCGGACAGCTCGTGCGGCTCCAGCTGCGCCGTGCGACCACCGGGGATGCCGGGGCGACGCTGGGTGTAGAGGCCCCACCAGCGCATCCGCCCGTTGAGGTCGTCGGGGTCGATCGAGTCGAAGCCCTGCACGGCATACGTCTGCTCGATTCGCTCACGCACGTTGAGACCGTTGTCGGCAGCCTTGAGCTCCTCGTTGTGGTTGAGCGGGGTGGCGCCGTCCACCGCCCACTGACCGTGGGGCTTGGCGGGACGAGTGGTGGGGCGGGCGCTGCGGCTGCTGGCCTGCACGGTCATGGGGGTCCTCACGAAGGGATGGTCTGGCGCACGCGGGCCGGAGGTGAGGCGCAGAGCACCTGATCGACCGGCGCTGCATACGCCCGGTCGTCGGCTGCTCACTGAGCAGGCGAGGGTGGGCGCGTCAGCGCGCCCCACACATCAGAGTGCTGTCGACCCGCAGCAGGTCGACGTAGCGGCGAGCCACGTGGGTCTGCTTGAGTGCGATCGACATGCGGGCAACTATAACCACATCCTGGGACAGGCATAACCACATGCCCGGTATGTCGTGTCCCGCCGCACCGTCCGGCTGCCCGTGGGACGGCATACCCTGGGTGGGTGAGCGACATCCAGCAGGTGCCCATCAGCGACGGCGCCATCCGACTCGGCCAGCTGCTCAAGCTGGCCGGGGTGGTGCCCGACGGGGCGATGGCCCGCATGGTGATCGAGAACGCTGAGGTCACCGTCGATGGCGCTGTCGTCACCCGGCGTGGCACCCAGATCCGCCCTGGCATGGTCGTGACCTACCAGAGCGAGCGCTTCACCCCCAGCCACTGACCGTCGTGCGCGCAGCCGCACAAGCGCGAGCGCTGCCGTGACGGCTGCGCCACCCGGGCGAAGGTGGGGCGGGGGGAAGGCAGGGCTCAGACGTTGGTCGGTGCGAGCATGTCCTGGTAGTCCTCGTGCCCGTCCAGCCAGCGCGCAACGTAGGGACAGGTCGGCACGACCGTCATCTTCTCGAGCCGGATGGTGTCCAGGGCCCCGCGCACCAGGTCGGAGGCCACGCCTTGACCCTGCTGGTCAGGGTCGACCTCGGTGTGCACCAGATCGACCGTGTCGCCCTGGGTGCGGTAGTCGATCAGCCCGACGCGCTCTGCGCCGAGGTGCGCCTCGAAGCGCGAGGCAGCGGCGTTGTGGGTCACGGTGGCGTCACTCATGCGCCTACCCTCTCAGAGACCTCACGCCGCTGCCGGATGTAGAGCTGCTTGCGCACCCGCGCCACCACGGTCCCGTCGTCGGCCACCAGCTGGTCCGGCACGACGAACTCGGCACGCACGGTCGAGCGTCCGGGTGCCACGAAGGTGATCTCCGAGGCCCGGTCCCACCCGACATACCCCGGCCCGAGCCGGCGCAGCACGAGCACCATCCAGAACGGGTCGGTCATCGCGAACAGCGCCCCACCGAACAGCGTCCCGACGTAGTTGCGGGCCCATCACCGGTGATGCAGCGCCACCCGCGCGGTGCGGAAGTCGGCCCCGATGCGCTCGACCCGGATGCCGCTCGCGGCGAACGGCGGCCACACGTTGAGCGCGTGCCGCATCAGTCGGTGGTCCCCGCCGAACGACTGCCACGTGGGTGCGCGCACGTCGCGATCGTATGCGGTGGGCAGCAGACCCCAGTCAGGCGTCACCCGAGGTGCCGAGCCGGCCTTCGGTATGCATGTAGGGCGATGGTTTGGGCGTCGGCCGATGCTTCAGGCGTGGGCTCGCACCGACCTGTGCGAGGCCTGTCAATCCGCGGCGCTACAGCCAGCCCACCTGCGGGGCGAGCACGGCATACCCGACGAAGGCCACCACATCGAGCAGGGTGTGCGCGATCACCAGCGGCATCACCCGCCGGGTGCGCGTGTAGTACCAGCCGAGCAGCACCCCCATGATCGCGTTGCCGACGAAGCCACCGAAACCTTGGTAGAGGTGGTAGCTGCCGCGGACCAGCGCGGAGGTCGCGATGATCACCCACGGCGTCCACCCCGCCTGGCCCCACCGGGTGAACAGGTAGCCGACCATCACCACCTCCTCCAACAGTGCGTTCTGCACCGCGGCGAGCACCAGCACCGGCACCGCCCACCACACGTCGGCGAGGTTGGCCGCGGCGATCGAAGTGTTGAGGTCCAGCGCACGCGCGAGCAGATAGAGCCCCAACCCGGGGATGCCGATGGCGGCCGCCAACGCCATGCCTCGCACGAGGTTCTGCGTCGGTGCGCGCAGGTCCAGCCCGACGCGGCGCCCTGCTGCCCGCATCCCCTGCGGACTCGCGTCCCGGCCCAGCAGGTGCAGAGCCAGCAGCACCGGCACCAGCGCGATGGTGATGTCGGCCAGCTGGTAGGCGAGGTCCAGCCAGAGCCGGTCGGGGGTGACCGAGGTGTTCATCGCGGTGGTCTGCGTCGACAGCGGCTCCGGCGCGGTCACCTTGCGGATCAGCGACAGCACGGACCAGACGGCGGAGGCGCCCAGGCTCACGCCGAGGACCAGCACGGTCTCGGTCAGCAGGGCCCGGCGAGGCAGCACAGGTCGAGGGTATGCCGTGCGCCCCGCCGTCGGCTCTCCCGGCGGGGGATCGAGCGTGGGCTCAGCCCAAGGAGCCCACCCAGACCGTCGCCAGCCCGAGCAGACTCGCCGCCACGGCCACGGCGGCCCCGAGGCCCGGGGGGTCGTCGGGTCGGAACCCCCGGTAGCAGGCGCCGAGGGCCATCGGCAACCCGAAGACGATCAGCACGCTGGTCAGGTTGAGGATCGACCACGACCCGGTCGAGAAGATCAGCGCAGCCACCAGGTAGATGCCGAGCGGGGCCAGCACGATGGGTCGGGTGGCGAAGTTGAGCGGACCTCGGCGCCCACCGCTGCGTCGCCGCAGGATGATCTCGCAGGCGAGGTAGGTCAGGGCCATGGCCAGCATGAGCAGTCCGGGAGTGAGCTCCATACGGTGAACGGTAACGATTATTCCAAGACCCTGGACAGTTCCTGGATCCCGGGTGACACTCTGTGGGTCGCCCGTTAGTCAAGAAGTTGTCTTGACGTCGCGTCACCCATGGAAATGCTGGACACACAAAAGGACGGACATAGTGCGATCACACATCTTGGGGGGGCGTGGACGATCGTATGCCGCCCTTGCTGCCTGCGCCTTGGTGACCCCCGTCATGCTCAGTGGACCTGCGTTCGCGCAGGAGCTGCCGAGCGACGAGGGCGCCAAGCGATACATCGTCCATCTCGCCGGTGACCCGCTGGCCTCCTACGACGGCGGCGTCCAGGGCATCCCTGCGACCACGCCGAAGGGCGGAGAAAAGCTCAACGTCTCCTCCAGCGCCGCCGAGCGCTACGGCTCCTATCTCGACGCCCAGCACCGCTCGGTGCGCTCCAGCGTCGGGGTGAGCCGGGACGACGTGGTGGCCGACTACACGGTGGCCCTCAACGGCTTCGCCGCCAACTTGACCGCCACCGAGGCGGCGCAGCTGCGCAAGTCCGACCAGGTGCTCAACGTCACCGAGGACGAGATCTACCAGCTCGACACGGTCAGCACGCCCGACTACCTCGGGCTGACCGGCGACTCGGGCGTGTGGAACCAGCAGTTCGGCGGACCCGCCGACGCCGGCGACGGTGTCATCGTCGGTGTCCTGGACTCCGGTGTCGACTCCCAGAACCCCAGCTTCGCTGCCCTGGACCGGCCGGTGGACCCGGACTTCACCGGCGTCTGCGACGACGGCGGCGACCCCGGGTTCGCCTGCAACACCAAGGTGATCGGTGCGCGGTACTACGACGAGGAGTTCGGCAACACGGTCGTGCCGGAGGAGTACCGCTCCCCGCGCGACGCCGACGGCCACGGCAGCCACACCGCCAGCACCGCCGCAGGCAACTTCGGCGTCCCCATGAGCATCAGCGGCACTGACCTCGGCGAGGGCTCGGGCATGGCCCCGGCCGCGCAGCTGTCCATCTACAAGGTGTGCTGGGCCCCCGGCACCAGCTATGACGGCGGTTGTGCCGGAGCCGGCCTGGTCCAGGCCATCGACGACGCCACCGCCGACGGCGTCGACGTCATCAACTACTCGATCTCCGGTTCGAGGGACTTCATCGTCGATCCGGTCGAGTTCGGCTTCCTCGGAGCCGCCGACGCCGGTGTGTTCGTGGCCGCGTCGGCCGGCAACAGCGGCGACACGGTCGGTTCGAGCAGCGTGGCTCACAACTCCCCATGGGAGACGACGGTGGCCGCGAGCACACACGACCGCGGTGCCAACCGGGCGGTGATCCTCGGCAGTGAGGAGACCTACGAGGGTGTCGGGGTTGGCGAAGGCGTCGGCCCGGCCCCCCTGGTCGACGGTGCCGACGTCGGGCTTCCCGGCGTTGACCCCCAGGCGGCCGCCGAATGTTGGCTGGACGCCGACGACGACGGGAGCAACGGCCAACAGCCCACGCTCGACCCCGCTCAGGTGACGGGCACGATCGTGATCTGCGACCGGGGCACCGTGGCCCGCGTCGACAAGAGCGCGGCCGTCGACCAGGCCGGTGGTGTGGGCATGATCCTGGCCAACACCGACCCCGCACAGTCGCTCAACGCCGACTTCCACTCCGTGCCGACGATCCACGTCGACGCTGCAGCCGGTGAAGCGATCCACGCCTACGAGGCCGACAACGCCGACGCCGAGGCCACCATCGAGGCGCAGCTGACCGACCCGGTCGTCGCACCCGAGATGGCAGGCTTCTCCTCCTACGGACCGGCCGCGGCCGGCGACGGTGACCTGCTCAAGCCGGACATCACCGCCCCGGGTGTCGACGTCATCGCTGCTTACCACGAGGACCCCGAGACCGGCGAGCCGACCTTCAACTCGCTTTCGGGCACCTCGATGTCCTCCCCGCACATCGCGGGTCTGGGTGCGTTGTTGATCCAGAAGTACCCGGACTGGAGCCCGATGGCGGTCAAGTCGGCCATGCAGACCACCGCACGGCAGACCAACAGCGCCGGCGAGCCGATTGAGCGCACGGGTTCGGATGCGACTCCGCTCGACTACGGTTCTGGCGAGGTCGTGCCGGCGCCGTCCTACAACCCGGGTCTGGTCTACGACTCGGGTTTGGCCGACTGGTTCGGCTACGCCTGCGCGATCGACCAGCTGCAGCTGCTGGGCGGCGGCGAGGAGGTCTGCGCTGACCTCGGTGAGTCCGATGCCAGCGACTTCAACTCGGCCAACATCGCGATCGGTGAGCTCGCCGGCGAGCAGACGGTGACCCGCACGGTCACCGACGTCACCGGCGCCGGCGGCACCTACACCGCCCAGGTGGAGGCGCCGGCCGGTATGCAGGTCACGGTCTCCCCCGAGGTGCTTGCCGTGCCTGCTGGTGGCGAGGCCACCTTCGAGGTCACCATCACCCAGGCCGACGCGCCCTTGAACACCTACGCGTTCGGCTCGCTGACCTGGGTCGACGGGTCGACCGAGGTGCGCAGCGCGATCGCCGTCCAGCCGGTGGCCCTGGCCGCCCCGGACGAGATCGTCGACGAGGGCACCTACGGCGACCGTGACTACGAGATCACCCCGGGTTTCACCGGTGAGATCTCGATGGACATCGACGGTCTCGTGGCTTCGGATGTCCAGGACGTCGTCGTCCCCAACGACCCGAGCACGACGAATGACGTCATCGTCCGGGTCGACGTGCCCGCCGGCACCAAGGTCGTCCGGTTCGCCACCTACGACGAGGAGGTCGATGCAGCCGACATCGACATGGCGGTGTTCAACCCGAGCGCCGAGTTCGTGGGCAGCAGCGGCAGCGGCGGCTCCAGCGAGCAGGTCACGGTCGAGGACCCGGTGGCGGGCCTGTGGTACGTCACGTTCGATCTCTTCTCCGCAGAGGCGACCGCGAACGTGCCGTTGCACACGTTCACCGTGGACGAGGCGGACGCCGGCAACATGACCGTCGAGCCCAACCCGGTCGACGCCACGTCGAGCCAGACCGAGACCCTCACCCTGGAGTGGGGTGACCTCGAGCCCGGCAGTCGCTACATGGGTGCGGTCAACTACGTCGCCGGTGGCGACGAGGTGGGCACCACCCTGGTGAGCATCGACGCGGTGCCGACGGTCGACCGGATCGCCGGAGCCGACCGGTTCGCCACGGCGGCCGAGATCGCTGCGGAGTTCCCTGACGGGGTCTACCGGGTCTACATCGCCAACGGTCTGGCCTTCGCCGACGCACTGTCGGCGGCGTCTCCCGCCGCGGGTGCGCTGGCGCCGGCTCCGATGGAGACCGTCGGCGGTCTGCCCGCCCCGGTCCTGCTGACCCGGCCGGACAACCTGCCCGAGGTGACCATCGAGGCCCTCGAATCCATGCGGGAGACGGCCAGTCGACCGCTGCAGATCGTGGTTCTCGGTGGCAACGCGGCCGTGAGCGACGGTGTCGAGAGCGAGCTGGAGGCCTACGGCAATGTCGCGCGTGTGGGTGGCCAGACTCGCTACGACACCTCGGCCATGCTGGCCGAGCTGCACCCCTCGGGTGTGGACACGGTCTACGTCGCCGCCGGTCCCAACGATCACATCGCTGACTCGCTCAGTGGTGGAGCGTTGGCCGGTCGTGACAGCGCGCCGTTGTTGCTGACCCGGCAGGACCGGGTCGACGAGGCCACTCTGCGGGCGCTGGACTACCTGGATGCCGACAACGTCGTCATCCTCGGTGGCGAGGCGGCCGTCCCCGAGGCCATCTACGACGCGGTGGGTGGCACCGACCGGCTCGCGGGTCCGACACGCTACGAGACCGCCGTGGCGATCCTTGCGCAGTACGAAGCCGAGCAGGAGGGCGCCTTCGTGGCCTCCGGTGTGGTGTTCGCGGACGCGCTGACCGGCTCGGCGCTGGCCGGCTTCCTCGGCGAGCCGATGGCCCTGTCCACGCCGACCGACGTCCCCGACGTCGTGATGGCTGAGCTCGACCGGATCTCTCCGGCCTACGTCGGTCTGCTCGGTGGACGGGCAGCCCTCAACCAGAACGTGGAGGACGAGCTCAACGCGGCCTACCCCACCTGGATCGAGTGATCCACCCGTCCGGGTGAGGTCGCCGCGAGGCACCACGCCCGGACGGTGCGCATCGACGGAGCCCGTCCCCCCTCACACGGAGGGGACGGGCTCCGTCGTCGTCTCTGCGCCCGATCGGTCACCTGACCGATCCAGCCGGTCAGGTGGCGCCGTCCTGTGCCAGCAGCGCGAAGGACACCAGCCAGTGCGTGGCCATGAAGTCGCCCTCGGTGATCTCCGGCAGCACGCCTTCGACCATCATTTCGGCGGCGTCGCGCAGCACCGCCCCGTGCCCGCCCGGCACCACGGCGGCGATCTCGCGCAGCTGCCAGGCCAGCGACAGCGCGAACGCCGAGTTGCCGTGGGTACCGTGCCGCACCGGGTGAACCTGCTGTGGCAGCCAGCCCATCAGGTGCTCGGCGACCACATCGACCAGCGGCGCGACCGCACCCCACCAGCGCTCGGCGCCGTCCAGCTCACTCGCGCGCAGCCGGGCCCCCAGCAGTGCCGCCCAGGCCCAGCCGTAGGGTCGCTCGAGCGGGGTGAGCAGACTCCAGGTCATCTGCACGCAGGAGTAGGCTCCCCCAGAACGCCGGATGCAGCCGCTGCGGCGCGATGTCGGTGTCGCTGCGGTCCTGGGCGACATGGCCGGAGGAGTAGGGGTAGTGCCGTTCGTGCCTTCGCCACGCTCCCTACACTGAGCCGGTGACGCTGCCGACCGACACCGACCACGCCTACCTGGCACTCGGCGACGGCCGCTACCAGCCGACGATCCACACCCAGGGGGCCTGGTCCGATGCCGAGCAGCACATGGCTCCGGTCTCCGGGCTGCTCACCCACGCCATCGAGCGGCACGAGCCCCGCGACGACCTGCAGCTCGCCCGGATCAGCTTCGACATCCTCGGGATGATCCCCGCCCAGGAGTCGCACGTGCGCACAGCCACGCAACGCCCTGGTCGGACCATCGAGCTGGTCGAAGCCACCCTGAGCGTCAGTGACCGCGACGTGGTGCAGGCTCGGGCCTGGCGCCTGTCCCGCCAGGACACCCGCGCGGTGGCGGTAGTCGAGGCCGAGCCGATGCCGGCCCCCCAGGACTGCCCCGCGTGGGAGGGCATGCACGTCTGGGCCGGCGGCTACATCTCCCGCGTTGACTTCCGCGCCACCCCGGACTCCCGGCCCGGTCGTGGCCGTGCCTGGCTGCGCTCTCCCGTCGAGCTGGTCGAGGGCGAGGAGAGCAGCGACCTGGCCGCCTACGTCGGACTCGTCGACACGGCCAACGGCGTCGGCGCCCGCCAGGGCCCCACCGCCTGGATGTATCCCAACACCGACCTGACCATCCACCTGTGGCGCTCTCCGCGGATGCCGTGGGTCGGGCTCGATGCGTCCGCGAGCTGGGGTCCGTCCGGGTTGGGCGTGACGTCCACCGTGCTGCACGACCAGGACGGGCCGGTGGGCTGCGCCACCCAGGCGCTCACGGTGCGGCCGCTGCGTTGACCCCGCCCGACCACGGTCCGCGCACATGCCTCCCGGACCAGCCGAGAGTATGTCGTGAGGCGACGTGGAACGGTGAGCGCACGGCATACGTCCTAGGCTCATCCGTAGACGAAAGGTCGACCGATGCTCGCGCCCCGCACCCTCACCGCACTCGTCCTGGCCGCAGGGCTCCTGGTCGCCGGCTGCGGATCGCAGACCGAGACCCCCTCGGACGCCGCCCCCAGCACCACCTCGCCGCAGGAGTTCGAGTTGAGCGACCCCAGCATCCCCCCCGACGACGACGGCAAGACTGTCGACCCGATCCCGCCCGGCGCCGGGGCACTGCCCCTGGGACCGGTCCCGGAAGCGGTGACCCAGCGAGCCGAGGTGCAGGCGGCCGTCGCTGACCTGGCCCAGCGCAGGGACGTCCCCGTCGAGGAGGTCACCGTCGCGGGCCACGCGGAGGTCACCTGGTCCGACGGTTCGATCGGCTGCCCGCAGAAGGGTATGCAGTACACCATGGCCCTCGTCCCCGGTGAGCAGCTGATCCTGCAGGTGGGCGACACCTACGCCAGCTATCACAAGGGCAAGCAGGCGCGGTTCTCCTACTGCGCCAACCCCAAGCCCCCCGACTCGGGCGCCGCCAGCCGCTGACCCCGCCCGTGGCGAAGAGGAGGCCCAGATGATCCGCACGACACGGCATGCCATGGCCACCGTCGTCGGCCTGCTGGCGCTGGCCGGGTGCGCCGGCACAACCGGCCTGGGAGGTGGCGACTGGTCGGTCGAGGCGTCGCTGGCGGAGCTCCCGACTCCGGGGGAGACCTCATACTCCGTCACGACAGGGGATCTCGACGCGGCGGCCGAGGTCTCCGGCATGGAGCGCCCGGAGGCAGGCGAGCGCGACGCCTTGGGCGAGTGGCTCCAGCCGCTGACCGGACCGTCCCCGAGTCTGCCTGCCGCACCGGTCTTGATGGTCCTGCCCGAGGTGTGGCAACCCAGCGCCGAGCTGGTCCAGGCGAGCGAGGACGAGCTCGGCTGGTCGATCCTCGACGCCTCCACCTACGCCGAGCTGAGCGCCGCCCGGTTGCGCTTCCTCGTGATCGAGGGAGACGTCGACGAGCAGACCCCGGACGACGCGGACCTGGTCGATCTGGGGGACGGGGTCTTCAGCGCCGGGCAGGGTGCGGACCACGCGTTGGCCCCTGACGACGCCACCTCGCTGCGGCCCACGGGTGCACCCCTGCGGATGGCCGTGCACGGCACTCGGCTGGCCCTGTCCGGTAGCACCCCAGCGGTGGAGTCCTGGTTGCGACGTGGGGACTCCACCCTTGGGGACGATGCCGCCCTGACCGACATCGCCGCCGCGCTGGACTCCAAGGACGTGGTGTCGGCATTCCTGGAGCGCTCGGGGTTCGCCAGTGACCCTGCCTTCCTGAGCCGCCCAGCGGTCGCCGCGGTCCTGGGCGAGCCACCCATCAGCCACGCCTTCGACACGGTGGGCATGGGGTGGGCGGTCGACGACGAGGGCAAGGCCGAGGTGATCGTCGCCTACGCCTTCGGCGACGAAGGCACGGCCGAGGCCTCTTCACCCGAGGTCGAGCAAGCGTTCACAGCCGCCGTGTCGACCGAGACGATGCGACCCATGAGCGACCGAGTGCGTGTGGAGGACATCACGGTGGACGGTCGGCTGGTGGTGGCCACCCTCACCATGGTCGAGGGCTCACCCGGGATGGTCCATCACCTGCTGCTGAACCGGGACCGGCCGTTCACGCACCAGTGATTCGCTGGTCTCTGCACTTGCCCGACCCCTCCGCCGGTGACTCCAGTCGCTGAGCCACACCTGAGGCCCCCAGGGACCGTTGTGCGCGCCACCTGCGCCGGCGCCGGTGCACTTGGCGCGCACAACGGGCCTTGGGTCTCCCAGACGCCGCAACAACACCGGCGGCCCTCTTGCCGGATCGGCACAAGCGCGGTAACGTCACTGCCAATCTTGAATGTATGCGCATACATTCGACCCGGACGCTCAACGATGACCCCGGAGGAGGCGACTCATGGCGACTGCAGCCGAGCCCGCCCGGGTCACGGTCTACACCGTCGCCGAGCGCGCCGGAGTCTCCGTCGCCACCGTCTCCCGGGTGCTGCAGGAGCCGCAGCTGGTCCGGGAGACCACGCGTGCCAAGGTGCTGCAGGCCATCGACGAGCTCGACTACGTGCCGCACGGCGCCGCGCGCTCCCTCGCCTCAGCTCAGCACGAGGCGCACGGCCTGGTGCTGCCCGAGCTGGGCGGGCCCTACTACTCCGAGCTGCTGATGGGCTATGAGTCCGTAGCCGCCGAGGCCGGACACAGCGTCATCCTGCTGCTCACCGAGGGCAAGACCAACCTGGACCTGCAGCTGCGCCGGATGGCGGGCAACGTCGACGGGCTCGTGCTGATGGGGCCGCTCGGTATGTCGAGCAGCTCCCTGGCTGCGCTGCGCCGCCGCATCCCCGTGCTCGGGCTGACCGGCCCCTCCCACGACGGCTACGAGTCGTTCGCCACCGAGAACCGTGCGAGCGCCGAGCGACTCACCCGCCACCTGCGCGAGCACGGCCGGCGCCGACTGGCCTTCGTCGGCAGCCCCGACCAGGCCCGCGACGTCCGCGAGCGCTACGAGGGCTTTGTCGCCGCACACGACGGAGCGCCGGTGGCCGACCCGATCGCCGCCGAGCTGCGGGAGCGGGAGGGTCACCGCGTGGCCGAGTTGGTGCTGTCGGGGGCCATCTACACCGATGCCCTGGTGTGCGCCAACGACGAGCTCGCCCTGGCCGTGCAGGACCGGCTCACCGACGGCGGCGTCGACGTGCCCGGTGACATCGCGGTCGTGGGCTGGGACGACGTGATGACCGCCCGCTACGTTCGCCCTGCGCTGACCACCGTCGCCCAGCCGGTCCGCGCCCTCGGGGCTGCGGCAGCCGCGCGGATGCGCGAGCTGATCGGCGGCGCGCCCAGCACCTGCGACGAGCACACCCTGCCCACCACCCTGGTGATCCGTGCGTCCTGCGGTTGTCCCGCAGGTCGGCGGTCACCGAACCCACCCCAGAAAGAGTGAGCCCATGCGACGCACCCAGATGCTGATCGCACTGACCGCCGGCGCCGCCGTGACCCTGGCCGGCTGTGGACGTGAGAGCGAAAGCAGCGGCAGCGGCGAGTCCGCCCCACAGACCGGAGAGGCCGTCTCGACCGAGGACGTCGGCGGCACGATCGACGTCTGGGCGATGGGCGCCGAGGGGGAGAAGCTGCCCGACCTGGCCAAGGACTTCGAGGCGGCCCACGACGGCGTCACGGTCAACGTGACGGCCATCCCGTGGGACTCCGCGCACGACAAGTTCGTCACGTCCATCACCGCCGGCACCACACCCGACCTCGCGATGGTCGGCACCACCTGGATGGGTGAGTTCGCCGGCCTCGACGCCCTCGACCCCGCCCCCGGCTCGATCGACTCCAGCGTGTTCTTCGAGGGGGCGCAGAGCACCACCGAGGTGGACGGCACCGCATACGGCGTGCCCTGGTATGTCGAGACCCGCCTGGTCTACTACCGCACCGACCTTGCCGAGAAGGCCGGCCACAGCGAGGTCCCCACCGACTGGGCCGGCTTCCACCAGATGGCCACCGACCTGCAGGCCAAGGGCGGCTCGGAGTGGGGCATCAGCCTGCAGCCCGGCGGCACCGGCTCGTGGCAGACCGTGCTGCCCTTCGCCTGGACCAACGGCGCCGAGGTCTCCGCGGACGACCAGTACACCTTCGACACCCCGGCGATGACCGAGGCGGTCGACTACTACCAGAGCTTCTTCACCGACGGTCTGGCCAACCCCAAGCCGGTCGCGGACGAGCTGATCGCCAACTTCGTCAACGGGGACGAGCCGATGTTCATCTCCGGACCCTGGATGCGCTCCCTGGTCGAGGACACCGGCGGCGAGGGCTTCGCCGAGAAGTACGACGTGGCCCCCATCCCGATGCCCGAGGGTGGATCGTCGTCGTCCTTCGTGGGCGGCTCCAACCTCGCGGTGTTCCAGTCCACCGACAACCGGGACACCGCGTGGGCGTTCGTGCAGTGGCTCACCGAGCCGGAGACCCAGGTCTCGTGGTACGAGATGACCACCGACCTGCCCTCGGTCCAGTCCGCCTGGGACGCCGATGCGCTGACCTCCGATCCCAAGCTCGCGGCGTTCGGCACCCAGCTGGAGACCGCGCAGGCCCCGCCCTCCTTCGCCACCTGGGAGGAGGTCGTGACCGCCTTCGACACCGCCATCGAACAGGTCACCAAGGCCGAGAAGGACCCAGCCGCCGCCCTGCAGGACGTGCAGAGCCAGGCCGAGTCGATCGGCACTGAGTAGGCCATGGCCACCACCACACGCCCCTCCCGCCCGTCGAGCTCCTCCGCGGGGTCCGACCGGCAGGACACCGCCTCCCGACGCCGGTCCACCAGTCGGCGGCGGGAGGAGCGGGCCGCCTGGATCCTGGTGCTGCCCTTCGCGCTGCTCTTCCTGACCTTCACGGCGTGGCCGGTGATCCAGTCGGTGTTCATGAGCTTCACCGACACCGGCGCTCGCGACCTGCGCTCTCCCTTCGCCGTCAACTTCGTCGGGTTCGACAACTTCGTCAAGGCCTTCGGCGACCCGGTCTTCCGCCAGGCCGCGTTCAACACCGCATACTTCGTGCTGATCGGGGTGCCGCTGACCCTGACGATCGCCCTGGCCGCGGCGGTGGCGCTGGACAAGGGCATCAGCAGACTGCGCTCGGTCTTCCGGCTCGGCTTCTACACCCCGGTGATCACCTCGATCGTGGCGGTCGCGGTGGTGTGGCGCTTCTTGCTGCACCCCGACGTCGGCCTCGTCAACACCGCCCTGAGCTGGGTCGGCATCGACGGCCCGAACTGGCTGGCCTCCACCAGCTGGGCGATGCCGGCGCTGATCATGATGGCCACATGGCGCAACTTCGGCACCGCGATGATCATCTTCCTCGCCGGTCTGCAGGCCGTCCCGTGGGCGCTGCACGAGGCCGCGTCCCTGGACGGCGCCAACGCGTGGCAGCGGTTCCGCTTCATCACCGTGCCCACCCTTCGGCCGACCATCCTGTTCGTCTCGGTCACCACCGCCATCGGCTACCTGCAGTTCTTCGAGGAGCCGTTCGTGATGACCCAGGGCGGGCCGCTCAACAGCACCATCTCGGCCTCGATGTACACCTTCCAGCAGTTCAGCTTCGGCAACTACGGGTATGCCGCAGCGCTGAGCTACCTGATCTTCGTGGTCATCGCGGTGGTCACCGCCATCCAGTTCCGCTTCCTGTCCGAGAGGGACTGAGATGACGATGACGACCCAGCCCTCGGTGCGCAGCCGCTGGTGGCTCTACGCCCTGCTCACGATCGCGCTGGTCGTGGTCATCGCGCCCTTCGTGTGGATGGTGCTCGGCAGCGTCAAGACCAACGCCGAGCTGCGCCAGGTGCCGCCCACGTGGTGGCCGCAGGAGGCGACGCTCGACAACTACATCGAGCTGTTCACCCGGCTCAACTTCGGACGCTACTTCTTCAACTCCACGCTCGTGGCCGTCGTGGTCACCGCCGGCAACCTGATCTTCTGCTCCATGGTCGGCTACGCCCTGGTGATGCTGGACTTCCGCGGCAAGAAGATCCTGTTTGCGCTGATCCTGGGCACCCTGATGATCCCCGGCGTCGTGACGTTCGTGCCGTTGTTCGTGCTCGTGGCCAACGCCGGGTTGGTCAACACCCTGCCCGGGCTGTTCCTGCCGTTCCTGGTCGCGCCGTTCGGGGTGTTCCTGATGCGGCAGTACATGCAGGGTCTGCCCCGCGACCTGCTCGACGCCGCCCGGGTCGACGGGGCCGGCGAGCTGCACATCTTTGCCCGGGTCTTCCTGCCGCTGTGCGGCCCGGCCCTGGCCACGCTGGGCATCCTGACCTTCCTGGCCAGCTGGAACAACTTCCTGTGGCCGCTGGTCGTGGCCCAGACCGAGCAGACCTACACCCTGCCCGTCGCCCTGGCGCTGTACTCCACCGGCCAGAACTCCACGCAGTACGGCCTGCTGCTGGCCGGCGCCACGATCGTGGTGCTGCCGGTGCTGGCCGTCTTCATGGTCTTCCAGCGCCGGTTCATCCAGGGCATCGCCACCACCGGTCTGAAGTGACCGGAGACGACGTCACCGCACCCGCAGTCACTGCACCAGAGGAGATCCGCATGTCCGTCTCACCGCTCAACCCCACCCGTCGCTCCCTGGTGGTGGGCGGTCTCGCCGCGACCGCCACCGCCACGGCGCTCGGTCCCCCCGCCCGGGCGGCCTCCCCACACCTGCGCCCGCCACGCCCGGCCGTGTCGTCGATGGTGTTGCGCCGCTGGGCCAAGGACACCTGGCACTCGCTGGTCGCGATGACCGACGAGGACACCGGCCTGCCCGCCGACAACATCCCGGCCACCCTCGGAGCCGACGAGCGCAGCGGCTACACCTCCCCCACCAACATCGGCGGACTGCTGTGGTCGGCCGTGGTAGCAAGGGAGCTGCGCATCATCAACCCCGGCGAGTGCGTGCGGATCTGCCGGCGCACCCTGCATACCCTGCTGGAGATGGAGCACGACGAGCCGAGCGGGCTCTACTTCAACTGGTATGACGAGGGCACCGGGCAGACGCTGCGCACCTGGCCGACCACGGGCGAGAAGGTCTATCCGTTCGTCTCCAGCATCGATAACGCCTGGCTGGGCGCCGCGCTGATGGTGGTGCGCGAGGCGGTGCCGGGGGCGCACAAGATGGCCGGGCAGGTCTTCGACCGGATGCGGTGGGACGCGTTCTACGACCCCGATGCCTCCCGCCCGGGCGGGCTGATGCACGGCGGGTTCTTCCCCTTCGACCACGACCGCCCAGGTGAGGTCTACAGGGGCAGCCACATCGGTGGTCCCGACGTCTGGCTGACGACTCACCACTACGACACGATCGTCTCCGAGACGCGCATCACGTCATACCTGGGCATCCTGACCGGGCAGGTGCCGCCGGAGCATTACTTCGCCGCCTGGCGCACCTTCCCGGCCACCTGCGACTGGTCGTGGCACGAGATGCAGCCCGTGGGTGAGACCCGGACCTACCTGGGCATCGAGGTCTACGAAGGCGCCTACACCTACCGGGGTATGCAGATCGTGCCCGGCTGGGGTGGCTCGATGTTCGAGGAGCTGATGCCCGAGGTGTTCGTGCCCGAGTCGGCCTGGGCCCCCCGGTCGTGGGGCCGCAA
>NZ_JBPCKQ010000149.1:0-3177 GCF_051004135.1 Ornithinimicrobium sp.
GTGGTGCACCCGACCTGCTCGATGCATCGGGCCGGCACGACGCCGGCGTTGCTCCAGCTCGCAGGGGCGCTCAGCGACGACGTGATGGTGCCGCTGGACTGGGGCTGCTGCGCGTTCGCGGGCGACCGGGGGCTGCTGCACCCTGAGCTCACCGCGTCGGCGACCCGGCGGGAGGCGCAGGAGGTCCGGGGGAGCCAGGCGTCGGCATACGTCTCGACGAACCGGACCTGCGAGATCGGGATGACCCGCGCGACGGGGCGGCCCTACCGCCACGTCCTGGAGGTGCTGGCCGAGGCCACCCGCTGACCGGGGCCGGGGCGTGCATCATCGACTGGCAGCAGATGCACCAACCTGGGCCCTTGGGCGGTGAATCTGCTGCCACTCGACGCGGGTCGGACTGGCGCCACGGGAACGGTTCATGGCGCAGGCGCTGCGCAACGCCCGTCCCAGCGGCACGACTATCGTGAGTCGGGACACTATCCGCCGTGAGGTCCTGCACAGCCTCGACGCCGACGGCACCCCGGCGGTGGACCTCATCGAGATGACCGCGCGCTTCGCCCTCGATCGCGGACTGCACGTGATCATGGAGGGCCTCTTGTATGCCGCTCGCTACGGCGTGATGTTGCGTCGCCTCGCGGAGGAGCACCGAGGGATCACCCGGTGCTATCTCCTGGACGTTCCCTTCGAGGAGACGCTGCGGCGGCACCGGACCAAGGCGGTGGCGGGTGAGTTCGGGGAGGAGCAGATGCGCTCCTGTTGGCAGGACGAGCCACGAGTCGACGGGTTCGATGAGCAGATCATCCGAGCCGCGAGCACACTCGAGGCGACCGTGGCCCTCATCCTGGCCGACTGTGGTTGGACCTCATCTGGCACCGTCCGACCGGGGGAGCCTTCCGTCTTGCCTGCCGACGTGAGTGCCCGACCGGACACCTCAGGTGCACACTAGGCGTATGGCCAAGGTGCGGACCAAGATCGTGATCGAGGACGACCACGTCCAGGTCATCATGGACCGCTTCGGCATCGGCACGAAGACCGAGGCCGCGGACCTGGTCCTGCAGCACCTGGCTGGCCAGCCGATGACCCGAGCGGAGGCACTGGCTATGTGGGGCGCCCGTGCCCTCGCGGAGATTCCCGCCGAGGGCGTCCCTCGAGGCGCCGGCTGATCAAACCTTTTGGACGCCGTCGTTGCGGGTGTGCCAGAGGGCGAGTCCGAGCAGGACGCCCCACAGCGCGAAGAGCGGGTCCCAGAGGAAGGCGTGCCCGAGCAGCGCCGTCCGGTCCTGGTCCCCGGCGACCCCGACCCATCCGGCCAGGGCGAGCCAGGCCACCATGGTGTTGGCGCCGGCCGTACAGCACCAGCAGTCCCGACCCGGCCCACGCGATGACGCGCCACAGCAGCTGTGCCGGCAAGGGGTGCAGGTGGTTGACCAACGGCACGAGTGCACCGCATACCTTGACCGCGAACACCGCGAGCAGCACCGCGGTCACTTGACCGGGCAAGTCCTGTCCCCACTCGAGGGCCCACTCGCCCACGGTGCCGACCAGGGCCGAGCCTCCGACGGCCCAGTACAGACCCGGTATGGCGTGCAGCAGGCCGACGACCGCGCTTGCCGCGAACAGCCGGTCCCCAGTGGTGCTGCGAAGGGCTGTGTCGATCACCTCGTCAGGCTACGGGCAACGATGCACGACGTTGCTTGGCGGCGGGTTACAGCTGATCCGGGTAGCAGATGTCCACCTCGGCGATCGAGGGCGGGAAGTCCTTCCGGTTGTTCGTGATGAAGCGGTCGGCTCCGGCGTGCACTGCCGTGGCCAGGTGGACCGCATCGGCGGCGCGCAGGCGGTATGTCGCAGCGAGCGAGGCCGCCAACCGCCCGGTCTCCTTATCCGCTGGCAGCAGCTCGATCCGGGAGAGCAACCAGCCCAAGGTGTGGAGCTGTGCTTGGTCGTGGTCTCGCATCGGCTTGGACAACAGTTCGGGCAGGAGCAGCACCGACCCCACTCCTACGGAGTCGACCGAGTCGACACCGTCCGGGAACAGCGCCGCCACGGCGGCGCCGACAGGGTGGCGACGGGCAGCGGCATAGATCAGGACATCGGCATCGAAGGCATCCACGGCAGGCGGCTCAGCGGTCCCGTCCAGAGCGGATTTCAGCAACGAGCTCGTCCGCCTGCTCTGTGGTCAAGCCCGGCAGATCCTTCTTGGGCGTCTGCCTCGCTTGCGCCAACACGTCAGCGAGGGCGTCCGCGGAATTCTGGACAGGAGTGCGCCGGCGTCGACGCAGGACGTCGGGGCGGACGAGTACGGCGACTGCACTGCCATGCCTCGTCAGAGTGACCTCCTCGCCGGCCTCGACCCGGTCCAGCACCGAGGTGAGGGTGGCGCGAGCCTGGCTGACGGTCATCGACATGACATGAGTGTACGCCGTTGTACGATCTTCTTGATGTCACCTCTGTGGAGGCGTCGTCCCCACCAACCGAGCGACCAGGTCGAGACCTCGTCTCGGGCCGGCGGTGGGCGGCAGAAGCAGGGTGCGGATGCCGATCTGCGCGGCTGCGCCATCGTCGTGCCAGGTGTCACCTACCATCAGGGTGTCGCCGGGGTCGACGCCGAGCGAGCGCACCGTGTGGGTGAAGATCGCCGGGTCGGGCTTGGTGCGGCCGACCTCGAAGGACAGCACCACCGCGTCGAGCAGGTCGAGCACGCCGCTGCGGGCGAGCATGGGGCGGATGTCCAGGCCGATGTTGGACAGCACGGCGAGGCGTATGCCGTGCGCGCGCAGTTCGCCCATGACCTCCCGGGCGTCGTCGTACAGTCGCCACTGGTCGGAAATCGAGTCATAGAGTGCCGTGGCCAGACCGTCGTCGAAGCCGCCCAGCTGTGTCGTGGTGCGATGCCACACGTCCCGATGAACCGTCGGGGACAGGTCTCGCAGACCGTCCGGGTCGATGCCTTGAGCGTGTGACCAGACCTCCGACAAGAAGGTGAGCCGGTCCGCGTGGCCTTGCCCACCCCATACCTCTCGGGACGACCCCACACGTCCGAGCCCGGTCCACGCCTCGTCCAGCCAGTCGCGGGGAGCGCCGAGGTGAGACAGGGTCTGGTGGAAGTCGAAGATCACCGCGCGGAACGGTCGGGACGGCGCAGCGAGTGCAGCAGCCGAGTCGGGCGAGGCGTCG
>NZ_JBPCKQ010000150.1:0-6153 GCF_051004135.1 Ornithinimicrobium sp.
CGGGAGCTCGACCCGCCACCGGCGAGGTAGTCGCGTTCATCGACAGCCACCGCGACTGGATGACTGACGGAATGGTGTGGGGCGTCGAGCCGATCTGCACGACGTTGCAGGTCGCGGCCTCCACTTAGGGCTTGGAAGGAAATAAGGTTGGGGAAGTGGTGATCCGGTTAGCCTTGCCGTGTGGCCCGAGATGACAGCGCCTTGGCGGCGAAGTTGGCGTTGGTGCTGCCGCATCTGGACGAGCGTCAGCGGCGGGTGGTGATGGGGGCCGAGGCGCGCACCCTGGGCCGCGGCGGGATCAGTGCGGTGGCCCGGGCGGCGGGGGTGTCCGAGCCGACGGTGTCCAAGGCGGTGCGGGAGTTGGGCGGGGCCGGCGAAGCGTCGTCGGTGGGACGGGTGCGCCGCTCGGGTGGCGGCCGTAAGCCGCTGACCGAGACCGATCCGGGCTTGGTAGAGGCGCTGGAGGCGCTGGTGGACCCCGCCACGCGCGGCGACCCCGAGTCGCCGTTGCGGTGGACGTCGAAGTCCACCCGTGAGCTCGCCGATGCGTTGGCCGCGCAGGGGCGTCGGATCAGCCACGTCAGCGTGGGCGCGTTGTTGCGCGGACGGGGCTACAGCCTGCAGGCGGCCGCCAAGACCCGCGAGGGCAAACAGCACCCCGACCGTGACGCGCAGTTCCGCTACCTCAGCGGCCAGGTCAACGAACACCTCGCCGCCCGCCACCCGGTGGTGTCGGTGGACACCAAGAAAAAGGAGCTGGTGGGCAACTACAAGAACGCCGGGCGGGAGTGGCAGCCCAAGGGCGAGCCCGTCGAGGTCGACGTCCACGACTTCCCCGACCCCGCCGTCGGCAAGGCCATCCCCTACGGGGTGTATGACGTCGCCGCGAACACCGGCTGGGTGAGCGTCGGCCGCGACCACGACACCGCCGCGTTCGCCGTGGCCACGCTGCGCTCCTGGTGGCGCACGGTCGGGCAACCCTCCTACCCCAACGCCGCCCGCCTGTTGATCTGCGCGGATTCCGGCGGCTCCAACGGCGCGCGGCTGCGCCTGTGGAAGACCGAACTGGCCGGCCTCGCGGCCGAGACCGGCCTGGCGATCACGGTGTGTCACCTGCCGCCGGGGACCAGCAAGTGGAACAAAATCGAGCACCGCATGTTCGCCCACATCTCCATGAACTGGCGCGGCCGGCCGCTGGAAAGCCACGAAACCGTCGTGCAACTCATCGGCGCGACCACCACCCGCAACGGCCTGAGCGTGCACGCCGAGCTCGACGACGCCAGCTACCCCAAGGGCCTCAGGATCACCGACCAGCAAATGGCCGCCCTCCCCCTGGTCAAGCACGACTTCCACCCCGACTGGAACTACACCCTCACGCCCACCGCACCAGCCTCGTAATCCCAATGTTGTTGTTTACCAGACGCTTAGCTCTGGCCGGCCGGCACGTTCGCCCGAGTTCAGGGAAGGCTGGTTGCTGTCACTGGATCACAGCGATTGCCAGCTATCGGTGCGATCCGGTTGACGCAGTCCGGGCTCGTCGGGAGGGAACCAGTTCGGCGAGACGAGTTGCATGAGCCTTGATGCCAGGATCATGTGGGCCTCTTGGGAGAGGCGCCCGAGGCGAGATCGGTGGTCAAGCAAGGATTGGCCAACCGTGGTCATCCTGTAGAGGCACGCCGCCGCATGGCCCGTCCACTGCGAGTCGGGATCCTCGTCGAAATCAAACGGTGAGCTGGGCAAGTACATGAACCCGTTGGCGCCGCCGTTGTCGATAAGTCCGAGCAGCTGCCCCTCGGGCATGCCGAGCTCGTGGAGCAGGTTCAGGGGAAGGATCGGAGCCACGAGCCGGAACGGATGGGCATAGCCAGGCGTGCCGGGGGGCTGCGCGACGAACCCGCATGTGTAGTGACAGACCAGACCGATCGCGACGATCTCCATCTCCGCCTCGACCTCGGCGGGGGCACCAGGCCGCTTCCGCTTGCCAGCGGGCTCCTCGTCAGCGGTGCGCATGCGCGTCCGCCATACGAACGGGACGTCGGAATAGACGTCGCCTTGAGACGTGTGCCGGGTGACGTCACTTACGAAGTAGCTGTCGGGGTCCAGCGCATGCCAGGGCATGGTAGAGGGAGGCTGAGACGCAGTGGCCGAGGCCAGAGCGCGCCTACTCGGGAAGGCGCCTTCGGTACACCGGCTCGGAGTCCCAGGCCTTCGGCGCAGCGGACGGCTGGTCCTCCGGAACAGAGGCTGGCACCGCGAACACCTCTTGCATCAGCCGGGCGACCTCACCCTCGGGAAGGCGCCGATGCCCGCTCGGGAGCCGGTAGGCCCGCAAGTAGCCACGATCGATCCAGTTCCGGACCGTGTTCTCATGGACTGCGAGTCGCTCCGCAGCCTCCCGGATCGAAACGGTTGCGCCTATGGTCGCCACCAGAACCACCTCCCTTACGAGGACCACTCTACCCGAATCGGCTGTGGTGTCGAGGGGCTTTAGGGACATTGGAGGTTCTGGGACGCCACTCCCTCTCGGCCCGCAAGCCAGGTCGCTGTTGCCGCTTGCTGGACTGGCGACGGCGTCTTCAGGGGGCGGCCCGGTGCCTCAAGGTCTGCACCGAACCCCGTGGAGGCCGCGTACAGCACCCGGGTACTCACCCGCGGGATCGTCCCAGCGGCCGCGGAAGCGGCCCTTCTCGGCGAAGCGCCAGTCAGTGAATGTCCAAGGGTTCGGCGCGAACCCGACGCGATGCAGTTCGGCGTCGCAGCGGACTGACTCGAGGTCGCATGTCATCCGTCCGCGACGAACGCCCGTGCAGCCGCGAGCACTTGCGGGCCGGCTTCGTCGAGATCTCCGTCCCGCAGGAGCCGAGCTGGTGAGCGGTCGTCGAGCAGGGGGTTGAGGCCGATGAACCATGCCCGAGCCACCGCGGCATCGTCGCGGGCGGCGACCATGCGGAGCGCCTGGAGCGCGACCCGCAGCCGCTGCGGGACTGGGGGCCTCGGGTCGCGTTCTCCTGCGGCCCACTGCCGGACAGCGCGCAGTTCGCCAACGCCGGCGATGTAGGCGACGAGCTTGGCGCCGAGCAGTTCGCGCAGTTCCGAAACGAGCTCAGCACCACCCAGCCGCATGACATGCTCGTGTGCCGCCAGGTCGGGCCGGGCCGTCGTCGAGGTGCTGGGAGCCATGTCGATACCTCCTTGGCTGGCTCAGACTTATCACACGCTGAATCACCACTCTAATCCCAGCTCACTAGCGCCCTGCTGGGCCGTCACTATGCGTGCGACGCGGCGACGCAGGTTCTCCCCGTCGCCTCGACTGTGGCCAGAAGGCGGGAAGTCCGCCGGTGCCTTGTAGCGCCGGGAAGAGGCGTTGGCGGTCATGTTCTGCTCGGCGATCACGAGTGGTGACGCCTGGCCGGTTGCCGTTGCTTCGGCTGCGACCCAGCCCACCAGCGTGGCGGTCACCGCCGACGGATGGGCCGCGACCTTGCGCTGGAGCGACGACGACAGCTGCGCGATGTCCGCTAGGACCATCGAGACCAGCTGGCCAAGCACGTGGTCGTTGACGTCGGCGTCGATACGGCTCGCCCACGCGGTGTACGGCGTGTCGTCGCCAGCCGGTGGAATCGGACTCTGCGGAGAGGGGGGTGGTCGTGGTGCGGTTGCCTTGGATGGGGCGTCCTGCTCGAGCAGCAGCTTGGCCCGGTGGGCGAGGACCCGGACGGGCTGGGCCGCGGACCGCAACTCTCGGCGGGTCAGCTCGTCGAACATCCGTCGCCCGGACCACCCGGTGAGCTCCTGGATGCGTTGCAGCCGCTGGCGCAGGACAACCGAGCCGCGGACCTGCGGGCGCTGGAAGGCGTCCCCAGCCAGCTCGGCGAGGGCGTTGATGGCGCGGTCGACGTCGGTGGCCGCTGGGTTTTCTTCCACAGCAGGATCTTGGGGTGTTTCTACGCGCGCGCGATCCATGGCAGACCGGTCTGACGGATCTGCATCGGGGCTTGCCGAATGTGCGGATTCCTGGACTGCCGAATCTGCTGACAGTTGGACATGGCCAGAGCCCTGACCCGTCGCCGCGGCGTCGAGGTCCCGGCCGGTGCGAAGGACGAAGTACAGCGGCAGGCGCCAGGTCGATCCGGGGCCCGTGCCGTCGCGCACGAGGGCGCCGTGGGGCGGCGAGCTCGGAGGCGTAGGCCGCCCAGGTGGTGTGCTTGATCCCGAGCCGGCGAGCGATCTGCGCGTCGTACAGCGGCAGCTCACCCGACTCCCAGCGCGTCTCGCAGTAGCGCAGCACCGACCAGGCTCCGATCGCCGCGAGGCTGGCACCCTGCAGCCGCCAGCGCACCACGGTCGCGCGGAAGGTCGGTCGGTGCGTGTAGACGAACCGACCCTGGAGCGTCTTGTCCGGCGCACGGTTCTGCAGTGCCTGCCAGGACGGGATGCTGTGCACGTCCCAGTCATCGCGCCGCAGCAGCCCCGCGGTCTGCAGCAAGGGCCCGTAGCCGACGGCGTCGCCCTTGACGGTGCGCTGCCACGTTGATGCGGCGATCCCGAGCAGCTGCGCGATGGTCTTCGACGTGGCGAACAGCTTGCCGGCCTCGGCGGCGCCGTGGCGCAGCAGCTCGAAGACGCCCAACGCTGCGAGCCAGCGCTGCCCGCTGGGATCGGCAGCCTTCAGAGGTGCGCAAACGAGGTCCTGGAACCGCGCAACGTCGGTGGGCACCGCGTCGCCGTCGACACGGTCGCGCGGATGTCCGGGCCTGGTAGCCGTCGCCGGCGTTGTGGGCGCACCTCTGGCTGCCGGCCGCGAGGCCGTGGTAGCCTCATCCATAGCCAAGGCTTCGCCCTCCTGCGGGCGAGCGAGCCCGTAGTAGGGATAGGCCCATCAGGAGTTCGAGTAGCCACCCGGTTCCTGATGGAGAGCAGTGCTAAGAGGTCTCGGTTCCCGCCGGGGCCTCCTGCATTTTGGGGACGTCTGGCTTGCTGGGACGCGTCAACAGGCCTGGAGGACCGCGTGCCACCTGCGGTTCGGCGGTGCTCGGCTCGCAGGCCGAGAGGGTCACAGATGGGTCACGGGGATCCCTGACAACCAGTGCCGGACGCTGAACGCTGATGGCATCGGACGCCGAGAAAGGCCAGGTCAGCGGCCTGGGGCACCACGAGGCGGCGGGGCCTGCGACCAGTCGGGGCGAGCTCATAACCCGGAGGTCGCAGGTTCAAATCCTGCCCTCGCAACTCCGAGAAGCCCCTGGTCAGCCGGGGGTTTTCTCATTTCCGCTCCTCCCTTGGTCGGTCCTGATCGCGAAATGGGTCACCAATGGGTCACACGGCGCTTCGGTCCATGCCACCGGAGCTGCCCCGTCGCCGTCGTGGTCGTCGTTGTCTTCGTCGGCTGCGGCGTCCGGCTCCGAGACGTCTTGGGGCGGCTGCTCACTGTTGCGGAGGTGCTCCTCCACGCCGACCTCGGCATCAAAGAGCGCCCTGGCACGCCTCGTTCCCAACCGGGAGACGGCAGGACGCTATCGCCCGCCCGACGCGCTCCTCGCCTTCCTAGAAGCGCTGTGATTATGCGGACTCGCTCAGCCCGCTCCACCACCGGTGACCAGCGTCAACGGCCGCCGCTGACCGCCCGGTTCCGCATAACCGCGGAGTCCACATAAAAGCCGACGCCGAGCGCAGGATCGCGTTCGCACGGCGCAGCTCCCGGTTGTCCTGCTCCAGCTGCTTGATGCGCGCCGCATCCGCAGGGGTGGTCCCCGGCGTGTGGCCACCATCGATCCCGGCCTGCTTGACCCACGACCTGACCGACTCGGCCCCGTAGCCCAGCTGCCCGGCGACCCGCTTCACCGTGCCCTGCGAGGTCCCCAGCTCGGCGCGCAGCGTGCGCACCATGCGGACCGCCTGCTCCTTCTCCTCCGGGGTGTACCGTCGCGTCGTAGGCTTGCCTGACATCTGTATGGTTGACATGAACTCTCCTCTTCGGCTTCCAAGCCTAGGAGCATCCACACAACCCAGTGCGTATCACCCAGGCAATCCCCCGCGCCGAACCCAACTGGGACGCGAGGCCGCCACAAGATCCTGGCCACATCCTGCGTTCGGTGCGAGCTCGTCCCCGACGGCCGGTCCGACCCACCAGAGTCTTCGCCGGAGGTGCGACGT
>NZ_JBPCKQ010000151.1:0-21221 GCF_051004135.1 Ornithinimicrobium sp.
TGCCGGGGGTATGGCGAGGTGATCGAGAACCCGTGCTTCGATTGCTCTGGCGATGGCCGGGTGCGCACCCGTCGTGACCTGACCATCAAGGTGCCCGGCGGCGTCGACACCGGCACCCGGATCCGGATGTCCGGCGAGGGCGAGGTCGGCCCGGCCGGGGGGGAGGCCGGCGACCTCTACGTCGAGATCGCCATCCGCCCGCACCACACCTTCCAGCGCCGGGGTGATGACCTGCACTGCTCGATCGAGGTGCCGATGGCCGCGGCTGCCCTGGGGGCGACGCTCACCGTGGAGACCATGGACGGCCCCACCGAGGTCGACCTGCGCTCCGGTGCCCAGCCGCAGGACACCATCACCCTGCCCGGTGCGGGGGTGACCCACCTGCGTGGCGGCAACCGCGGTGACCTGGTCGTGCACCTCGACGTCAAGGTGCCGACCCGGCTGAACGAGGAGCAGCGCCGGATGCTGACCGACTTCGCGGCCTCCCGGGGAGAGTCCCGGCCCCAGGGCCAGATGGCCCCGGCGCAGGGCGGCATCTTCGGCAAGCTCAAGGAAGCGTTCAGCGGGCGGTGAGCGCCCCGCTGTTCCTGCTGCCCGAGGGGTCCCTCTCCGGTGTCGCGGCGGGGGCAGCCCTGCACCTCGACGGTCCGGAGGGCCGGCACGCCGCGGAGGTCATTCGCCTGCGGACGGGCGAGCCGGTGCTGCTGGCCGACAGCAGTGGCGCCCTCGCGCACTGCACGGTCACCACGGTCGGCAAGACCTCCGTGGACGCGGCCGTCGAGGCGCTCACCGACGAGCCGGCGTCCGACCCGCGCTTCACCCTGGTCCAGGCCCTCGCCAAGGGCGACCGTGACCTGCTGGCCATCGAGATCGGCACCGAGCTGGGGCTCGACGCGGTGCTGCCCTGGCAGGCCGAGCGCAGCATCGTGCGCTGGCGCGGTGACCGGGCCGCCAAGGGGCAGCGCAAGTGGGCCCAGACGCTGATCGCCGCCACCAAGCAGGCCCGCCGTGCCCGGGTGCCGGAGCTCGGTGACCTGGCCGACCGGCATACCGTGACCGAGCGGATCGCCGCCGCCGACCTGGCCCTGGTGCTGCACGAGGAGGCCACCGAGCCCCTCGCTGAGGCGACGCTGCCTGACCACGGTGAGGTGCTGCTGGTCGTGGGTCCGGAGGGCGGCATCACGCCCGACGAGCTGGCCGCCTTCACCGGGGCCGGTGCCCGGGCCGTGCGGTTGGGCCCGACTGTGCTGCGCACCTGCACCGCCGGGTCTGCGGCGATCGCGGTGCTGTCCGCGCAGGCCCGCTGGAAGTGACCGAGCCGGACACCCCAGGCCTGTTCCACCCCGATCTGCGCGCGGTCAGCATCGGCGCGACCGGGCTGGTGGTCATCCTCGCGCTGGAGTACATCGCTGTGGGCACCGCCATGCCCACCGTCGCGGAGGAGCTGGACGGGCTCGGGCTCTATGCCCTGGCCTTCGCCGCGACGGTCGCGGCCAGCATCGTGGGGATGATCCTGGGCGGCTGGTGGTCGGACCATCAAGGCCCGGCGCGCTCCGTGGTGAGTGGATGTCTGGCCTTCGCCGCTGGTCTGCTGGTCGCCGGGCTGGCGCCCACGATGGAGATCTTCGTCATCGGCCGCGGACTGCAGGGGCTGGGCAGTGGCCTGGCCTGGGTCGCGGTGTATGTCGTGATCGCCCAGACCATGCCCGACGCCCTGCGACCCCAGGTCTTCTCGTTGCTGGCCGCCGCCTGGGTGGTGCCTGGCCTGGCCGGACCGGTGCTCGCCGGCGCGGTGACCGAGCAGCTGGGCTGGCGCTGGGTCTTCCTCGGGGTGGTGCCGCTGACCCTGCTCGCGCTGTGGGCGCTGCGGCCGGCTCTGGCCCGGACCGCGCCGACCGGTGACGCGCCCTACCTGCGCCCCGCCACCATCGTCTGGGCCCTCGTTGCGGCGCTCAGCGTCGCCGCCCTCAACCTCGCCGGTGAGCAGGTGAGCGCGGGGGAGGTCCTCTTCGGCGTCCCGGTGGTCGTGCTGCTCGTGGTCGCGGCCGCGGCGCTGCTGCCCGCCGGCACGGTGCGGCTGTGGCGTGGACTGCCCTCCGTGGTCGCCGCCCGGGGGCTGATCGGGGCCTCGTTCATCGCCTCCGAGGCCTACCTGCCGCTCTTGCTGCAGCAGCTGCACGGTTACACCCCGACCGCTGCCGGCGGGGTCCTCGCGGTCGGCTCGCTCACGTGGGCTGCAGGCTCCTGGGGGCAGAGCCGGATGGCCGACCACGGCGACCGCTCCCGGCTGCTGGTGGGCGGCTGCGCCCTCACCCTGATCGCCGCCGTGCTGCTCGTGGCCTCCGTGGTGCTGGACTGGCCGGGCTGGACCGTGCTGGTCATCTGGGGTTGGGCCTCGCTCGGGGTCGGCTTCGCCTATCCCACGACCTCCCTGATGACGCTGCGGCTGTCACCGCCGGCCCGGGTCGGCGCCAACTCCTCCGCGCTCCAGGTCAGCGAGTCCCTGGCCAGCGCCCTGGTCCTGGCCGGCGCTGGTGCCGCCTTCGCCGGCATGTATGCCGACTCAGCACGGATGGCGTTCAGCGCGGTCACCCTGGTCGGACTGCTCGCCGCCGCGCTGGCGCTCCTGACGGCGACCCGGTCCCGGGCTAGGGTCGTAGGATGAGCGACTGCCTCTTCTGCCGGATCGGCGCCGGTGAGATCCCGGCCGAGGTGGTGCTGGAGACCGAGACGACCTTGGCCTTCCGCGACATCACCCCCCATGCCCGGGTGCACGTGCTGGTCATCCCTCGGGAGCACCACGATAGCCTCGCCGGACTGGCCGAGGTCGACGCGCAGGGGGCGGCAGACCTCGCCGTCGTCGCCGGTCAGGTTGCCCAGCAGGAGGGGATCGCCGAGTCCGGCTACCGGGTGATCAGCAACGTCGGCCCGGACTCCGGGCAGGAGGTGCCGCACGTGCACCTGCACGTCCTCGGCGGTGAGCGGTTGGGGCCGCTCGTCCAGCCTGCGCAACGGTAGGTCCCGCTCGGGCGTGTGTTGGTTTGTGTGCTCAATGCTGCGCTGCAGCACAGCACGGAGCACACGGCAGCATCGTCGGCCGCACACAAACGGCGGGTAGACTGGGTGTCCTATGACCGACCTATCGCCGCAGGAGGAGCCCACGCCTACCCCGACGCACACTGTCGTCATCCCGCCCGAGGTGGCGATGGTGACCCTGCTCGGGCCACGGGATGAGTTGCTGCGCACGATGGAGCGCAACTTCACCGAGGTCGACGTGCACGTGCGCGGCAACGAGTTCCGGCTGGTCGGCGAGCCCGGTGACCTTGCCCTGGTGGAGCGGTTGATCGACGAGCTGCTCGCGATCGTCGAGGCAGGTCAGCCGCTCAACCGTGACGCCGTCGAGCGGTCCATCGGTATGCTGCGCGGCCAGTCCGCGGACCGGCCCGCCGACGTGCTGACCATGAACATCGTCAGCAACCGCGGGCGCACGATCCGGCCAAAGACGCTCGGCCAGAAGCACTACGTCGACGCCATCGACAAGCACACCATCGTCTTCGGCATCGGCCCGGCCGGCACCGGTAAGACCTACCTGGCGATGGCCAAGGCCGTGGCCGCGCTGCAGGCCAAGCAGGTCAACCGGATCATCCTGACCCGACCCGCCGTCGAGGCGGGGGAGCGACTCGGCTTCCTGCCCGGCTCTCTCAACGACAAGATCGACCCCTACCTGCGCCCCCTCTACGACGCGCTGCACGATATGGTCGACCCCGACTCCATACCCCGTCTGATGGCCTCCGGCACGATCGAGGTCGCACCACTGGCCTACATGCGCGGACGCACCCTCAACGACGCCTTCATCGTGCTCGACGAAGCGCAGAACACGTCGGCCGAGCAGATGAAGATGTTCCTGACCCGGCTCGGCTTCGGCTCCCGGATGGTGGTCACCGGCGACGTCACCCAGGTCGACCTGCCCGGCGGCACCACGTCGGGGCTGCGGGTGGTCAAGGACATCCTGGACGGGGTCGACGACGTCCACTTCGCCGACCTGTCCAGCCAGGACGTGGTGCGGCACCGCTTGGTCAGCGCCATCGTGGACGCCTACGGGCGGCACGAGGAGGATGCCCGAGCCAGTGAGCGACCGCGCCCGGCGCGGACCGCCCGGTGAGCATCGAGATCCTCAACGAGTCGGGGGTGGTGCCCAGCCCCGTCCCCGAGCAGGAGCTGCACGACCTGGCGCGCTATGTGCTCGACCAGCTGCAGGTGCACCCGCGTGCCGAGCTGGCCCTCAGCCTGGTCGACGAGGCCGCGATGGAGGCCCTGCACCAGCAGTGGATGGACCTGCCCGGGCCGACGGACGTGATGAGCTTCCCGATTGACGAGCTGCGGCCTGGGGCCGACGAGGGGACCAGCGCCGAGGGTGTGCTCGGCGATGTGGTCCTCTGCCCGGAGGTTGCCCGCAGGCAGGCCGCCCAGGCCGGTCACTCGGTGGCCGACGAGATCCTGCTGCTGAGCACCCACGGCATCCTGCACCTGCTCGGCTTCGACCACGCCGACCCCGAGGGCGAGCACGAGATGTTCGACCTGCAGCGCACCCTGTTGCTGACCTACCTCGCGCAGCGGGGCCGCACCACCACCGCGGCCCCCGCGGCGCGGCCCGGCCCCGCCTGAGCCACCACCGACACCGAAGACGACACCGAGACCCACACCATGGCCACCCTGATCCTCGTCGCGCTCGCCGCGACCGTCATCGCCTCGCTGCTCACCGCTGCGGAGACCTCGCTGCAGCGGGTGTCCCGCCCCCGGGCGGCCCAGCTCGTCGAGGAGGGCCGCCGGTCCGCCCCAGCCCTGCTGCGGATCGTGCAGGACTCCGCCCCCTACCTTGCCGTCGCCACCTTCGTCCGGGTGACCGCCGAGGCGCTGGTCGCGGTGGCCGTCGCCGTCGCGGTCGACACGCAGACCGACAGCCACTGGCAGACCGCGCTGATCGCGGTGGCCATCATGGTCGTGGTCTCCTTCGTCGCCGTCGGGGTCTCCCCACGCACGCTCGGGCGCCAGCACGTGGAGAGTGTGGCGTTGGTCGCCGCACCCGTCGTGTCGCTCCTGCGCACCGTGCTCGGGCCCGTGGCCAAGCTGCTGGTCACCTTCGGCAACGCGATGACGCCGGGCAGAGGGTATGCCGAGGGTCCGTTCGCCTCCGAGGCCGAGCTCCGCGAGCTGGTCGACCTGGCCGGTGAGAGCTCGGTCATCGAGGCCGGTGAGCGGGCGATGATTCACTCCATCTTCGAGCTGGGCGACACCGTGGCCCGCGAGCTCATGGTGCCGCGCCCCGACATGGTGACCATCGCCAAGGACCGCACGCTGCGGCAGGCTATGTCGCTGTTCC
Organism: Ornithinimicrobium sp.; assembly: GCF_051004135.1. Taxonomy (GTDB): domain Bacteria; phylum Actinomycetota; class Actinomycetes; order Actinomycetales; family Dermatophilaceae; genus Ornithinicoccus. Next base: position 5,381 of record NZ_JBPCKQ010000151.1, read on the forward strand.
TGCGCTCCGGCTTCTCCCGGGTGCCGGTGATCGGTGAGGGCAGCGACGACGTGCTCGGGGTGCTCTACTTCAAGGACACCGCCCGGGAGGTCAACGCGCACGGCGAGCGCGCGGCCTCGGTCAACGTCACCGAGATCATGCGCCCGGTGAGCCGGGTGCCGGACAGCAAAGCGGTGGACGGTCTGCTGCGCGAGATGCAGCAGCAGCGGCTGCACTTTGCGGTAGTCATCGACGAGTACGGCGGCACGGCGGGCCTGATCACCATCGAGGACGTCCTGGAGGAGATCGTCGGCGAGATCACCGACGAGTACGACCGGGACGTCGCTGAGGTCGAGCAGCTCGAGGACGGCCGGGTCCGGGTGCCGGCCGGCCTGCCGGTCGACGACCTGGCCGAGATGTTCGACGTCGAGATCGACACCGAGGACGTCGACAGTGTTGGTGGGCTGCTCTCGGCCACCCTCGGGATGGTGCCGATCGCCGGCTCGGTGGGGCACGTCGCGGGTCTGGAGCTCACGGCGGAGCGGATGGCCGGTCGGCGCCGTCGGGTGGCCACGGTGCTCGTCCGCGAGCTCGACGAGCCGGACCAGGATGAGGACGCACCCGACGAGGCGGCTCCCCAGGACGAGGAGCACGTCGCCGGCGTCAACGGCGACACCAGATCCGGAGCCACCGCCGCCGACTCCAGCGCGGTCAGCCGGACGCCGGAGCAGGGCCGAGAGAGGATGAGGCGATGAGCGAGCAGCACACCGCATACCGCTCCGGTTTTGCCTGCCTGATCGGGCGGCCCAATGCCGGCAAGTCGACCCTGACCAACGCCCTGGTGCAGCACAAGGTGGCGATCACCTCCAGCAAGCCGCAGACCACCCGGCACGCGATCCGGGGCATCCGCTCGACCCCCGACTCCCAGCTGGTGCTGGTGGACACGCCGGGGCTGCACCGCCCGCGCACCCTGCTGGGACAGCGGCTCAACGACGTGGTGCGGGAGACCTTGCTGGGGGTCGACGTCATCGGCTTCTGCCTGCCGGCCGACCAGCGTTCCGGCCCGGGTGATGCGTTCATCGCCGCCGACCTGGCCCACCTCCAGCAAGTCAAGCGGGTGCCGGTCGTGGCCATCGCCACCAAGTCCGACGCCGTGAGCCGGGACCGGGTGGCCGAGCATCTGGTGGCGATCGACAAGCTCGGCGACTGGGCCGAGATTGTGCCCTGCTCGGCCGTGCGGGGGCACCAGGTGGAGGAGCTGGCGGACGTGCTGGTGTCCTACCTGCCGCAGGCGCCGGCGATGTATCCCGACGATGTGCTTTCCGACGAGCCAGATGTCGTGATGATCGCCGAGCTGGTCCGCGAGGCCGCGCTGGAGGGTGTCCGTGACGAGCTGCCGCACTCCCTGGCCGTGGTCGTCGAGGAGATGGTGCCCCGGCCGGATCGGCCCGCGCACCGCCCGCTGATGGACGTCCGGGTCCACGTGTTCGTGGAGCGACCGAGCCAGAAGGCCATCGTCATCGGCCGGGGCGGCTCCCGGCTGCGCGACGTCGGCACCGAGGCACGGCGGGGCATCGAGGCGCTGCTCGGTCAACGGGTCCACCTCGACCTGCACGTCAAGGTGGCCAAGGACTGGCAGGGTGACCCCAAAGCCCTGCAGCGACTCGGATTTTGAAGAGATCCTCTGGTCAGCGCACCGGCGACGTGGTTGAGTGAGACCTGTGAAGAAGCTCATCAATGACCCCGCCGATGTGGTCGCCGAGGCGCTGCTCGGCATGGCAGCCGCGCACCCCGGCCGGCTTCGCGTCGACCACGACCTCAAGATCGTCTATCGCGCCGACGGCCCCAGCCAGGGCAAGGTGGGGCTGGTCTCCGGCGGAGGCTCCGGGCACGAGCCGTTGCACGGAGGGTTTGTCGGCCCGGGGATGCTCGACGCCGCCTGCGCCGGCGAGATGTTCACCTCCCCGGTGCCCGACCAGATGATGGCCGCGACCGGCGCCGTCGACGGCGGCGCCGGGGTGCTGCACATCGTGAAGAACTACACCGGTGACGTGATGAACTTCGAGATGGCGGCCGAGCTGGCCGCCGCAGATGCCGGGGTGGAGGTCGTCTCGGTAGTCACCGACGACGACGTGGCCGTGCAGGACTCGCTTTTCACGGCCGGCCGGCGCGGGGTGGGGGTCACCGTTCTGCTGGAGAAGATCGTGGGAGCCGCTGCCGAGGAGGGTCGCTCGCTGCAGGACTGCGCCGACCTGGCTCGCAAGATCAACCAGACGGGCCGTTCGATGGGGATGGCGCTCACCTCCTGCACCGTGCCCGCAGCCGGCAAGCCGACCTTCGACCTCGCGGACGACGAGATGGAGATCGGCGTCGGCATCCACGGCGAGCCGGGCCGGGAGCGCCGAGCCCTGGCTCCGGCGGCCGAGATCGCGCAGCTGCTCGTCGAGCCCGTCGTGGCCGACCTCGGCCTGGACCGCGGTGAGGACGTGATCGTGCTGCTCAACGGGATGGGCGGCAGCCCGCTGATCGAGCTCTACCTGATGTATCACGAGGTCTCCCGGATCCTCGACGGTGCCGGCATCGGGGTGGCCCGATCCCTGGTCGGCAACTACATCACGTCCCTGGAGATGGCGGGCTGCTCCGTGACGCTGCTGCGAGCCGACGACGACACGGTCCGGCTGTGGGATGCCCCGGTCAACACCCCCGGCCTGCGCTGGGGGATCTGATGGCCGACCTCGCCGCCTTCCATGCCTGGATGTCCGACTTCGCCTCCGTCGTCGCCGACCGGGCCGAGGAGCTGACCGAGCTCGACCGGGTCATCGGCGACGCCGATCACGGCAGCAACATGGCCCGGGGCACCGCCGCGGTCGCCGCGCTCGCGCAGGAGGACTTCGGCTCGATCGAGGCCTACGTCAAGAAGGTGGGGATGACCCTGGTCAGCACCGTCGGTGGCGCGTCCGGCCCGCTCTACGGCACCTTCTTCCTCCGGATGGCCGGTCCGCTCGCCGAGGTCCAGGATGCCGGCACCGCCGAGCTCGGCGAGGCGCTCAGCGCCGGCGTGCAGGGGGTGCTCGCCCGCGGCAAGGCCGAGCTCGGCGACAAGACGATGTATGACGCATGGTCGCCGGCGCTGGAGGCCTACCGCAATACCGCCGACCAGGGAGGCGAGGTGCGCGCTGCGCTGCAGGCGGCGGCGCAGGGAGCCGCCGAAGGCCGGGACGCGACCATCGACCTGGTCGCCCGCAAGGGACGCGCCAGCTACCTGGGGGAGCGTAGTAAGGGGCATCAGGACCCCGGCGCCACCAGCACCACCCTTTTGCTGGAGTCCGCCGCACGCAGCCTGGCCTGAGACGACCCATGATCGGGATCGTCGTGGTCAGTCACAGCCGTGCCCTCGGAGCGGCCGCCGCGGCGTTGGCCGGGGAGATGGTCCAGGACGGCTCGGGCCCGGTCATCGAGGTCGCCGCAGGGCTGGATGAGACCACGACCGGCACCGACGCCACCGCCGTCGCCGAGGCGATCGGCCGGGCCGATGCGGCCTCGGCCGGCGACGGGGTGTTGGTGCTGGTGGACCTTGGCAGCGCCGTGCTCTCCGCGGAGATGGCACTGGAGCTGGTGGACGCCGAGGTGGCCGGACGCACCCGGCTGTCCAGCGCCCCCCTGGTCGAGGGTTTGGTCGCGGCTGCGGTCACGGCTGCAGCGGGTGTGGATGTCATGGGCGTCGCCGCCGAGGCAGCCCGCGGGTTGGACGCCAAGCGCGACCACGTGGGTGACCTCGAACCCCAGGACGGGGCGGCGTTCCCTGCCGACGGTGCCGCCGATGCCACCAGCAGATCAGCAGCAGACCTTCCCGGCGACGAACCGCAGGTCGCGGCTGACACGGTGGCTGACGACGCCGAGCTGCGTCTGCAGGTGAGCGTGGACACCCCGCACGGGCTGCATGCCCGCCCCGCCGCCCGGCTCGTCGCGCTGGTCAACCGTCATCCGAGCGCTCGGGTCCGGGTCAGCAACGTGGAGACGGGGCAGAGGCCCGTCGACGCGCGCAGCCTCAGCGCCGTGGCCCGGCTCGGGGTGCTGGAGGGGCACCGGGTCGAGTTCCGGGTCGGCGGCCCGGACGCACAGCAGGTGGTGGACGACCTCGAGCAGCTGGCCGCGGCGGGCTTCGGCGACCGGGCGGACGCCGCTGTTGCCGGGCGACCACGGCCCACGCCCCGGCGCTCCCCGTGGGTCGTGGGCTCAGGTCTGGGGGCCGCCATCGGACCGGCCCTGCGCCGCACGGTCGCACCCGACCTCACGGCATACCAGGACAGTGGCGAGCCGGCCCGCGAGCGCGAGCGGCTCGACCGGGCCCTGGAGACTGCCGGGTCAGACCTCATGGCGCTGGCGGACGGAGCTGAGGGGACCGACGCCGCCGAGATGATGCGAGCGCACGTCGTGCTGCTCGAGGACCCCTCGCTCATCGGCCCCGCCTACGACGGGGTCCGCGAGGGGCTGTCGGCGGCACGTGCCTGGCACGAGGCGACCCAGCGCGTCGCCCGCGAGTTCGAGACGCTGTCCGACTCCTATCAGCGCGACCGGGCGCAGGACGTGCGCAGCGCGATGCACCGCGTCGAGCGAGCGTTGCTGGGGCTGCCAGAAGCGGACCCCCAGGCACTCGGCATCCTGGTGGTCGACGAGCTCGATCCCGCGACGGCCATCGTGCTGGATCCTGACCGGGTGCTGGGCGTGGCGACGCTCCGTGGGGGAGACACCGGGCACGGCGTCCTGATCGCCCGGGCGCGAGGAGTGCCCGTGCTGCCCGGGCTGGGGGAGCGGGCCGCGGTGCCCACCGGCACCGTGGTCGCCCTCGACGAACGGCGCGGGACGTTCGTGGTCGATCCGGATGCTGATGAGCGGGCGAGCTTCGAGCGTCTGCTGGACGAGCGTGGGCAGATCCGTCGGGAGGCGCAGGTCCACGCCGGCGCCCCGGCCGTGACCACGGACGGTCACCGGGTGGTCGTCAAGGCCAACGTGAGCGACTCGGAGGAGGCCCGGCATGCCCGGGAGCAGGGTGCCGAGGGGTCCGGACTGGTGCGCACCGAGGTGCTCTTCGACGGGTGGGACCGGGCGCCGACTGTCACCGAGCAGGTGCACGCCCTCAACGATGTTGCCCGGGCCATGGGTGGAGCGCCGCTGACGATCCGCACCTGGGACATCGGCGCCGACAAGCCGCTGGCGTTCATGACCCAGCAGCCGGAGGCCAACCCCTTCCTCGGGGTGCGCGGTCTGCGCTCCTTCCGCGAGCATGCTGCGTTGCTGGTGGATCAGCTCGATGCCGTGTGCCGGGTGGCCCGGGACCGCCCGGTGCAGGTGATGTTCCCGATGATCGGCACGGTGGAGGAGGTCGACTGGGCACTGGACCGGCTCGACGAGGCCGCGGCCCGCAGCGGTCCCGGTCGCCCGGAGGGCCTGGGGGTGGGGATCATGATCGAGGTCCCCGCGGCGGCCCTTCGCGCGGAGGCGCTCACGAGCCGGCTCGACTTCGTCAGCGTGGGCACCAACGACCTGACCCAGTACACCCTGGCCGTGGAGCGCGGCAACGACTCCCTGGCCTGGCTGCTCGACCCCGTCGACCCGGCCGTGCTGCGCCTGATCCGCACGCTGTGCGAGGAGGTCGCCGAGGGTGTCGTGGTCGGGGTATGCGGTGCCGCCGCCGGTGACCCGCTGGTGGCAGGCCTGCTGGTCGGCCTGGGTGTCGACGAGCTGAGCGCGACGGCGGTCACCGTGCCCGAGGTCAAAGCCGCCCTGCGCGGGCACAACCTGGTGGACCTGCAGGATCTGGCCGACCGGGCCCTGCGCTGCGACTCCGCCGCCGAAGTCCGCGCGTTGCTGGCTCGTTGAGCCATCGGCTGCGCGGACCGTGCACGTGAGCGCAGCGACACGTCGCCGTGAATGACCGAGCATCGCCTGGGATACACAACATCGCGCTGTAGGGCGACGGTCTGTGTTGTAGGCGATGGTCTGTCTCGAGGGTTCACGGAGGCGCGAGATCCCGAGTGACCCGAAGCAAGTAGATGGTCGGCGGTGGATCGAGCACGGTCAGAGCCTGACAACGAGCACCGGCATGTCCTCGTCGTCGCCCGGCTCCTCGAAGATCGAGGCGAGGTGCCTGATGCCTGGCTCGTCCAAGCGGTGAGCGTGCTCATCGCTCGCCCTGTTGCGCTGTCCGGATCGGGCAATGGCCACCTCGATCGGCACCTGCACCCAGTGCAGCAGCGGGACACCGCCTGCGGCGATGGCCATCTCGCGCGATTGCCGACGACGATCTCGGCTCCAGTGGTTCCAGTCCATGACCACGTCCGTGCCGCCACGCAGCACCTGGCGGGCCATGTCCCAGATCAGCTCACGGCAGCCCTCGGCCAGTGCGGGGTAGCGCTCGTCGTCGAAGCGCAGGTCGTGCAGGCGCAGCATCCACTCGTCCAGCGTGAACCGCACGCCTGGCGTCGTTGCCTCGAGCCGCCGCGCGTGCGTGGTCTTGCCTGCGCCGTTGAGTCCGGCCAGCAGGTGGACCGCCGGCAGGGAGGCACGCGACGTCATACTGCTCAGTATGCGGTGGAGCGATCGACCGCCTCGGCGTCGAGGGAGGGGTCGGCCAGCAGGTCCGCCATGAGCTCGGCGCTTCCGCCGACGACGGTCCAGGTAAGTCGATCTCGGTGGCCACGAACCACGAACGGTCGCTCGGCCACATCAGGTTGGGGCTGTTGATCGCCCGCGCCCGTCCGGCCAGGTCGGCGGCGCCCCACTGACCGGCCTGCGCCAGCGGGCCCCGAAAGAGCAGGTAGTCCCGGGTGGGGATGCTCAGCCGCGGACCGGAGAGGACCTCTGGAGGGAACGCGGGTGCAATGGTGCTCTCAGCGCCCCGTCGCCATCGTCGACCCCAGGTCAGGCGACCGACCGCCGGGCTGCCCCAGATCTCGGCGAACCCCTCCCACAGAGCGAAGAAGCAGTCCTGCGGTGTGGTGGTGTGCCCGCCGAGGATCGCGGCAACGGCGGCCAGTGTCTCCGGCGCCAGGTCCCCCTCGACGTCCGCGAGGCTCCGGTCATCGCCGGGGTCGGCGCCCCGCTGCAACCGGTGGCGCACCTTCGTGTAGCGGGCGTAGCCGCTCGGGCCGAGGGAGCAGAGGTCCTCACATGGGTCGTCCGACTCCGCGAACCATCCTGCGTGAGACGCGTTGGGCTCGAAGCGAAGCACCATGCAGCCACGGTAGTTCGCTACGGCTGGGGACGGCCACTGGCGCTGCGCTCAGCGGACGCCGCGGGGACGGAACTGGATGCTGATGCGCGGTCCGACGGTCTGGCTGGTCTTGGGCACGGCGTGGTCCCAGGTGCGCTGGCACGACCCGCCCATCACCAGCAGGTCGCCATGACCCAGGACGTAGCGGGTGCCCGGACCACCGCCGCGGGGCCGGAAGGCCAGTGCCCGGGGTGCGCCGACCGAGACGATCGCCACCATCGTGTCCCGGTCGCTGCCTCGGCCGAACCGGTCGCCGTGCCAGGCCACGCTGTCGCGCCCGTCGCGGTAGAGGCACATCCCGGCCGTGGCGAAGCCCTCACCCAGCTCCTCGGCATAGTGCGCGCTCAGTGCGTCGCGCGCCCGGGTCAGCACCGGGTCGGGCAGTGTCTCCCGCTCGTCGTAGAACCGCAGCAGCCGCGGGGTGTCGACCACACGGTCATACATCTGGCGGCGCTCACCGTGCCACTCCACCCCGGCCGGCCCGTCGAGCGCGAGCCGGGCGAACAGCTCGTCGGAGCCGGTCACCCAGCCCGGTTGCACGTCGATCCAGGCACCGGAGGAGAGATGAGTGCGCTGCCCCGCCTCGCCGAGGGGGCGCAGTCCCACGTCGTCGGTGAGATCCAGCAACGAGCCCTGCAGCAATATGGACATGTGTTCGAGGATAGCGGGTCGGGCGCCTCCCCGCACCCCTGCGCGCCGCGTCGACGCTTCCACCCGGGGCGGGGGACAATGAGCACATGCCGCTCTACCGGGACGCCGCCATCGTGCTGCGCACCCACAAGCTCGGTGAGGCCGATCGCATCGTCACGCTGCTGACCCGCGGTCGCGGCAAGGTCCGCGCCGTGGCCAAGGGGGTGCGCCGGACGAAGTCGAAGTTCGGCGCGCGGCTGGAGCCGGGCATGGTCGTCGACGTGCAGTGCTACGAGGGTCGCAACCTCGACACGGTCACCCAGGCCGAGGGCCTCGCTCCCTACGGCGAGGCCATCGCCCAGGACTATCCGGCGTGGACCGCGGCGCACGCGATGCTGGAGACCACCGACCAGCTCACCGAGGAGGGTGAGGTCGCGGTCCAGCACTTCGTGCTGCTGGCCGGTGCCCTGGCCTCCCTGGCCTCCGGTGCGCATGAGCCGCGGATGGTGCTCGACTCCTACCTGCTGCGCGCGATGGCCATCGCCGGTTGGGCCGCCAGCTTCCATGACTGCGCCCGGTGCGGAGCGACCGGACCGCACCGTGCCTTCAACGTCGCGGTTGGTGGCGCGGTCTGCCCGGTATGCCGTCCGTCCGGCTCCGCTTCGCCCGCACCGGAGACGCTGCTGCTTCTGGGGGCGCTGCAGACCGGTGACTGGGTCGAGGCTGACGCCAGCGGACCAAGGCAGCGCAGCGAGGCGAGCGGCCTCGTGGCGGCATACCTGCAGTGGCACCTGGAGCGCGGGGTGCGCGCGCTGCGCCTGGTAGAGCGGACGCCGGTGGAGCGGACGCCGGTGCAACAGGCACCGTTGGAGCGCGCACCGTGAGCTACGCCCCGCCCTTCCCGCACCCCAGCGGCGCCACCCCGCCGCCGATCCCGAAGGCCTTCGTGCCGCAGCATGTGGCCATCGTGATGGACGGCAACGGCCGGTGGGCCAACGCTCGTGGTCTGCCCCGCACCGTGGGTCACGAGCGTGGCGAGGCGTCCCTGCTGGACGTGATGGCCGGGGCGATCGAGATCGGCGTGCGGCACATCAGCGCCTACGCGTTCTCCACCGAGAACTGGCGCCGCTCGCCCGATGAGGTGCGCTTCCTGATGCGCTTCAACCGTGACGTGATCCGCCGCCGCCGCGACGAGATGAGCAGCTGGGGCGTGCGCGTGCGCTGGTCCGGCCGGGCGCCGCGGCTGTGGCGCTCGGTGATCAAGGAGCTGCAGGTCGCCGAGGAGATGACCAAGGACAACGACGTCGTCACCCTCAACTTCTGCGTCAACTACGGGGGTCGCGCCGAGATCGGCGACGCCGTGCGGCAGATCGGCGAACAGGTCGCTGCAGGAGCGCTGGACCCGCGACGGATCGACGAGCGCACCATCGCCCGGCACCTCTACCACCCGGACCTGCCCGACGTGGACCTGTTCGTGCGGTCCTCGGGGGAGCAGCGGACCTCCAACTTCCTGGTGTGGCAGAGCGCGTATGCAGAGATGGTCTTCCTGGACACGCTGTGGCCCGACTTCGACCGTCGCGACCTGTGGCGGGCGATCCAGATCTACGCCGAGCGGGACCGCCGCTACGGCGGCGCCGTGGACGTGCCCACCTCCTGATCCCCCCTGCCGGACGCCTCGCGCCTGGTGTCTCGACCCGGCAGCGAACCCACGAGTGAAGCGTCGTCGGACGCATGGTCTTGCTGGTGCACCCCAGGTGTAACGTAGGTGTATGTCGCGCACCAACATCGACCTGGATGACTCGCTCGTGGCCGAGGTGATGCGGCGACACCGTGTCCGGACCAAGCGTGAGGCTGTCGACCTGGCCCTCCGGCGCCTCGTCGGCGAGCCGGTCTCGACCGATTTCCTGGTGGGCCTGGCCGGCTCGGGCTGGGACGGTGACCTCGATCAGATCCGGGACGACGACCTCGGGGATCGTGCGTGATCCTGGTCGACACCTCCGTCTGGGTGGACTATCTGCGAGGTGCCTCCACGCGGCCGGTGGGCGAGCTGCACCGACTCGTCCGTGTCGACCCCGGGGTGCTGGCCACGTGCGAGCCGATCGCGATGGAACTCCTCGCTGGTGCGGGGCCCGCCCAGCTGGCCTCGGTCGAGCGCCTGGTCGACGGGCTCGTCTCCCTGGAGACCCACCCCGCGACCCACTATCGCCACGCTGCAGCGATCTACCGAGCCGTCCGCGCCGACGGTCACACGGTCCGCGCCGTCAACGACTGCCTGATTGCTGCCGTCGCCGTCACCCACGATGCGGCGATCCTGCACCGCGACAAGGACTTCGAGCGCATCGCCGCCTGCACGACCCTGCAGGTCCACCACCCGCAGTGATCTGGGCTCGGGTCAGGTCGACGCGACGTCGATGACGACGTTGCCGACCTTCTGGCCGGTCTCGACGTAGCGGTAGGCCTCGACGATGTCGGCCAGAGCGTAGTGCCGGTCCACCACCGGGGTGAAGGCTCCCGTGGCCAGCAGGTCCCGCAGGTGCTCGGTGATCGCCTGGCCTTCCCTCGGCAACGGGAAGATCACCCGACGGCCCCGCAACAGCGGTGAGGTCAGCGCCAGGAGCGGGTTCTGCACCCACGGGCCGAGGTCCGAGGACTGGTAGATGCCCCCGGCCGCAGCAGCCGACGGCACCGGCCGAATGTGCTGTTGCCGACGGTGTCCATGACCAGGTCGTACTGGTGGCGATCCCGGGTGAAGTCCGTGGTCGAGTGGTCGATGACGCGGTCTGCCCCGAGCGGGCGGACGAGATCGAGGTAGGGCGTGGTGCAGGTTGCGGTGACTGTCGCTCCGACATCCTTCAACAGCTGTACCGCGGCCGAGCCGATCGCCCCGGTGGCTCCGTGCACGAGAACCGCCTGGCCGGCCCGGACGCCGGAGGTGCGGATGAAGGCGAGGGCGTAGTGCGATCCCTGCCCTCGACATACCCCAGGACGCGTTGCCCGACGCTGAAGGCGGACACCGAGGCGCCGGTCTGCACGACCTCGCCGGCGAACTCACAACCCATGATCGTCTGACGGGGGCGGCGCAGACCGGTGAACGCTCGGGTGAAGAAGGGGCGAGCGGAGCGGAAGCCGCAGTCGGTGCGGTTGACGGTCGTGGCGTGGACGCGCACCAGGAGCTCGTGCTCGCCGGGCACCGGGGCGGGCACGTCGATGACCCGGACCACCTCCGGGGGGCCGTAGCGGGTGTGGACCGCAGCCTTCACCGGGGCAACCCGGCGGACAGGGGGGGTGCCGCTGGGGAGACGGGTTGATCGTGCTCGGTCACGATCACCCGGCCGGTGCCGCCCGCTCGCCGGTAGGTGATGATGCGCACCGGGAGGCCGTAGAGCTCCGACAGTGCCGCGTCCGTGAGCAGCTCGGCGGCGCTGCCCGAGCGGACCCCGGTCGAACCCCGCATCAGCACCACCGAGTCCGCGACGTGCAGCGCATGGTCGGGGTGATGCGTCGTCAACAGCACGGCCAGACCCTGGTCCGCCAGCTCGCGGACCAGCGTGAGAATCCGCGACTGGTTGTGCAGGTCCAGGCCGGTCGACGGCTCGTCGAGCACCAGGTAGGGACAGTCGGCGGCGATGGCCCGAGCGATCAGCACGAGCTGCTGCTCCCCACCGCTGAGCGTGGGGAACTGGCGGTCCTGCAACGAGGCGATGCCCACCCGCTCCACGGCTCGCCGGGCTGCCCGTAGGTCCTCCCGGCCGGGGGTGCCGAAGATGCTGACCTGGCGGGCCCGGCCCATCACGACCATGTCGATCACCCGGTAGGCGAAGGCGCCGGTCCGGGCCTGGGGCACGAAGCCGACGTCACCGTCGCGGCGGACCGTGCCCTCGCCGGGACGGAGCAGCCCCGCAGCACAGCGCACCAGGGTCGTCTTGCCCCGGCCGTTGGGACCCAGCACCGCGGTGACGGCGCCACGGCGCACCTGCAGGTCGACACCGCGGAGCACCCAGTCCCGGCGGGGGTAGGCGTAGCCCACGCCGGCCAGCTCAAGCACGGTCCCAGATCCGGTCGCGATGGTGCCGCAGCAGCAGCAGGAAGACCGGCGCCCCGATCAGCGCGGTCAGCACCCCCAGGGGCACCTCCCCGGCGGTCACGCTGCGCGCCAGGGTGTCGACGACGATCAGGTATGCCGCGCCGAGCCCGAAGCTGACCGGCAGCAGGATGCGGTGGTCGGGGCCGACCCACATCCGGGCCAGGTGTGGGATCACCAGGCCCACCCAGCTGACCACTCCGCTGACCGCGACGGCACCGGCGACGACGAGTGCGGAGGCGCTCAGCACCACCCAGCGCAGCACGCCGGGCCGCACGCCGAGCGAGGCGGCGTCCTCGTCGCCCAGGGACAGCACGTTGATCCGCCACCGCAGCAGCAGCAGCAGGACGGTCCCGCCGAGGATCGGCACCAGCGCGATCCCGACCTTGGCGAAGGTCGCGGTGGCCACGCTGCCCAGCAGCCAGAAGACGATGGCGGGCAGCTCGGTGTAGGGGTCGGCCAGGTAGGTCACCAGCGAGACCAGCGCTGAGAACAGCGACCCGGTCACCACGCCCCCGAGCACCACCATCAGCATCGGTGTCCCGTGCCGGCTGACGGTGACCGCGAACAGCACCCCCAGGGCGGCCATCCCGAAGGCGAAGGCACTGCCGACCAGCAGCACCGACCCCAGTCCCAGCAGCAGCGCCAAGGCCCCGCCCAGCGACGCCCCGGCGGAGACTCCGATGATCTCCGGGCTGACCAGCGGGTTGCGGAAGGTCGCCTGCAGGGCCGCCCCGGCGATGGCCAGCCCGCCACCGACCAGGAGGGCCAGGAGCACCCGGGGCAGCCGGACCAAGGCCACCACGTTGGCCTCGGTGCTGCCGTCGGTGCCGGCCCCGGTGACCTGGGCGAGCAGGATCTGCACGACGCGCGGGAACGACACGTCATACCGGCCGACTCCCAGCGCCAGCACCGCGACGATGCTCAGCAGCAGGGCGGACAGCAGGATCGGCGCGACCCGCGGCGGGCGTGGTTCGGCCGAACGCGTGCCGCTGAGCCGACTTCGCAGACCGGGGTCCCGCTCACGAAGCATGGAACTGCTCGTAGTGGGCCGACGACGCGTTGGCCTCGCTCCAGAGCATCGTGTCGATCTGGGCCGGCGTCGGCTGCTGGCCGTAGAGGAAGTCGAACTGGTCGACGATGTCGGTGCGCAGGCTGGAGTCGCCCGAGTCGTCGGGGAAGACCAGCTGGGAGAGCCAGCGCCACAGCAGGGGGGACTCTTGGCTGGGCGGGTCCCACCGGTAGCCACCGAGCGGGACCTTGTAGACCTGCCGGGTGCGCACCGCGCTGAGGCCTGCCCAGACCTTGTCGGAGTAGAGGTCCTGCGGCAGGGCATCGTCGAAGTTCCCCAGCAGCACGATCTCGGGATCCCAAGCGAGGACCTGCTCCCGGTCGACCTCGACCATGCCGGACCCGGGGGCGCCGCCGTCGCCGGAGGCCACGTTGGTGCCCCCGACGAGGTCGATGTAGAAGTCGTTGTAGGTCTCGTTGCCCGCCACCGTCAGACCCTCGGCGAAGCGGTTGAAGTACAGGATCCGCGGGCCGCCCCCGCGACGTGCCTCACCGAAGGCGCGGATGGTCTGCAGGTCCTGTTCCATCCGGGTGTTGATCTCGGCGCCGCGCTCGGGCTTGCCCAGCACTGTCGCGAAGAAGGTGATCCAGGCGGTGAGCTCCTGCTGGCCGCCGTAGGTGAGCCCAGCGACCTGCAGCCCCGCGTTCTCCAGCGGGGTGATCACCTCCTCACCCATCTCCCCCCACTGGATGACCAGGTCCGGCTCGAGCCCGACGACGCTCTCCACGTTGGGCGCGAAGTCCTGGCCGGCGATGTCGTGGGCGATGTCCAGGACGTCGGGGAACATCTCGCCCATGATCCCGTCCTTCATGGCGACCCAGGAGGCGTCGTGCATGCCGACGAGGTGCTCCGCCCCTTGGTCGACGGCGACCAGCAGCGCGGCGGCCGGCATCGGCAGGGTCACGATCCGCCGCGCCGGTCCGACCAGCGAGATGGTCGCGCCGCGCTGGTCGGTGACGGTGATGCCACCCGGGCCCTCGGTCTCCCCCTTCTCCGCCGGGGAGGCGCCGCTGACCCCGCCTGAGGTGTCGCCGCAGCCGGCCAGGGTCGCCGAGCCGCCGACGGCGAGCAGGGTCGCGCCCCGCAACAGACTGCGTCGGCGGATCGGCGCCCCACCCTGCGGGCTCATGACTCACCCAGCATCGGAGGGACCACGGACGCGGTGTCCCGGTCGTTGACGATCTGCAGGTGACGCAGGGTGTAGCCGTGCAGATAGCGCACCTGGCTGCGGGTGAGGTGGTCGCACACCCACTCCCAGTGCAGCGAGACCCAGTCCCCGGGTTGGCAGGGGGTCACCATGGAGACGCCGTCCACGGACTGGGTCACGGTCTCGGTGTGCGGTGCGCCGAGCTCGAGTCGGGCGCCGTCCCAGGTCAGCGGCTGGGAGCGCACCACAACCTGGTCACCGAGGACGGACTGGACCTGGCCCCAGCGGATGCGGCACCGGTCCAGCACCGTCAGCGCGTGGTCGGCCTTGCGCCGGTCGGTGAGCAGGCCGGTGTAGGGGTAGATGCAGAACACCGCGAAGCTGTGGTGCGGCACGCCTCCGGCCAGCACTCCCTCGGTGAGGGAGGAGAAGCGTGGCCCGGCGATGTGCCGGAACCGCTCCTGCATCGAGTCGCCGATGGCCCTGGTCGCGATCCGCTCCAGCCTGGGGCTGCCGATCCAGTAGGCCTCGACCACCCGGCGGTCCAGCGGGTCGTTCAGTCCGGTGGCACCGGCGATCAGCTGCAGGTAGGGCCAGGCACCGACAAACTGCTGCGACATCGCCCGCAGCCCTCCGTCGTCGACCCCTGCCACGCCATACCCCCAGAACTCGGCGTGGTCGGCCGGTCCGCAGAAGCCCCGCGAGTTGGGCGGGAAGGCGTACCGGGCGAACAGCACCGGCCCCGGCACCGTCCTGGTCAGCACCTCAGGCATCGTGGATCCCCTCGTCGGTGGGTAAGCGGGCGGTCTGCCTTCTCGAACGGGAGCTGTCCTCGTAGGCGGGTGGGCTGTCCTCGAGCGGGCGACCGACCAGCTGCAGACCGCTCAGCGCACCGGCGGCGCCGGCCTCGTCGATTCGCTCGAGGGCGAAGCCCATGTGGATCATCAGCCACTCGCCGGGCTGCACCGGCGGGTCGTCGAGCATGCCGAGGTTGATCGGCCGCTGGGCGCCGAGCACGTCGACGAGGGCCAGCTGATCGGCGTGACCGGGGATCATCTCGACGACCCGACCGGGAATGCCGAGGCACATCTCAGACCACCTCCAACTCGGTGAGCAGCCGCAGGACCACGTCGGCACCCTCGGGCACGGCGGCCTCGATCGGGGTGGACAGCTCCATGCGCTCCTCGAGGCTGAGCGGCTGGGCACCCACGACGTAGGTCGGGGGCAGGGTCCCGCCGAGCCGGTCCAGGCTGGCCAGCACCGCCGCAGGCGCCATCCCGTGCGGGTCGAAGTCGCCGGAACCGAGGTCCTCGGCGCCGACGTGGAGCACGGTCACGTCACCGGGCTCCCCGCTGCCCGGCAGCGTGTCGACCAGCACCAGAGCGTCGTAGCCGTCGAGCAGGTCGTAGGCCAGGTGCATCCCCCGGGTGCCGTAGTCGACCACCCGCACGCCCTCGGGCAGGCTGGCCTGGCCAGCGAGGCGGCGGACCACCTCGGGGCCGAAGCCGTCGTCGCCCATGAACAGGTTGCCGATCCCGGCCACGAGCACCCGTGGTGACACGTCAGCCCTGGTCCTCGGCGCGGTCGGTGCCGGGATGGTGTGCGGGCCCGACGCGGTCGTCGTCGAGGTCGGTCTCGGGCATCTCCTCGGCGGGTTGC
>NZ_JBPCKQ010000152.1:0-11116 GCF_051004135.1 Ornithinimicrobium sp.
GGGCTCAACGACGTCGGCTTCACGATCCCCGCCGGGGGAGTGACCTACTGGAACGGCGAGGCGATGCACGGGGTCGACTACAAGGACCTCGACGAGACCCCCGAGGTGACGGCCACCACCACCGCGACCCTGGCGGCCAAGCCGCGCACCTGGCCGGGGTGTTGCGCTCGGCGCCCTACCCCGAGGCCTGAGCCGGCTCCCAGCCCGGGTACTCGCGTGACTGGTTGTGCTGTCGGTCAACCAGGTAACAGTTGGGTATCGGCCCGCTCCGCAGCAGGCCGGAGGGCCCTGTGAAACCACACTCCCTTGGTGGACAGGGACAGGGCGTAGTCACCATCGGTGTCGGTCCACCACTGGGACAGCTGCATCCCGGCGGCCTCGACCTCGTTCGCTACCCGCGATCTGCGGAACTTCGCGCTGACCTCGGTGCGCAGCTCCTCCCCTTCGGCGAACGGCACCGCCAGGTCCAGCACCTGCACCACCTGATCGGTGCGCGAGCGCAGCCGCATCTCGACCCACTCGTGCTCGGGATCCCAGAGCGCCACGTGCGCGAAGGCCTCCGGGTCGAGGTCGGCACCCAGCTCACGGGCCAGGACGTGCAGCACGTTGCGGTTGAACTCCGCGGTCACCCCGGCGGCGTCGTCGTAGGCGGCGACCAGCCGGACCGGGTCCTTGACCAGGTCGGTCCCCAGCAACAGGGCGTCGCCGGGAGCCATCGTGGAGGCCAGGGTATGCAGGAACGCGGCCCGCTGGGCCGGCATCAATTTGCCGATGGTGCCGCCGAGGAAGGCGATCAGCCGCCGGCCGCCCGTGGGCAGCAGCGGCAGGTGGTGCTCAAAGTCGCCCAGCACGGCGTGCACGCCGACCTCGGGGTACTCCGCGGCCACGGCCTGGCCGGCCTCCCGGAGCACACTCTCGTCGACGTCGAACGGCACGTAGCGCTCCAGCGTGTCGGCCTGCCGCAGAGCGTCGAGCAGCGTCCGGGTCTTCTCCGAGGTGCCGCTGCCGAGCTCGATCAACGTGTCGGCACGAGTCAGCTCGGCGATCTGTGTCGAGTGCGCCCGCAGCAGGTCGCGCTCGCGTCGGGTCGGGTAGTACTCCGCCAGCGTGGTGATCCGGCTGAACAGCTCGGACCCGCGGGCGTCGTAGAACCACTTCGGGGGCAACGTCTTGGGACTCACCGTCAGCCCGGCGCGGACGTCGGCCTCCAGCGCCGCCCGCATCGAGGAGGGGAGCAGGTGCCGGTCGAGCCGGAACCGGGCGGACGGCATACCGGCACGTCGTCGTGCCTGCTCCCCCTCGTCCCCGGTCGGCTGCGGGGACGAGGGGAGGGCGGTCACGAGCGAGCCAGCCGAAGTCCGGAGAACGCCCAACGGGAGCCGCCGGGGAAGAAGTTGCGGTAGGTCAGCCGCTCGTGCCCGGCCGGGGTGGCGCAGCTCGCGCCGCGCAACACGTGCTGGTCGGACATGAACTTGCCGTTGTACTCCCCGATCGCCCCTTCGACGGGCTGGAAGCCGGGGTAGGGCAGGTAGGCGCTGGAGGTCCACTCCCAGACGTCGCCGACCATGTGCTTCCCGGCCAGGCCCGGGTGCAGCCGGTCCTGGTCCAGCAGCTGCCCGCGGGCCTCGGCGACGCCACCGGCGGCCACCTCCCACTCGAACTCGGTGGGCAGCCGGGCCCCGGCCCACCGGGCGAAGGCGTCGGCCTCGTAGAACGAGACGTGACAGACCGGCTCGGCACGCCGGACCGGACGGGAGCCGCCCGTGCCGAAGGCCACCCACTGGCCGTCCTGGTAGCTCCAGTAGCCCGGCGCCGCCCACCCATGCTGCTGCATGGCCGCCCAGCCGTCGGAGAGCCAGAACTCCGAGCGTGCATAGCCGCCGTCGTCCATGAAGGCCAGCCAGTCCTGGTTGGTGACGGCCCGCTCAGCGATCTGGAACGGCTCCAGCCAGACCCGGTGCTGGCCGGTCTCGTTGTCGTAGGCGAAGCCCTGCCCGTCGTGGCCGATGGTATGCAGTCCGCCCTCCACCGAGCGCCAGCTCACCGGCGCGCCCGCCGGGTCGTCCTCGAGGGGACGCTGCAGCATCTGCGGAGCGAACGGGTGACCGGAGAGCAGATGCAGGGCGTCCATGACCAGCAGCTCCTGGTGCTGCTGCTCGTGGTTGATCCCGAGCTCGAGCACCTCGCACTGGGCGTCGTCGAGGCCGGCATCGACCAGCTCGGCGACCACGCGGTCAAAATACTGGCGGTAACGGCCGACCTCGCCAGCAGAGGGCCGGGTGACCAGGCCCCGGTCCGGACGTGGGTGCCGCGGGCCGATCGCCTCGTAGTAGGAGTTGAACAGGTAGCCGAAGGTGGGGTCGAAGGGCTCGTAGCCGCCGGTCGGGCCGAGCAGGAACTCCTCGAAGAACCAGGTGACGTGCGCCCGGTGCCACTTGGTGGGGCTGGCGTCGGGCATCGACTGGGCCGTCTGGTCCTCGGGGGACAGCGGGGCGGCGAGTCGTTCGGTCATGCTGCGCACCCCCTCGAACCGATCCAGGAGCACGGAGGTGTCGGGGGTCGTGAGCGTCATGATCGGGGTGTCCTCAAAGACGAACTGGTGTTGGTGAGAGTGACCAACGCACTGCCTCGACCCTACGCAGGGTGGACGGATATTGCGTTCTCAGTTCGCGAGCAGGCTTTGGGCGAAGACCTTCTCCGTGACGAGCGAGTCCAGATAGCCGCCACGGATCGCAGCGCGCGCGGCCACGACCTTCTCCAGACCGTAGGCGATGCCGATCACCTCGGGAATGGCCCGAAGCTGGGCTGCGGAGATCGTGATGAGGCGATCGTTGATGGGCGTCTCGACGACGTGGCCCTCAGGGTCGAGCAGCACTCCTGACAGGTCGGCTCGGACATTGCTGTCTCGCATGGCTTCCTTCTCCCTTGCGGACAGGGCGTCCAACAGGGTCGAGGCCGGGGGCTGCCAGCCACCCACCCCGACGACAGCCTTGGTCACGCTGGGGAAGGCGGCAAACGCATCGGCAACCTGCTCCTGCCGCAGCATGACGCGCGCGGCCTCCGGGTCGCTGGCAATCATCGGTGCATGGAAGATGCAGGCCGGTGCAGGGACGGACCGAGCGACGTCGCGCACGAGCTCGATGGCGGTGGGCTCCACATCCGGGCGGGTCAGCGCACCGCTGAGCTGCACCACCCTGCGGGCCCGCAGCGACGTCACGTGGGCACCCATGGCCAGGACCACACGAGCCCAGCCAAGGCCGAGGACATCCTCCGGCTCCATGATCTCGGCGAGCAGCTGCGCCGCAGCGCGACCGAGCTGGTCGCGGATGACGGCATTGTCCCCTGGCGTGGTCTCGACGACCAGGGCGCGCCGCAGTCCGAAGCGCTCGCACAGCTGCTCACTCAGGTCGGTGTCGATCGAGCCGGGCTCGACGATCGTGATGCGCACGATGCCCCACTCCCGGGCCAACGTGAGCAGACGAGCGACCTTGAAGCGCGAGATGCCCAGCTCCAGCGCTATTTGGTACTTCGGCTGGCCCAGCCGGTAGAAACGGCGCGCCACTCGGGCTGCCAGGACCCGGTCGCTGAGGCTCGGCGTGGTGCGCGGAGTGGGATCCGTCATCAGCACCCTCCTCGGGAGCAGCAACTGTCGATCAGCGGACGAGATGATGCTAACATATGAGCGACATATTCCATTTGACGCTCCTTTGAGCGCAGGAGGTCAGGGCCGATGACGACCATGCGGGTCAGCGTGTTGCGTGGGGTTCACGACGTGGCGGTCGAGGACCGGCCGGCCCCCACCCCGGGGCCGGAGGAGGTGCTGGTCCGTGTCGGGTCGGTGGGTGTCTGCGGATCGGACGTGCACTACTACGAGCACGGCCGGATCGGCCCGTATGTCGTGGAGTCCCCGTTGGTCCTGGGCCACGAGGCCGGTGGAGAGGTCGCCGCCGTGGGTGCGGAGGTGAGCGGGCTGAAAGTGGGGACAGCGGGTCTCCATCGAGCCCGGCGTCCCGTGTCGCTCCTGC
The DNA here is from genome assembly GCF_051004135.1 of Ornithinimicrobium sp. GTDB lineage: Bacteria > Actinomycetota > Actinomycetes > Actinomycetales > Dermatophilaceae > Ornithinicoccus. Next base: position 4,026 of record NZ_JBPCKQ010000152.1, read on the forward strand.
CCGCAGTGCCTGCGCGGCCGATACAACCTGTGCCCGGACGTTCGTTTCTTCGCCACCCCGCCCTACGACGGGGCGTTCTGCGAGTATGTCGCGATGCCGGCGGGCTTCGTCTACCCGGTGCCGGACTCCCTCAGCGATGACGCGGCCGGTTTGATCGAACCGCTCTCCGTCGGGGTGTGGGCCGCTCAGCGCTCCGACGTGAGTCCGGGCGACGACGTCCTCGTGACGGGAGCCGGTCCGATCGGTCTCATCGCCGCTCAGTGCGCTCGCGCGTACGGTGCCGCCTCGGTCACCGTCACCGATGTCGTCGAGAGCCGACTGCAGGTGGCCCGCCGGCTGGGCTTCGAGGCCCTCAATGTCGCGCAGACTCCGCTGACTCCGGAGGTGCTCCAGGCCGATGTTCTGCTGGAGTGCTCGGGCAACGCTCGGGCCACCTGGGACGCAGTCATGGCCGTCCGCCGCGCGGGTCGCGTCGTGCTGGTCGGCATGGGTGGCGACGAGGTCGCCTTGCCGCTGTCCCGCGTGCAGGACCACGAGCTCGTCATCACCGGCGCTTTCAGGTATGCCAACACCTGGCCCACCGCCATCCAGCTGGCCGCCTCCGGCGCCGTGGACCTCGACGTGCTGGTCACGGGAGCGTTCGGCCTCGACGACGTCGAGGCCGCACTCACCGCGTCGCGGGACAACCCCGACGCGATGAAGACGATGGTGCGCCCCGGTCTCACGGGCTGAACGGGCCGCTGCGCTGATCCCCGGGGTGCTGCAGCCACGGTCTCCAGCAATCGCCGAAGTGCTCAGCGCTACGCCAGTCGTTGCCCGCCGGTCACGGCCGTCTCCATCGGCGAAGTGCGTCTCGGCCCCTTGATGCCGACCGCGGCCCGGCCGGGGTGAGATCGGCGGAGCACATCTGTGCCCGCTCGAGTGCTGCCGTGAGGTCGGCGCAGGCCGACGCTGCAGCCGCCAGTGACTGGATCGTGGTTGCTACGGCTGCCGACGGGTCGTCGGCGAACGCCCCCTCGGTCACCTGAAGTCGGCTGTCGCGCTCCTGCGCGCCCCACCAGTGTGCGAGCTGGTCCAGACTGCGTTGTAGCGACTGCGCCACCTGTCCGCTGGCTCCCATGAGGTAGTAGGCCTGCGCCGGGTCGGTGACGGCGCTGGCCCGCACGATCTGCTCGAGGCGCGCCAGCGCCTGACGCGCCTCATCGACCATGGCCACCGGGCTGGTCACGAACCCCGCGGTCCCACCTGCAGCGCTCATGACGCCGCGGGCGCCAGGCTCGGCAGCGCTGCCGGCGGCAGTGACCGACACGTTTCACGGAGCCATCCGAGGACATCCAGCAGCCCTAACACCGCAACCAACCTCTCCATCTCGCGCCTGCCCGGTCCGGACGGCATACACCTCAGTCTGATCGGCTCTACCGTTCGCGTCTAGTGAAGGAAACTGCCTCTATCGTGCATGATTGGTGAATGGAACTCGGGCTGCGCAGGCTGCGGATTTTGCGGGAGGTCGCCGAGCACGGTGGGGTGACGGCGGCTGCCCGTGCGATGCACTACTCGCCGTCGGGCATCTCGCAGCAGGTGGCAGCCCTGGAGGACGACATCGGCGCGCCCGTGCTCGAGCGGCACGGGCGGGGGGTCCGCTTGACCCCGGTCGGTCGGGTGCTGCTCGAGCACGGCGAGATCCTGTTGGGTGCCGAGCGTGACGCCCGCACCGCGGTCGAGCGCGCCCGGGTCACCAGGGCCGTCGAGATCACCGTCGGCGTGTTCTGCAGCGTGGCGGCCAGCATGGTGCCGTGGATCATCACCGACCTGGCCTCGCGGCACCCCCAAGTGCACGTGCGCACTCGTGAGACCGATCCCGACGACGCCAGCCTGGACCTGCGGCACGGACACCTCGACCTGGCCTTCCTGATCGACTACCCCGATGCCACCGAGCCGTGGCGTTCAGGGATCGCGATTACGCCCATTGGACTCGATACGGCCCGCCTTGTTGCGCCCGCCGGACGCTTCGCCCAAGAAGTGGTGGATCTCGCCGACCTGGCCGACGAGGACTGGGTCATGCCTGGGCCTAACAGCTACTACGGTCGGGCCATGCGCAGCGCGTGCCGGCGCGCCGGGTTCGAGCCACGGATCATCCACCAGGTGGACGAACAGGCCACCGCGTTGCCGATGGTCGCCGGAGGGCTCGGCGTCACGCTGATGTCCCGCCTGGGCCGCCCGTTCTTTCCGACCGACGGCATCGACGTTCTCGAGCTCACCGAACCGGTGCACCGCCAGATCGTCGTGGGGCACGATGACGCCGCGGGTGGGCGACCGGCGGTCTCGGCCTTCCTGGGAAGCGCGCTGCGGGCAGCCCCCGCAGCCGGATTGTCGCCACCCAGGTCCAAGCTCGGCCGTTAGCACCACCCAGATGGCACCGCCACACTGACCGGATGGACCGCGCTGGACGGCTGCTGATCGCAGCGGGCGTCCTCGGCGGGCTCCTGCTGCTGTGGCTCGCCCTGGTTGTCGCGCTGTGGACCCAGCGACCCGACGACCTGCGCATCCGTGACGCGCTGCGCCTGCTGCCCGATCTGGTCCCATGCTGCGCAGGCTCGCCGCCGACCCCGATGTCCCCCGTGGGGTCCGCGTCCGGCTGTGGCTGCTGCTGGGCTACCTGCTGTCCCCCATCGACCTGGTCCCCGACGTCATCCCCGTGCAGGGGTATGCCGACGACGCGGTCGTCGTGGCCCTCGCCCTGCGCTCGGTCGCCCGGCACGCCGGACCCGAGGCCCTGGACCGCCACTGGCCGGGAACCCCCGACGGACTCCGCGCCGTCCGCGCCCTCGCCGGCATACCCGGCCCATGAACTCCATTCGCCCCTCGCCGGCCGCACCTGGAGGTGTCTCGCCGGAGCGCCGGGCCGCATGATGAGGACATGACAACCGTGCAGTCCGTCGCCCTGTTCGCCCTCGCGGCGCTGGCCGAGATCGGCGGCGCGTGGCTGATGTGGCAGGGCATCCGTGAGCAACGCGGCCTGCTCTTCATCGCGGCCGGGGTGATCGCGCTCGGCCTCTACGGCGCGATCGCGACCCTGCAGCCGGACGCGAACTTCGGGCGCATCCTCGCCGCATACGGAGGGGTGTTCGTCGCCGGCTCACTCCTGTGGGGGATGGTCGTCGACGGGTTCGCCCCCGACCGGTATGACGTCGCCGGTGCACTCATCTGCCTGGTCGGCGTGGCGGTCATCATGTACGCACCCGGACGCGGCGCCTGAGCGCGATGGGCGCCCGGCCCGAGGGCCGGTATGCGGTCACGGACCACTGACCGCGGCGCGGAGCTGGTCCAGGGTGGGGCACCTGCCGGCCCGTCCGGGGTGGCGTAGACGCGACACGCCAGCCCGACACCCGCGTCCGACTCAGCGAACGCGTCCACGCCGTCGATGAGGATGCTCGGCGACCCACGGAAGCCGACCCGCTGAGCCTCGTCGATGGTGCCGACCTGATGACGGGTCAGCGTGAGGCCGGGGCGCTCAGCAGCGATGACGCGCAGGCGCTCGTCGGCCACCTTCCGATGGGGGCATCCCTCGAAATATTGCAGTGTGATCTCCATGCCGACGACCGTAATCCTTGATCTGCACTGCAAGGTCAAGCCGTAGACTGGGCAGGTGTTGATAGGCGAGCTCGCTGAGGCTGTGGGTGTCCCCAGCCAGACCATCCGGTTCTACGAACGCACCGGCCTGCTTCCCGAGCCAGCACGGGCCGCCAACGGGTATCGCACCTACGAGGAGTCGACGGTCGCCCGAGTGCAGTTCATCCGGACCGCCCAGGCCGCCGGTCTCACCCTGGCCGAGATCGGCACCGTCATCGGCCTCCGCGACGAGGGCCAGGCTCCGTGCTCGCACGTCGTCGGGGTACTCGACCACAAGCTGGACGCCGTCCGGGCGCGCCGACGCGAGCTCGCCGTCGTCGAATCGGAGCTCGAGCAGCTGATCGACCGCGGCCACCGGTTGGACCCAGCCGCGTGCACCGATCCGGAGATCTGCCAGATCCTCTCGGCCCGCACATAGCCGGCGGGAGGTCACGCTCAGGTTTGGGCATGAGCAGTATGGTGAGATGGTGAGAAAGCGGCTGGTCATCGCCTTCGGCCTTTACGTCTGCCTCGCCCTCGGTACCCGTGCAACCGAAGCGGCCGGCCTCCACCGGTGCGCCTGCTCGTCTGCGTGCTGGTGCAAGAAGCCGCCCCTCAGCGCCTTCCGCTGGGTGATGCCGGTAGGCCACCGGTAGCGGCGGGCAGCCGGGCGTTCGGAGAGCTCGCCGTCTGGCCTGACTGTGCTCACGCCGGTGCGCTGGGCACCTCGACCATCCCGGCGAGCAGCGCGGCGAGCGCGTCGGCCCCCTCACGGAGCTGCGCGATGAAGGTCTCGATGTCGCTCGTCTGCGTCCGATGCGAGCTCACCAAGAACTCGTAGTCCTCACCCAGCGGCGTGTAGTTGATCCCGATGCCACCCCGGCTGGTCGGCGCGAACGCCATACCGACGATCTGCTCATGGTCCCCGATGCTCGAGGTGGACAGGAAGTCCGTCGTGAGCCGACTCCATCCGGCGTCCTCGAGCACGAGCAGCGACCGATCGGTCGCGGTGGCCATCAGCGCCAGACCGGTGAGATGACGGTCGATGCCCTGACCGGTCTTGCACATTTTGATCCAGTCTTTGTGGGCGCTCAGCGCGTCGGGCAGGTGGGCCGCCTGCACCCGCCCCGCGATCAGGGCCTTCACGAGCGTCACCGCCTCGGGGGTGACCGAACGCAGACACTCGGTCCGACCCGCCTGGTAGTGCCGTAGGTCGACCGCCTCGTAGGTGCTGCGCACCCGCCCGAAGGTAGCGAGTTGGGCGTACAGCATCACCCACTGGCACAGCGCGTCGTCGCTGATCCGGAACGGTAGGTCGGCCGGGACCGGCCGAGGGACCCGCACCGTGTCCAGCCGTAGCTGCTCGGCCTGGGCCCGGTATGCGGTGATCTCGCGGGTCAGATCGTCCGCGAGGTCGTCCGGGAGTTTCCACTCCAAGGGTTCGATGAGTGCGCCCTCGTTAGAGGCGAGCCCGGGCTCGGCTAGCCAGTGACCCTGCTGAGCCTGTTCGAGTACAGCTTTGAGCGTCGCTGCGTCGACCCGGCTGTGCTCCAGGTGCATGCCGACGAAGTCATCGGCAAGGCCAATTTGGTAGGTGATCGATGTGTATGCCCATGCCTGCCCGGGCAGGAACGCGGTGCGCATCAGGTGGTCACGCATATCGGCCGGGGTGCGGACGAGGTTGACGACGAACAGCGCCTGGGTCAGCCGCTCGTAGACGCGGGCGTTGTCGGGATCGTGCAACAGCCGATCCAGGTACGCCGAGGCCGCCTCGCTGCCGAGGTAGGACAGGGCGGTGAAGCCGGGGACAGGCCTGGACTCGCTGGGGGCTGCCAGGTCCAGCGCCGCGTCGATGGCGCGCTCCAGCGCTTCGGCGGGCAGCGGCTGGCCGCGCTCGTCGCTTATCGGCACGGCGAGGAACCGGTCGTCCAGCAGCAGCCCAATCTCCCGGCGCGCCGGGTGCTGGCTGGCCGACCGGACGTGGTCGACATTCGCGGCGGGGTGGCGCAGGCCGCCGGCCAGGACCTCGCGCTGGACGCCGCATACACTCTGTCGGCGCGGAGTGTGCTCTGGGGGCAGCTCGCCGCGCAGCCAGGCCAAGTGCGCTGCGGCCAGCCTGTGGATCACAGCCGCTGCGCGGACATTGCCGTCAGCGACGGGTTGTGCCGATTCGGCAACCGAACCCGCCGGCACCCGGATCTGGAAGCCGACGTTGCTGGTCAACGGCAGCGGAGTGCGGACGGCCAGATATCCCCGTGACCACGCCGCGGACAGCCAACTACGGCCCTGTGCGTTCTCTGTCTCGGCAAACGCCTCGAGCTCGGCCTGGCACGCCGGACCGTCGCCCTCCAGTGTGCGCACGACGGCCTGCTCGGTGCGCTGACGTTCAAGTGGGCTCAGCAAGGGGCTCACCGCCGCCAGGTACTTCTGAAGGGTCTGAGCCAAGGGCGGTACCGGCAGATAATCCATGTTGCCAGTGTGCCGTTGATCGGCTCTGCGCAGCGCCACGCCAATGGTGCGGTCGACGCAGAATTCCGGTGAACCACCATTTTCTGCTGGGTACATTGGTGGTCAGACTTCTGCCGTCTGTTGGGCTATTCGTATGCTCCAACTATCATCAGCGAAGCCTTATTGGCATCCACGCCAAGGACCTGGCAGCGCCACAGATGAGGGTGAGCAGATGGTAGCCGTGCCTCTCACCTGTCATTTCTTTAACCTTTCTTGGCAAAGATTTGACCAAATTCAGAGCGCTATGACACAACCTATGTGTCAAGATGCCTTTGGCAGCGAAGGTGATTTATGACCGGCGACGCCATCCGTGCCGTCTCTCTCACTTTCAGGAGTATTGCAAATGCATAAGCCACGACAAATTCTCGCTGCCAGCACTGCTGCGGCGTTCCTGACCATCGGACTTACCGGGCCTCTGCCGGCTACGGCCGCGCCCAGCGACGCCGAATGCATCGCTGCCCAGAACACCTTCGCCGCCAACTTCGGGGCCGGTGTCGACGCTAGCCTGCTCGCAGAGCTGGAGGTGGCTCTTGCCGCCGCTGTCGAGGCACAGGCCGAGATCGACGGAAACCTGGATCTCCAGGTCAATGTGATCCCCGAGCTCGAAGCGAACCTCGCTGCGGCCCTGGCTGACCTGGCTGACCTACAGGCTCAACTGGATGCCGCCCTGGCTGCCGACGCTGCCGTGGATGCGGCGCAGGCTTCGCTGGACGCAGCCGTGGACATCGCTGCGGCTGCCAACGCTGACGTGGATGCGGCGCAGGTGGCGCTGGATGCAGCCGTGGACTTCGCCGCAACTGCCGACGTGGACGACGCTCAGGCGACGCTAGACGCAGCCCTGGCCATCGCCGCCGCTGCCAACGCCGACGTAGACGACGCGCAAGCGACGCTGGACGCAGCCCTGGCCATCGCCGCCGCTGCCAACGCCGACGTAGACGACGCTCAGACGACGCTGAAAGCAGCCCTGGACTTGG
>NZ_JBPCKQ010000153.1:0-9141 GCF_051004135.1 Ornithinimicrobium sp.
AGTGTTGCCGTTTACGTTAGCTCCCCACGGATACCAGTTGCCGTTCATCTCGTGGGCGAAGCGAACGTAGAGGGGCTTGTTCCATGCCGCTGCGTCCCTCGCCCACCGGCGGATGTAGGCATCGTGCCTGCCGGCGGCTACCTTGCGGAGGGCATACTTGGGCTGTTTCACCCCTCGACGGTGATTCCATGGCTCCCAGGTGACCATCGGCATGGCGCCCCGCTTCGCCACCGCATCGAGCCGAGGCTCATCAAACTCGCCATTGTTTTCCCAGCCTTGAAACCACATTACAATGGCCGGCCGCTTGCCAATAGTGTCGGTAAAACGGTCTATGCTCGACGGGTCCTTCGCCGTGTTAGGAAGGAACGCGCCGAGCGCGAGAGGGTCGCTATGCGCCCGAGTTTCCGCGGACGGAAGCGAGTCGTCACGCGTATTGGGAACTGCAACGGGCTCAGGAAGCAGTAAGCCTCCGATCAAGACCAGTGAGCCTAGGCCCAACGACGCGGCCAAGATCACCAACACACCCGGACGAAAGGATGATGGTAAAGCTCTTTTTTTCCGGGTCCCTCTCTTGGACACTTACCGCTCCGGTGTGCACACGTCGGTACCTTGTCTCCGAAACTACGTAGAGTAAGCACTTACGATACCACAAAGGGATTGCTCGACCCCCCGTCCAAGATCACTGAATAGTGGTCCGCTAAGCGGCGCATGGATTTGTTTTGCCCACGAATCCCGCAAGGCTAGCGGTGATTGCCTGAGTAAGCTGACGCTTTCCCAAGGGCGTTGAGACTCGTTCTGCGGCGGTGCATTGAGCCTCCTGCTATCGCAGTCGTCTCTGGTAGAGCGCCGACCCCGCTACTTTCTTGTATGCGGCCAACGATCGCCTCGACGAGTTGACCCGCCAGTCTCTCTCCTTGTTTCTATTAAACCAGACCACCGCCCTTACGCGGGGGAATCTGCGGCGCACATCCTCTTGCAGGCCGCGCCGGATCCAGGCCGCCTTGCGCCTACCGGACCCAGTCGAAGCTGTCTCCGCGATCATGACTGGCTTCCTGGTCAGCCGCGTGAGCTCTTTGTACGATGCCCCGAATACCTGGGCGAAACTCTGCCAGTTGCGAGAACCTACGTTGCCCCAGTTGTAGCCGTCGAGGGCGACCCAGTCGACATAGCGGTCTCCCGGATATAACGAAGCGTATCTGACCTTATTACACCTGACGTTTGGGGACCAGACCCAACGCACTTTAGTGGCTCCCTCTTGGCGGAAGATGCGCACCACGCGCCTCCAGGCGGCCACGTAGTGGGCGCTCGTGTTGCCGTTGACCCGGGCGCCCCACGGGTACCAGCCGCCATTCATCTCGTGGGCGAAGCGAACGTAGAGGGGCTTGTTCCACGCCGCGGCGTCCCGAGCCCACCGGCGGATATAGGCATCGTGCTTGCCGCGGGCGATGCTGCGGAGGGCGTACCTTGGCTGTCTGACGCCCCGACGATGGTCCCGCGGCTCCCACGTCACCATCGGCATGGCGCCCCGCTTCGCCACCGCGTTCATCCTTCTCGCGCTAAATCCCGTGTCCGACCAGCTCTCGTACCACATCACGACGGCGGGTTTCCTGCCGATCATTTTCGAGAATCGGTCGATTTTGGCCGGTTTCCAGGGAGCCCCATCTATCGCCGCTCCCAGAGCTATCGGCTTTCTCGAAGCGGCTGAGGCCGGATCGCTCGTCGTTTCTACGACCGCCACGGCTATCAAGGAGGCTGCCATGAACGAGATTAGTAACGTAGCCCAACTTATCCATTTTACTTGTTTGCCTTGCCGAGTTCTAGCCATCAGGCCCCCATCGATAGTGCTCGTGGGGAACTTTGTCCCCCCTAACAAGCGTCTTTGCCATACAGTTACCTGTATCGGCACAATCGAATGCGAACTTTAGTGTCGGCACGCTTTTTTTCTGAATTCGCTCATTGGCGACTTTGAGACTGGAGGTAGTCGGAGCAAGGATGACAGCCGTGTGCAGGACGGCGTGTCGGGAGCGGTCATCGTACTATGGGTTCCCTCCAGGGGACCTTCCCCCAGGGGGCCGACCGCAGGTTCGAGAAGGCGCGCTTCTCGCCTTCTCGAAAGAACGCCTCAAGAAAAGGTCAGGCAGTATGTCCAGAATGTGCTAACCGGCAGATGTACTGATCGCCCTGTCCTCCTAACATTCAATAACTGAACGTAAGGCAGGAGGAAAGTCAGCGTGTTGGCCACGCAGAATACACAGAAGGTGGGCATTGTAGGTCTCGGATACGTCGGGCTCCCGCTCGCAGTGGCTTTTGCTGAGGCAGGAGTCTCCGTGATCGGCGTGGAGAAGGACTCAAGAAAGGTCGCCGCACTCGCGGCCTGCGACTCCTATGTGGAGGACGTGCCGGGCGAACGTCTGGTCCCATTGGTCTCTTCTGGCAAGCTGAGGTTTACGAAAGACCATGCGGCGCTCAAGGAGGTCGGAGCAGTCGTGATATGTTTGCCGACGCCCCTGACCGAGAATCGGGAGCCAGATCTCTCGATACTAACTTCTGGAGCCCGCTCTGTCGCGCGCAACTTACGCGCGGGGGCCCTGGTAGTGCTGGAGAGTACTACCTATCCGGGCACGACCCGAGAGGTACTGTTGCCTATCCTAGAACGGAATGGCGCGAGCGCGAGAGACGCAGCGAAGCAACGGGCGCACCAGGTAGGAAAGGACTTTTACCTGGCTTTTTCTCCCGAGCGCATCGATCCCGGCAATCGGCGATACACAGTCCACAACATCCCCAAAGTCGTGGGGGGTGTGACCGACGAGTGCACCCGCCGGGCCTCAGAACTCTACGAAACCATAATAGAAGAAGTTCACCTGGTATCCGCACCCGAGAGTGCCGAAATGACCAAACTCTTAGAGAACATCTTTCGGGGGGTCAACATCGCCCTGGTCAACGAGCTTGCCGTCCTCTGCGACCGTATGAACGTGGACGTTTGGGAGGTTATTGAGGCCGCCAAGACCAAGCCTTTCGGATTCATGTCATTCTATCCGGGGCCTGGCCTCGGAGGGCATTGTATACCCGTGGATCCGTTTTACCTCTCGTGGCGGGCGCGGGCATACAATTCGACCACTGAGTTCATCGAGCTTGCAGGTAAAGTTAACGTGAGCATGCCGTACTACGCGGTGGGGAAGATCGTTTCATCCTTAAACGATAACGAACGAGCTGTTCGCGGCAGTCGGGTTTTGCTTTTGGGTGCAAGCTACAAGCCGAACGTCGGGGATCTGAGAGGAAGCCCTTCCCTGACCATTATCGAGCTATTGCGTGAAGCCGGCGCGAAAGTAGTGTATCATGATCCGTACGTTCCCTTCCTTCCCGGAAAGAAGCTTTCCTCAGTGGAGCTAACCCCTGACGAGGTTCGGAATGCCGATTGCGTGGTGATAGTCACCGACCACGACATCGTAGAACTCGAGCATGTACTCGCCAATGCCTCCAAAGTGGTCGACTTTCGCAATGCCGTTCGCCGGAGGACAGGCAGGTTGCCGGACAACGTAGAGGTACTTTAAGCCGCGCCTGACAAGAAACAAAACACGCTGACGAACGTCCGTCCAAGATTATACGGACGAAGAGCTGTGTAAAGTCGGCTTTCCTGGGCACATCAACAGGAAGAACCTGAGTATCTTCAATGCGCGAGATTGTGAACTCACTCCGGCGTTCTCACCTGAAGCCCGAACAAACAAGTTCGGGGGACTGTTCGGGGCACTATCCTGAAACATAGTGCCCCGATGGTCATTTTTCCATAGGAGTCGCAGCCGTGGGCCCTTTGCCTACCCGCGCTTCACCACCCAAAAGGACCATCTACTGATCTTTCTGTTTCCAGCAGCGTCTCTGGCTACTACCTTGACCACGTGACGCTTGTAGGCGAGGCGCCTGGTAGTGTAGCTCAGGCGATCCTGCCGGCGGTCGTAAGTGAAGCGTGGTTTCCTCTTGCCGTCCACGAACAACGCAATGTTGGCCTTTCTCAAATCGGTCACGTTGTCCCTGACCGTGGCTCGTATGGTGGGTTTGCGGTACCGGATTCGGGAACCCGGCGTCGGTGTGACGCGCGAGACAGTGGGCTTTGTAGTGTCGGTCACCGCGCCGGTCACTTTATAGCTCGCGGTGTAGGTGGTTGCCGTGGTGGGGGCGGTCACTACATGATTTTGCGCCTTGCCGTCTGACCAGGAAACGAACCTGTAGCTCTTGCCCCCTAACTGCTGCGGCGACGGTGCACCGATGGAGTTGCTCGAGCCGACGATCACCGTACGGCTGAAGGGAGTTGTCGTCCTGTTGTCGCCGACCAACAGCTTGAGCCCTGTAGGCCTTGTCTGGAATGTAAGCTTGACGGTTTGAGGGTCGAGCCGCACCTTTTTAGTGTTCTTTAGTCCTTGCTTATCCGTTGCTGTAAGCGACAGTTCCAGATACGAAGGATATTCGTGGTCCGGCGCCACGAAAGACCCGCTGGCAACGCCAGGGTAGTCTTGTATGGGGTGTTTGTGGCAAATATTTGCAGAGTAGCAGTGGTTGATAACCAGGGACCACGACAGCGCCGAGGAAGGCAAGGTTCCTTCCTGCGGGTCGGTCGCGGATCCGGAGAATGATATCTTTTGTCCCACCTTCCATTTGATGGCTCCCGGTTGCGTTATGGTCGCTGTAGGTGGGCTGTTACCGGCGCTAATTACGAGCGGCTGGTCGAGTGTGTCCGATGCCCCGCGGCTATCTGTGACCTTCAACCCCACGTTGCGGTTGCCTGTGGTGGTATAGGTCCGGCTAGGCTTCGGTGATGTTGAGTCGTTGTAAGCTCCGTCACCGTCCAGGTCCCAAGCGTAGCTGAGGGTGTCACCTGCGTCCGCATCGGTAGACTTGGTACCGTCGAAATTGACCGTCAAGGGCGTGGGGCCGCTGGTCGGGGTCGCCGTGGCGGCCGCCTTGGGTGGCGTGTTGGCGGCGAAGTGCTCCACGCGGCGGATGGTGCCGCCGGAAAAATCGACGTAGAAGAGGTCTCCACCCGGCCCGATCTTTAGCCCGACCGGATTCTCTGCACCGGCAACGAATGTGGCCCTTTGCTGTGGATCCGGTAATCCGTTTGCCCCTTTGAACATCGCCCATATGCACTTACGCGAGTAATCGGAGAAGAACAGCGCTCCACTGTACTTGGTCGGGTACGAACCTCCATTGTAAAAGGCCATGCCGGAGATGGAGGAGCTGCCAGTAGAGCACGTCTCGCCCGCCACCACCTTCTGGGCGTGATCGTAGGCGAAATAAGGCGCGGTCACCGCGCCTGGCCCGGCACTATACAGGTTTTCGCAGACGTTCACGTTCAAGGCGTCCCAGCCTGGGTGGCGGGGGGTGCCTTCGTAACAGGGCCATCCGAAGTTTTTTACTCCCCCGGTAGGGTTCGCCACGCGATTGATCTCCTCATACTTTCCCCCGCCGACATCTCCGGCCCAGACCTCGTTAGTGCCCGGCCTTATAGTGAACCGGAAAGGATTGCGCATCCCGTGGGCGACGATGCGGCGAGCATTGGGATCCGGATTGCCGGCAAGGGGATTCGTCGGCAGCGCGGCGCCGGTGTCGGGCTCAACACGTGCAATAGTTCCGCTCAGGCCCACCGAATCTCCCGCCGTGCGCAGGTCCTGGCTTCTCAGGGCGCCACCCTGGGCGCCCGGTAGCGTCTGTGTTCCTCCGACCCCTACGGGAGGGTCGCCGCAGGGATTGGGCGGAGAACCCGCCTGACCGTAGTCGGTGAAGGTGAAGCTCGCACCTTCGCCGCCGCTGACGTAGAGGGCCCCATCAGCACCGAAGTTTATGCTGCCGATTGAGTGACTCGGGTACTGTTGGCACCAATCCTCGATCAGCACCTTCTCGCCGCCCGTCGTCGTGTTTCCAGATGCTTGCAGACGAGAGAGCCGCCCGCTAACAACGCATCCGTCGCCGGTGGCGCCGGGCGGGGTTGGACAGGGATCTGAACTGACTCCCGGCTGGCCCCATCGAGGGGCGGTGCCGCCAATAGGTGCGTCGTGGGCGTAGAGTACATATACATACGGACGCGTGGGAAAGTTCGGATCCAGGGCCATGCCCAGCAGGCCGCGATCCCAGAAGTTGTATGTGTTGGTGCGCAGGTCGGCGAAGACGGTGGGTGTAGTATCGGACAAACCATCAAAGACCTTGATCAGGCCGCTCTTCTCAGCCACGAAGACCTTGCCACCTTTCGCGAACTCAACCGCCGTCGGGTTGTTCAGGCCGCTGAAAACCACCGACTCTTGAAAGCCTGATGGTAACGATGCCACGGCATCTGCCTCGGGCTGAGGCACCAGGGCCAGCGCAACGATTGATAAGGCGACTGCTGCCATGATCGCCAGCGTCCTGGAGAACCGTAAGGTTCCTGCACCGTTCCTTTTCGCCATGATTCCTCCCTCTACAGAGCAGCCGGATCTGCCTGCCGTGTTCGAAGACCTACCGCGCCTCATAAAACAGGTCCAACCATGTGATGTGCTAACCCTCTTTCCGAACAATCACTGGCCCCTTCCATAGGGACACCGGATCCCTAGTCCGCCAGTTTATTGCACCTGATATTATTATTGTGTCAAACGGCGCGAAGAAATCGCATCCCCCAATCGGCACATTTGTGACGGCCCTCGGTAGCGACCTAACTTTTGTCGTGAGTCTTTGTCGTGAATCCTTTACATAGGAACGAAATAGGCCGTGTGACCTATGCGCCTGTATGATCATCGAGTGTAAATTGTGTGTGTTGGGCCGAGTAGGTTCTTCCTCTTCGCCCGTCCCGAAGAAAGCAGCAAAGGCTCTGGCCGGGGACTTGAATTGAGGTTCTTTGAACGGATTGGAGAAAAGCAGCGGTGAAAAACCAAAAGTGAAGTCCATCACGTCCATCATCGCCAAGCATGTGGTGACGCATCACGTTGCTTAGGCGCTACACAAAAGTGACAGTGCTCATCCTGACGATCATTGTTTTGGCGATCGACGGGTATTTCGTCTACGTGTTCTACCAGAACCCTCAAAATTTTCCCATTCTGGGCGATGGAGTCCGCGACGTCGCTTCTGCCGCTGCCGATGACGCCGCTGTCGAGGAGGTGAGTTCGAGGGCCAGCATAACCGCCGTCGTTCACCACGCCACATCCGCAAACATCGTGGACAACAGCACCTACATTGACCATCCATTGATCAACAACAACCCTGACGCCGTTCTTTTGGCCACCCGGGTTCGGGATCAGGACGAAGGCGCTAGCGACGCTCACCCTATAGGTGTTTGGTACGATGCAAACCGCGGCGGTAAGTGGGCGATCTTCAACCAGGATCTCGCGGCCATCCCCAAGGGCGCAATATTTAATGTAACCTTTTCGGAGGGGCCGGGCGAAGCTGTGTTCGTCCACCGCGCCATATCCGCAAACACCGTGGACAACAGCACCTACATCGACCACCCCTTGGCCAACAACAACCTCGACGCTGTCCTCACGGTGACTCCCAACTGGAATCCGGGAGGAGGTACTGGCATCTACAATGTCCACCCCGTGGGTGTTTGGTACGACGACGCCGAAGAAAAGTGGGCGATCCTCAACCAAGACCTTGCCCCGATGCCCAAGAGGGCTGCCTTCGACGTAGCCGTATCGGACGGCACCACACCGGCAAAATAGCGGCGCTGCACGCAGCGTATGAATCAACAGCGTAGGAAGGCAACCACTCTAGAAACCTGAAAATGGAAGAGGTCTATCTCAAAGACTATAGGACCTTTGAGGAGGCCGAGCAGAACACAGGCGAGTTCATAGAGGAAGTCTGCAACAAGAAGCGATTGCATTCGAGTGTGGACTTGACCCCGGTCGGCGGACAAACCAGAGTTTCGGATGTGAAAGCCGACGAAGGGAGTCCACAACATGCCGGGAGCAACACCGAGCTACCCGCCAGAGTATCCTGATGCAGTTGTCAAGCGGCCAGATGCACCTCCTGGTAGATGGTTCTATCTCTGAGCATCGCCCACAGTACGTTCACCCTGCGGCGTGCCAGCGCTATCACAGCCTGGTCGTGCATCTTGCCCTCGGCCCGTTTTCGCTGGTAGTAATCCCTGCTTTTCTCATGGTGACTAATGGCGCAGTAGGCTGACTGGTAGAAGACCCTCTTCAACGCCCTGTTGCCTTTTTTCGGTCTTCGCTGGTAAGAGAGGCTGCCCGATGCCCTGAGCACGGGCGCGATGCCCGCAGCTGCGGCGAAGCGATCTGGCGATCCGTAACGACCGATGTCGTCCACCTCCGCCAAGAACTCGGCCGTCAAGATCAGGCCCATTCCCGGCAGGCTCCCAACGATCTCCCCGTTTCGGTCGGCCTCCACCAATTCCTCAAGGCGCTTTTCGAGATCGGCTATCCTCTCCTTGGTTCTCAGGAGCTCCCGGGCTATCTCGGAGGCCAGAGTGGCCTTGACCTCGGCGACGGGCAACTCGTGTCGTTGGGCTTTGGCCGCGACAAGAGCCTTCTCGGCCAAGGCTTCCTCAGGAAGCTCCGTAAGGAGAATAAGGTCCTGCGCCAGGAGCGGGAGGTCCTCCGAAAAGCGACGGCCTTTTTCGCCAGGGAAGACGGGATCCGGTGAGCATTTACAGGCTCATCGACGCGGAGAAGGCCACTTACCCGATCTCGCTACTGTGCCGGGTACTTCGGGTTTCGAGGAGCGGCTACTACGACTGGAAGGACCGCCCGCCTTCGAGGAGAGACAGAGAAAACGCCCAGCTCACCGAGCAGATCAGGGAGATCCACGAACGTAGTCGAAGGATCTACGGCTACCCGAGAGTGCATGCTGAGCTCAGAGCTTTGGGAGTGCGTTGCTCTCGCAAGCGAGTAGCGAGGCTAATGCGGAAAGCTGGCTTACGTGGCTGCCTGCGCGATAGGAAGAAACGTACCACCCGCCGGGACAAACGGGCTGTCCCCGCCCCAGACCTCGTGAGGAGAAATTTCCATACCATCGCGCCAAATAGACTCTGGACGGCGGAAATAGTCTGTACGCAAATGGCAAAAACGCACCTTCTCGCTCTCCGGGGTCGTGGGGATGACGTATCGGATCTCGACGTCGCCGTCGGTAACCACCACCCGATCGATGAGTAGCTCTGCTAGTTGT
>NZ_JBPCKQ010000154.1:0-16222 GCF_051004135.1 Ornithinimicrobium sp.
CACGATCGTCCACTGGGACGAGGCGACCCGTGCCGTGCACGCCCTCGACGGCGGACCGCTCCCGGCCGGACACGTCATCATCGACCCGGACCTGGCCAAGACCCTGGAGCAGGTGGGCGCCGAGGGCGCGGCGACGGCATACGTCGGGGACCTGGGCGCCCGCGTTGTCGCGGACATGGCCCAGCGCGGTGGCCTGGTCACCGCAACCGACCTGCGCGAATACCGACCCGTGGTACGCCCAGCGCTGCGCTCCCGGCTGGGCGACTGGGACCTGGCCTGCAACCCGCCTCCGGCGATCGGCGGTCCCGTGCTGACCGCGATGCTGCGGCTGCTGGCCGACGCACCGACCCCCGTCACCCCGTTGGTCGCGGCGCAGGTCATGCGACGGGTGCTCGACCTGCGGCTGGAGCGGGTCGATGTCGCCCCCGACCTGGCGGTTGCGGGCCTGGACCTGCTGCGCGACATCGCCGGGTCCGATGGCCTCGGACTGCCTACCTCGGCCTCGACGGCGCACGTCTCGGTGGTGGACGAGGACGGTATGGCGTGCGCGCTCACCGCGTCCTCGGGCTACGGATCGGGGATGACGATCGCGGGAACCGGGGTGCTGGCCAACAACGCCCTCGGCGAGCCCGAGCTGAACCGCCGCGGTCTGCACGCCCTGGAACCCGGCACCCGGATGGCCTCCAACATGGCGCCGACCACCGGCCGCAGCCGCGACGGGGCCCGCCTGGCCATCGGCACCCCCGGCGCTGATCGCATCACCACGGCCCTGGCCCAGGTGCTCGTGCACGTCTGCCTGCACGGCGAGGGGCTGCAGGAGGCGATCGACCGGCCCCGGCTGCACGTGCGCCACCTCGACGACGGCAGCGTGCGCATCGACCACGAGCGGGACGACGATCTGGCCGCGTCGTTGGCCGACAGTGACCTGCCCCGGCACGAGCACGAGCCGCACGCCATGTTCTTCGGCGGCGTGGGGGCAGCCATGCAGCACGAGTCCGGGGCGCTCAGCGCCGGAGCCGACCCCCGCCGCGCCGCAGCCACGGCGGTCGGCTGAACAGGGCGGTTCTCTGGCTCAGTGCGGTGTGCGCATCGGCAGGATCACGGGCATCGCCCGCAGCGGACCGCTCATCGGCGCCGAGTCCGTCCGGGCCAGCACGAGGTGCAGCTTGGTCACCCGCAGCAGTCGTTCGAGCCGGTCCGAGGCCTCCGCGATGACCAGTCGCCGTCCGCGTCGCAGCGCCCGGTGATGAGCACCGACCAGCACGCCGAGGCCGGTGGCGTCGTGAATCTCCGCCTCGCCCAAGTGCAGCACCAGATCGCCCTCACCCCCCTCGAGCGCCCGCTGCAGGTCCGCCCGAAGGTTGGGAACCGTCCGCACGTTGAGCGCACCCCGCAGGCGCAGCTCCCGCCCCGGCGCCTCGACCACCACGTCGAGGTAGCCCGCTGCTGCTGTCATCTCCCCACTCCACCCTGTCATGTTGAAAACCCTGGTCATGTTCTACTGCCCCAGACGCCAGGAGTCACCTCCAGGATGCATGCTTTCTGGTTACGATCTGGTCACGATCCTGGGTCGGCGCGGTGCGGCCGGTCTGCGAGGATGGCGCCCATGGTGACCTTGTCGAAGATCTACACCCGCACCGGCGACGACGGCACGACCTCACTGGGCGACTTCAGCCGGACGACCAAGAACGATCCGCGACTGACCGCCTACGCCGACACCGATGAGACCAACGCGGCCCTGGGGGTGGTGCTGGCCACGGCCGATCTTGCGGAGCCGGTGCGAGCCACCCTCTTGCGAGTGCAGAACGACTTGTTCGACGTCGGAGCCGACCTGTGCACCCCGCTGCGCGAGTCCTACGAGCACCCTCCGCTGCGCGTGCAGCAGGTGTGGATCGATGAGCTGGAGGCCGACTGCGACACCTACAACGAGGCGCTGCCGGCCCTGCGCTCCTTCGTGCTCCCCGGCGGGACGCCCGCAGCAGCGCACCTGCACGTGGCCCGCACGGTATGTCGTCGCGCCGAGCGGTCCGCGTGGGCCGCGGTCGACGAGCACGGATCGCAGCCGGCGGCGGACGGCGCCGCCAAAGGCCACGGTGGGGTCAGTCCGCTGACGGCGGCCTATCTCAACCGGCTGTCGGATCTGCTGTTCATCCTGTCCCGGGCGGTCAACGTGGGCGCCGGTGGCGACGTGCTCTGGGAGCCCGGCGGGGGCCGGGTCGAGCCGGAGGCCTGAGCTCGGCTCGCCCTCCCTCAGGCGACGTTGCTGTTCCACCCCGGGGGCGCGGCCTCCAGCCAGGACCGCAGGGCGGTGTAGTGCTCCTCGGTCATCGCCAGGTGGAAGGACGTGTCGCCATAGTATCCGGGCACCGCCAGGGACAGCCCCTCCGGCAGCTCCTGCGCGTCACCATCACCGCGCAGCGACTGCGCGTAGCCCAGCTCGAGCCCGCCGCGTTGCCATCGATGCCGGCTCAGGCTCGATGCGGCATCAGGCCCTCTGTGCACGAGCAGATCACCCTCGTAGTGCAGCGATCCCGCACGCCAGGGGACATCCTCGTGACCGCGATAGCCACACGGCATCCGCGGGCCGGCGCCCCGAGGCGTCCCGGCATACCGCGAGAACAACCACCAGGCGAGGGTCAGCAGCACCAGGGCCGCTGCCACCCACAACAGCACCAGCACGGTGGTGGACGCGGACGGCATAAGCGTCAGTCGCTGTCCAGACCCGACAGCTCTTCGGCGTCGACGCGATCGGCCACGATGGTGACGTCGTCGTGGTCGACGGCCAGGAAGCCGCTGTCGATGACGGCCGTCGCGGAACCGCCGCTGGTCTTGATCCGGACGTCACCGGAGACCAGGACCCCGAGCACGGGTGTGTGCCCCGGCAGGATGCCCAGATCGCCGTCGATGCTGCGGGCGGCGACCATGGTGGCTTCACCGCTCCAGACCTTGCGGTCGGCAGCGACGATCTCGACGTTCAAGGAGCTCACGGGGATCCTCTCGGTGCTCGGGGTATGCGGTCAGTCTAGGACTGCGCCCAGCCTCAGTTGTTCTTCTCCAGCTCGGAGGCCTGACGCTCGACGTCGTCCAGTCCGCCACACATGAAGAACGCCTGCTCGGGGACGTGGTCGTACTCGCCGTCGGCGACCTTGGTGAACGCCTCGATCGTGTCCTCCAGCGGCACGGTCGAGCCCTCCAGACCGGTGAACTGCTTGGCCACGTAGGTGTTCTGGGACAAGAAGCGGGCGATCCGGCGGGCCCGGCCGACCAACACCTTGTCCTCCTCGGCGAGCTCGTCGATGCCGAGGATGGCGATGATGTCCTGCAGCTCCTTGTAACGCTGCAGGATCGAGCGCACCCGAACCGCGGTGTCGTAGTGCTCCTGGGTGATGTATCGCGGGTCCAGGATCCGGCTGGTCGAGGTCAGCGGGTCCACGGCGGGGTAGATCCCCTGGGAGGCGATCGGCCGGGACAGCTCGGTGGTGGCGTCCAGGTGGGCGAACGTCGTGGCCGGGGCGGGGTCGGTGTAGTCGTCCGCGGGCACGTAGATCGCCTGCATCGAGGTGATCGAGTGGCCGCGCGTGGAGGTGATGCGCTCCTGCAGCACGCCCATCTCGTCGGCCAGGGTGGGCTGGTAGCCCACGGCCGAGGGCATCCGGCCCAGCAGGGTCGACACCTCCTGGCCGGCCTGGGTGAAGCGGAAGATGTTGTCGATGAACAGCAGCACGTCCTGTTCCTTGACGTCCCGGAAGTACTCCGCCATGGTCAGCGCCGACAGGGCGACGCGCAGCCGGGTGCCCGGCGGCTCGTCCATCTGACCGAAGACCAGCGCGGTCTGGCCGAGCACGCCGGCCTCCTCCATCTCGACGATGAGGTCGTTGCCCTCGCGGGTGCGCTCCCCGACGCCGGCGAACACCGACACTCCGCCGTGGTCGCGGGCGACCCGGGCGATCATCTCCTGGATCAGCACGGTCTTGCCGACCCCGGCTCCGCCGAACAGGCCGATCTTGCCGCCCTCGACATACGGGGTCATCAGGTCGATGACCTTGATGCCGGTCTGGAACATCGTGGTCTTGGACTCGAGCTGGTCGAAGGCGGGCGAGGGGCGGTGGATGCCCCAGCGCTCGTCGACCTCCAGCTTCTCGTCGCCCTCGAGGTTGAGGCAGTCACCCGTGGCGTTGAACACCTTGCCCAGGGTGGCGTCACCGACGGGCACCGAGATGGGGCCGCCGGAGTCGCGCACCTCGGCGCCGCGGACGAGGCCGTCCGTGGGCTGCAGCGAGATGGCGCGCACCATGTTGTCGCCGATGTCCAGGGCGACCTCGAGGTTCAGCGTCTGGGTCAGCTCGCCGAGGGAGACCTCGGTGGTCAGCAGGTTGTACATCTCGGGGATCTGGCCGGGCGGGAACTCGACGTCGACGACCGGCCCGATGATGCGCGCGAGCCGACCGACCCCGCCCTCGGTCTTCTCGCTCGCGGGGGCCTCGGTGGTGTCAGTGCTCATGGTCTGTGCTTCCTTCTCACTTGTCGGCGAGGGCGTTGGCGCCGCCCACGATCTCGCTGATCTCTTGGGTGATCTCGGCCTGGCGGGCCTGGTTGGCCAGCCGGGTGTATGTCGTGATGAGCTCCTGCGCGTTGTCGGTGGCCGACTTCATCGCGCGTTGGCGGGCGGCCAGCTCGGAGGCTGCCGACTGCAGCAGCATGTTGTAGATACGGGAGGTGACGTACTTGGGCAGCAGGGCGTCCAGCACCTGGGGCCCGGAGGGTTCGAACTCGTAGAGCGGGAGCAGCTCGGACTTCGAAGGCTCTTCCGACTCCACCATCTCATCGACCGCGTCGACGACCTCCAAGGGGAGCAGCCGCACGGCCTTCACCTCTTGGCTCACCATGCTGATGAAGCGGGTGAAGACGACATGGATCTCGTCCACCCCGCTACCGTCGGACCCGGCGATGAAGTCGTTGGTGATGCGGGCGCCGATCTGTTGGGCGACCTCGAAGTCCGGGGAGTCGGAGGAGCCGGTCCAGCTCTCGGCGAACTCCCGGCGCCGGAAGCCGTAGAACTGCACGGCCTTGCGGCCGCTGAGGTAGGGCACGACCTCCCGCCCCTCCTCCTCCAGGTGCTCGCGCAGCGCCTCGGCCTGCTTGAGCACGTTGGCCGAGTAGGCACCGGCCATCCCGCGGTCGCTGGTGATGACCAGGACCCCGGCCTTGGTGGGCTTGTCCCGCTCGGTAGTCAGCGGATGGTCCTCATGACTGAAGGTGGCCACAGCCGAGACTGCCCGGGTGATCGCGGCGGCATACGGCGTGGTCTCGGTGACCCGCTGCCGTGCCTTGACCACCCGCGACGCAGCAATCAGCTCCATCGCCCGGAAGATCTTCTTCATGGACTGGATCGACTTGCTGCGCTGGCGGTACTCCCGCTGTTGCGCTCCCATGTGCGGCCTCCCCTCAGCGCTTCTGCCGGGTGATCTGCTCCTGGTCGACGTCGTCGGCGTCCATCGCCTCGACGTCCTCCTCCACCGGCTCCACCGGCTCGTCCTCCTCGGTGCGGAACTGCTGCTTGAAGGACTCCATGGCCCGCTCCAGCGCGTCCCGGGTGTCGTCACCGAGCTTCTTGGTCTCCCGGATGCCGTCGAGCAGGCCGGACTCCTCGCGGTGCAGGTGCTCCACGAACTCCCGCTCGAAGCGGCGGATGTCGGCGGTGGGCACCGAGTCCAGGTGGCCCTGGGTGCCGGCCCAGATGATCGCGACCTGGTCCTCCACGGCGATCGGCGAGGACTGCGGCTGCTTGAGCAGCTCGACCATCCGGGCACCCCGCTCCAGCTGGGCGCGCGAGGCTGCGTCGAGGTCGGAGGCGAACATCGCGAAGGCTTCCATCTCGCGGAACTGTGCGAGGTCGACCTTGAGCCGTCCTGAGACGTCCTTCATCGCCTTGATCTGCGCGGCACCGCCGACTCGCGACACCGAGATGCCCACGTCGATGGCCGGGCGCACGTTGGAGTTGAACAGGTCGGCCTGCAGATAGATCCGGCCGTCGGTGAGCGAGATGACGTTGGTCGGGATGTATGCCGAGACATCGCCGGCCTTGGTCTCGATGAGCGGCAGCCCGGTCACCGACCCGGCACCCAGGTCGTCGGAGAGCTTGGCGCAGCGCTCGAGCAGCCGCGAGTGCAGGTAGAACACGTCGCCGGGGTAGGCCTCGCGGCCCGGCGGGCGGCGCAGCAGCAGCGACACGGCGCGGTAGGCCTCGGCCTGCTTGGACAGGTCGTCGAAGACGATCAGGACGTGCTTGCCCTCGTACATCCACTTCTGGCCGATGGCCGACCCGGTGTAGGGCGCGAGGTACTTGAAGCCCGCGGAGTCCGAGGCTGGGGCCGCCACGATGGTGGTGTACTCCAGCGCGCCGCCCTCCTCCAGGGTGCCGCGCACGCCGGCGATGGTCGTGCCCTTCTGGCCGATGGCGACATAGATGCAGCGCACCTGCTTGTCCGGGTCGCCGGACTCCCAGTTGGACTTCTGGTTCAGGATCGTGTCGATGGCCACCGTGCTCTTGCCGGTCTGCCGGTCGCCGATGATCAGCTGGCGCTGACCGCGGCCGATCGGGATCATCGAGTCGACCGCCTTGATGCCGGTCTGCAGCGGCTCGTGGACCGACTTGCGCTGCATCACCGACGGCGCCTGCAGCTCCAGCGCACGTCGCTCGTCGGACTCGACCTCGCCCAGACCGTCGATCGGCTGGCCCAGCGGGTTCACCACGCGACCCAGGTAGCCGTCGCCCACCGGCACCGAGAGAACCTCGCCGGTGCGGCGCACCTCCTGGCCCTCGTCGATCCCGGCGAACGCACCGAGGATGACGACGCCGATCTCGTGCACGTCCATGTTGAGGGCCAGGCCCAGAGTGCCGTCCTCGAACTTCAGCAGCTCGTTGGTCATCGCCGAGGGCAGGCCCTCGACGTGGGCGATGCCGTCGCCGGCGTCCGAAACCCGCCCGACCTCCTCCCGGGAGGCGGCGCTCGGATCGTAGGACTGGACGAACTTGTCCAGGGCGTCGCGGATCTCCTCCGGACGGATGGTCAGCTCCGTCATGGTCTACTCCTTCGCTGGCCCCGGTATGCAATGGGGCCGGTCGGTCGGTGCGTGGGCTCGATCGGTGGGTAGGTGCGGGCGCGGGTGCCGGTTATCCGCTCAGGTGGCGGCGGGCTTCGTCGAGACGACTGCGCACCGTGCCCTCGATGATCTCGTCGCCGATCTCGATCCGGATGCCACCCAGGACAGCCGGGTCGATGACGACGTTGGCGTGGACGTTGCGCTCGTACTGCGCGGACAGCGCCTGGGCGATGCGCTCGACCTGCTCCTCGGACAGGGCCGTGGCGCTGGTGACCACGGCAGTCACCTGGTCCAGCCGCCGGGCGGCGATCTGCAGGTAGGACTCGATGGCTGCGCCGAACCTCCTGTGGGGGGAGACGACGGCGTGCTCGGCCAGCCGGGTGGTCTCCGGCACGGCCTTGCCGGCCAGGAGCGAGTCGACGAGGTCGCGTTTGGCCGAGGTCGGTGCCCGCCGGTCGGTCAGCGCGGTCTGCAGACGGGGGTCACCGGTCGCGATGCGGTGGAAGCGGAAGAGCTCGTCCTCGACCTGGCCCAGCCGGTCCTGGCGCTGCGCATCGGCGAGCATGGCCTCCACACCGAGCTCGTCGAGGGTGATCGCCAGGTCCATCGGCTTGCTCCAGCGCTGCGAGACCGCGGTGCGCGTGACCTGCTGGGCGGGGTCTCCGATCCGCCCGACGAGCAGCCGGTCGGCAAGCGCCGCGCGGTCCTTGCCCTCTCGGGAGGGGTCAGCCAGGGCCCGCCGCAGCACCGCCGATCCACCGACCATGCCCGCCACCGCGAACAGGTCCTCGGCCAGCTGTCGCATGTCGACGTCGCCGGAGAGCACCTCCTCGAGGGACTTGCGTGAGGTCAGCGCGGCATTGCGAGTCGGGCCCGGCATCAGGACTCCTGCCCCGCAGGCACCTGGCGACGCTGCGCCGAGCCGCTCTCCAGCTCGGCGATGAACCGCTCGACCACCCCGCTCTGCCGGGCGGGGTCCTCCAGGGACTCACCGACGATCCGGCCGGCCAGGTCGGTGGAGAGCCGACCCACCTCGCCGCGCAGCTGGGTCATCGCCTGCTGCCGCTCGGCCTCGATCTGCCGTTTGCCGCTCTCCTTGATCCGGTCGGCCTCGGCCTGGGCCTGCTCCCGCGCCTCGGCGACGATCTGTGCGCCCTGCTCCTTGGCCTCCTCGCGGATGCGGCCGGCGTCCTCACGGGACTCGGCCAGCTGGGCGACATAGTGCTGACGCGCTTCCTCGGCCTCGGCCTGAGCCTTCTCGGCCTTCTCCATGCCACCCTCGATGGCGGCGGTGCGCTCGGTGTAGATCTGCTCCAAGCGCGGCACCACATACTTGCTCACAACGAAGTAGAGCAGGGCGAAGGTGAACAGCCCGAAGAACAGCTCGACGGGGTGCGGCAGGATCGGGTATGCGGTGGCCCAGAATCCCTCTTCACCCTCGGCCATGCGGATGGCAGTGTGCACGATGTCTCCTAGGGGTCGACGTGGGTGGGACGCATCGAGGCTCGGGTCAGCCCGAGAAGACGAAGGCCAGGGCGATACCGAAGATCGCGAGCGCCTCGACGATGGCCATGCCCAGGAAGGCGATGGGCTGCAGCATGCCGCGAGCCTCGGGCTGGCGGGCGACACCGTTGATGTAGGCAGCGAAGATGAGGCCGACACCGATGCCGGGGCCGATGGCGGACAGGCCGTAGCCGACGATGGCGAGGGAACCAGTCATGATCTGTTCTTACCTTTCGGAGATGATCCCGGTCGAGGTCGATCCGGGGCGGTCGTGGCGCTGGTCAGTAGGGGTCAGTGCTCGTCGGCGACGGCACCGGCGATGTAGAGAGCGGTGAGCAGGGTGAACACGTAGGCCTGGAGGAACTCGACGAGGATCTCGAAGAGGGTCATGACCAGGGCCATCACCCAGGTGAGTCCGCCGACCACGGACAGAAAGCCGCCCGCGGTGAGCATCTCCCATCCCCCGGCGATGAAGAGGATCAGCAGGATGTGACCGGCAAACATGTTGCCGAACAGTCGAAGGGCCAGCGTGACGGGACGGGTGAACAGGTCCGTGATCAGCTCCAGGATGAAGATGATCGGCACCATGAGCTTGGGCAGGCCCGCCGGCACCAGGGACTTCCAGTAACCGAAAAACCCATGCTTCTTCATACCCACGAAGTGGAAGACCAACCACACCACGAGCGCCAGGACGATGGGGAAGGCGACCCGGCCCATGGTCGGATACTGGATCGGCGGAATCACGCCGAAGAGATTGTTGACCAGGATGAACGTAAACAGGGTGAACAGCAGCGGGACGAACCGCAAGAACTCCTTGCTGCCGATGATCTCCCGCCCGAGGTGGTTGCGGGTCAGGCCGTAGACACCCTCGGTGATCATCTGACCGCGACCGGGGACCAGGGCGCGGCGCTTCGTGCCGGCCAGGAGCAACCAGGAGATCAGGCCAACAGACAGCAGCAGCACGATGGAGGGCCGGGTGATCGCCCAGGCTCCGTCTCCGATCAACGGCTGCCAGAAGTCCTCGACACCGGGTGGCTCGTACTCCGACGCCGCAAGGGGGACCGTCGTGGTCACGCGTCACTCCTTCGGATGGGCTGGACTCGTCGCCCGTGGGTGGAACAGGGACTCCACACGGATGAGGCGATCAGTGCGTACCGTACCGGAACCAGATCAGGTATAGCGACAACACCATGCCTGCGACGATGCCGACCCCGACCAGCCAGGACGTGCCGATCCAGTGATCCAGCAGGGCGCCCAGCCCGCCGTAGACCATCGGTCCGCTGATCAGGTAGGCAATCGCCCGCCACGCGGAGTCGGCCTCCCGGGAGTTCTCGGCACGCAGGCGCTCCCGAGCGTCGTCCGGGTCGGGTGGATGCTCCTGCATGGTGTCCTTCGATCTGCGTGCACAGCGGTGACCGGCGGGTCGTCATGACCCCTCACCAGCAGGCTTCGGGTCGTAGACAAAGATGCGGAGTCGACGATAGCTGCGCATCTCGAAGATCAGCCAGACCAGCGTGCAGATCGTGATGGTCACCCCGGCCGCGAACCCGGACAACCAGGTGGCATCGCGGACAAGGAAGAGCGTGAGGCCCAGCAGCACCACCTTGAGGGTGTAGCTGAGCATGACCATCGCCATCACGGTGCTCGGAGCCAGATGCGCGGTGAACTTCATCACCGTGAGACCGGCTGCGAAGAAGACGACGACCATGGCGGCGCCGAAGATCGAGGACCATGCTGCCATCGGGCTGCTCAGCAGACCGACCACCGCGCATCCGGCCGCTGCCACCAGGGTCGGCACGAGCGATCCGCGCAGCAGCTCGCCGAAGGCATCCTGCTGCGCGGCAGGAGCGGGGTCAGGGGAGGCCATCTCGTCCAATCCGGTGAATCTCAGCGGGCCCGGGACATCTGCTTGTGAAAACTATCACAAGGTCCCGTAGGGGGTCGAACATGCTGGTCATGTGGGTGATCGCTCCCATGGACGCCAGGTCAGCAGGGCCGCGACGCCGACGGCGACCGCGATCCCGATGATCGAGACCCAGGGTGGCACATAGGCGAACGAGACCGCACCCATCGCCAGCAGCCCCGACCACAGATAGAGCAACCCCACGGCGCGACGATGGCTGTGCCCGATGCGCAGCAGCTGGTGGTGCAGGTGGTGCGCGTCGGGCTTCCACGGGTGCACGCCGCGACGGGTGCGCCGGACCACGGCCAGAGCCATGTCCAGGATCGGGATGGCCAGGATCGCCACGGGAAGGAGCAGCGGCAGCGTGAAGGCGGCCAGGGCCGAGGTGGCGGCCACGCTGGAGTTGGGGTCCACGCTGCCCGTCATCGAGATCGTGGCGGCCGACAGCAGCAGGCCGAGCAGCAGCGCCCCCGCGTCGCCCATGAACAGCCGGGCCGGGTGGATGTTGTGCGGCAGGAAGCCCAGGCAGCACCCCATCAAGGCCGCGGTGATGAAGGTGGCCGTGGAGAAGACGTTGGGTGGGTCGAAGGCCCGCGCCACCAGATAGGTCCAGGCGAAGAAGGCGCTCGCGGAGATGAACACGACCCCGGCGGCCAGACCGTCGAGGCCGTCGATGAAGTTGACCGCATTGGTGGAGATGACCACGATCAGGATGGTCAGGGTCACCAGCACCGGCTCGGGAAGCACGGTCACCCCGAAGATCGGCAGGCTGAGCAGCTGCACCCCGAAGAAGGCCATCACTCCCCCGGCGATCACCTGCCCGGCGAGCTTGGTCAGCCAGTCCAGGTCGCGCACATCGTCCAGCGCGCCCATGAGTGTGATGATGGTCGCGCCGAGCAGCACGCCGATCAGCTCGGGGGTCTCGAAGAGCTGACCGAGGAAGGGTAGCCGGGAGCCCACGAGCACGGCGGCGGCGAAGCCGATCAGCATGGCCACCCCACCGAGCCGCGGCGTCGGCACCGCGTGCACGTCGCGGGCCCGCACCGGGGTCACCGCACCGACGACGAAGGCGAGCCGGCGCACCAGGGTCGTGGCGGCATACGTGAAGATCGCTGCGGTCAGCAGGATGAGGAGGTACTCGCGCACCGCTCACCTCCTCCGACCCGCACCGCGTCCGCCGCCCGGTCGCCGCTCAGGGGGTCGGGTATGCCGGATACGCGCCGAGCAGCTCGGTCACCTCGGCGCGCAATGACCGCGCAGTCTCGTGCTCGGGGTCGCCGTCCGTGGTGGTGACGGCGCGGTGGATCAGGTCGGCGATGCGCTCCATCTGCTCGGTGCCCATGCCCTGGGTCGTCACCGACGGGGTGCCGACCCGGATGCCGGAGGCGATGTTGGGCTTCTCCGGGTCGAACGGGATGGCGTTCTTGTTGAGCACGATGCCGGCCGCGTCGCAGCGTTTCTCGGCATCGGCGCCGGTGACAGCGACCCCCTGCAGGTCGTGCAGCGACAGGTGGGTGTCGGTGCCGCCCGTGATCGGGCGGATGCCGCGCTCGCCGAGCCCGGCAGCGAGCGCCTGGGCGTTGGCGATCACCGAGCGGGCATAGTCCTGG
Source organism: Ornithinimicrobium sp. (assembly GCF_051004135.1). Classification (GTDB taxonomy): domain Bacteria; phylum Actinomycetota; class Actinomycetes; order Actinomycetales; family Dermatophilaceae; genus Ornithinicoccus. The sequence continues at coordinate 12,121 of NZ_JBPCKQ010000154.1, forward strand.
TAGGCGGTCGTCGCGCACTCGGCGAAGTTGACCGCCTTGGCGGCCACCCCGTGCATCAGCGGGCCACCTTGCATCATCGGGAAGACGGCCCGGTCGATCTTGGCCGCGTGCTCGGCCTTGCACACGATGGCCCCGCCACGGGGGCCGCGCAGCACCTTGTGGGTGGTGAAGCTGACGACGTCGGCGTGCGGCACCGGCGAGGGGATCGCCTGACCCGCCACCAGGCCGATGAAGTGCGCGGCGTCGACCCAGAAGATCGCGCCCACCTCGTCGGCGATCTGCCGGAAGGCGGCGAAGTCGATCTTCCTCGGGATGGCCGAGCCGCCGGCGATGATGAGCTTGGGGCGGTGCTCCTTGGCCAGGTCGCGCACCTGGTCGTAGTCGATGTCCTCGGTCTCCTTGGCCACGCCGTAGTGCACGGCGTTGAACCACTTGCCCGAGAAGGACACCTTGAACCCGTGGGTGAGGTGCCCGCCGTGATCCAGCGACATCCCCAGGATGGTGTCACCGGGCGCGGCGAAGGCGCCGTAGACGGCCTGGTTGGCGCTGGCGCCCGAGTGCGGCTGGACGTTGGCGTGCTCGGCGCCGAAGAGGCTCTTCGCACGCTCGATCGCGAGCTTCTCCACCTTGTCGACCTCGACACACCCGCCGTAGTAGCGCCGGTCCGGATAGCCCTCGGCATACTTGTTGGACAGCGTCGAGCCCAGGGCCGCCAGCACGGCCGGGGTGGTCTGGTTCTCGCTGGCGATCAGCTGGATGCCGGCTCGCTGCCGGTCCAGCTCGCTGACCAGGAGCTCGGCGATCTGCGGATCACTGTCGAGCAGGGCGGCGAAGCTGGGTCCGTAGTACGACTGGGGGGTGACCTGGGTGCTCAACGACTCTCCTCGGTGACTGGGCGGGGCCGGGGCGACACCGGCCGTGCAGATCCCACTGTAGGGGGTGCCGCTCGCGGACTCAGCGGCTCGGCGGCAGGTCCCGCAGCGCCGCGTCGGGCACCCGCACGGAGGTGGGACGCACACTGCCGACCAGTCGGGCGGAGACGACGGGAAGGACTCCCGGAAGGGGCTCCCCGGGCGACTCCGGGTCGGCAACCTGCGCGGCGTGCGACTCCTGCGTCTCGGCGGGTTCCGTGCTGGACGTGTCCTCGGCGGGCTCCGTGCTGGACGTGTCCTCGGCGGGCTCCTCGGGAGAGGCCGGCTCGTCGAGCAGGCGGGTCTCCCCCAGCACCTCGCGAAGGCGGTCGGCCGGCAGCGCGCCGTGCCGCAGCACCACGGGCTCCTCGCCGGTGCAGTCCACGATGGTGGACGCCGCTCCCCCGGTGCGAGGACCGCCGTCCAGGTATGTCGTCACCGCGCCGGCGAGCTGCTCCTGCGCCTGCGCGGCCGTGGTCGCCGCCGGCCGGCCGGTCACGTTGGCGCTGGTGACTGCCATCGGACCGACCTCGCTCAGCAACGCCAACGCGATGTCGTCGTCCGGCATACGCAGGGCGACGGTGCCGTTGGTCTCCCCCAGGTCCCAGGCCAGGGATGCCTGCGCGCGCAGCACCAGGGTCAGCGGGCCGGGCCAGAACTGACGCATCAGGATCTTGGCGTACATCGGCACAGCCGTGGCCAGGCCGTCCACCGTCCGCGGACTGGGCACCAGCACCGGCGGCGGCATCTCGCGGTCCCGGTGCTTGGCCGCGAGGACCATGGCCACCGCCACCTCGTCGAAGGCGTCGGCGCCGACGCCGTAGACGGTGTCGGTGGGCAGCACCACGATGCGGCCCGCGCGCACGACGTCGCTCGCCTCCTTGATGGCCTCGTCCCGGTTGTCGGGGTTTGAGCAGTCCACGATCACGCCGCACATTCTGACACCCGGGTGGCTGTCGTCCGGACATTTCAGGATGCGGCCGGCCCAGATGTGACTACCGTGACGTAAGTAGTGGCTCAGGCTCCAGCCTGCGGCTCCACCAAGGCGAAGGAGAACGACCATGCGCGGTAGTGGAATGATCTGGACCATCGTCGGCGTGCTGCTGATCATCGTGCTGGTGGTGTATCTGCTCAGCGTCCTCTGACCTGTCGCAGGAGCGGGGCTCCCGGGCATCGGCCCGAGGGGTCCCGCTCGTCGTCTCCACGGGCGCTCGTGGCTGCGTCTCCGCGGGCGCTCGTGGCTGCTGTCCCCGCTGGCCTCAGCAGAGCTCCGAGCAGACGAACCCCGGATGCTGCGCATTCCCGGGTCGCCGTCCGCGGCGTGGCGGCAGGGGTATGTCGTACGTCTGTTCTATGATCAGGAGATCAGCATTCATCCGTCGGGTGAGCGGGCAGCCGGAGGAGGTCGAGCACCATGACCGATCAGCGCTGCCCGACATCCGAGGCGGAAGGCAGGCCCGGGGAGGGTCTGGAAGGCGTCCTGGCTGACCTCCTGGCCGCACATGACCTGGATGCCGAGCTGGCCGAGCTGACAACACCCTTCACGGAACTGGTCGATCTTCACTGGTGCTCGGGCGTCGTGGATCTGGTCGCGCCGGAAGTGCCGGAAGCGCAGGAGCCGGCCGAGGGTAAACCGGTGGCCCGTGGTGCTCAGCCGCAGCCCGGTGACCCGGCCGGTGGTCTTGATCCCGCGGCGGTGCGCGCCGCGATGTCGGGGTTGACTGGTTTGGGGTTGCCCGAGCAGGCCGCTGAGCAGGTGCTGACTGTGGCGGTGGGGATGCGAACAGGCGGAGCCAACACGGCCGGGGCGGGGGCGGGGGCGCCGGCCGCGGCCCGGGACCAACAGTTGATCGACGGGATCCAGGCCACCATGGTGCTGTCCCGGTTCACCGACGCCGCGATGCTGGGGATGGTCCGGGAGCTGGCCGTGGCTGCCGGGCAGGAGCTGTTGGCCCGGGCTGACGTCGCCGGAGTGGACGAGCTGTCGCTGACCCGCCGCACGCAGTGGCGGGCGCAGACCAAGTCCGCCGTGGCCAGCGAGCTGCAGGCGTTGACCGGGTGGGGCATACAGTCCTGCCACGACCGGGTCGGGCTGGCGCTGGCCCCCGGTGGAGTCGCGCAACGGGCCCAGTGGGCCCTCGCCGCCGGGTGGGTCAACCTGCGGGACGTGCTCGACTTCTGGCGCCGGGCCCGCAACCTGCCCGTGGCGCAGGCGGGGGTCGTCGCCGATCAGGTGCTCGGCCCGGTGCCGGACGGGGACGGGGTGCCCGTGCGGCCCAGCCGGGAGCAGTTCACCAGCAGGTTGCACCGGGCGGTCGTCGCCGTCGAGGGCACCGACGCCGCCGCGGCCCGTGCCCGACGCCGGGCCCGGCTCGAGTCCCGGGACGCCACCGCCTTGCTGGACGACGACGGCACCGCCACGTTCACCGTGACCGGTCCCACGAGCGCCGTCGTCGCGGCGATCCTGCGAGTCGACTCGGTGGCCCGCCGGTCCCGGTACCACGGAGACGAGCGCACCATCGCCCAGCTCCGCGCGGACCTGACGTTGACGCTGCTGGTCCACGGCATCCTGCCCGGCGAAGAAGAAAAGCAGGGCCAAGCCGAGGAGCCGGTGAGCGCACCAGCCAGCGCCGCCACGCAAGGCACTGCAGCACCGGAGACCGCCGCACACCCACCGCACCAGGCGGCGCGGGGCAGGCCGCCGCCGATCAGGACCAGGCCGAGGACGAGGCACTGGTCGCTGAGCCCGGGCCGCGGCTGCGTGCCGCGTTGGACAGCGACGCGGCGCAGGTCAACCTGGAGGTCATCGTCCCATTGGACGCGTTGATCGACCCGGACTCCACCGCCGTCGCGCACCTGCCCGGCTTCGGACCGATCACCGCCGAGCACGCCCGCGAGCTCACCGTCACCGCAGGCACCACGATCCACCGGTTGCTCACCGACCCCGCCGACGGGCGATGCGTCGAACGCTCCACCACCTCATACCGCCCGGATCGGGCCATGCTGGACCAGCTCCGCGCGGCCGACCGCACCTGCCGCAGCCCCGGATGCACCCGCGACGCGGCGCACGCCCAACCCGACCACGTCCAACCCTGGGCCCAGAGCCGATGGACCAGTGAGGCCAACGTGGCCTACGAGCACTCCCACCACCACCACAACCTGACCCTGAAACTGTGGGACAGCCAGCTGCG
>NZ_JBPCKQ010000155.1:0-3199 GCF_051004135.1 Ornithinimicrobium sp.
GCGCGGCGCTGCCCATCGACGTCACCTGGACGATGCCGATCGCCATCGGGACGGCCGCCACGAGGAGCAGCGCCGGCAGCAGAGGACGGAAGCGGCGGACCAGCAGCGTGGCGCCGAGCAGGGTGGAGCTGAGCATGGTGACCAGCATCGCCGGCACAGTGACCAGCCAGGCGACGTCGAACAGGACGTTGAACTCACTGGTCCACTGCGTCCAGTACTGCAGGAACACCGCGACGCAAGCCGCCGTGTAGCCGGTGAGCGTGACCCGCCACGCCCACTTCTCGAAACCTCGCGGGGCACGCCGGCGGTGCACCAGGAACGCGCACAGGGTGAACGCGACGAACACCGGCAGCCAGACCTTGCCGTAGGTGACGTAGACCAGGTCGGGGTCGCCCCACTCGAGCAGCGGTGCCAGCGCCTCGGAGGCCGGCACCGACCAGGCGGCCGTCAGCGGCATCTCCAGGTCTCCGCTGCCCTCTGCCGTGCCATGGCGGGCCAGCGCGTGCAGCTGCCCGGCGACGAGCCCGAACCAGGCCATCACCCAGGCGAATCTGCCGACCGACCTCTGAGACTCCTGCGTCTGGAACATCTCGGTCTCCCTCTCTCATCGGCCGACTCCCTGTCGTGCCGTCCACGGTCGACCCTAGGGACGGATGCTGCCGGCGTCGTCCACCCCGGGACCCGACCCGTCTCCACCCTGGGTTCGACGTCCCCCACCCCATTCCCGCTCTAGTCTCGGAGGGTGCCGCGTCCGTCTGCCCCGTCCTTCCCCCTTGGGCTCGCCGCCGTGCTGCGCCTCGGTGAGCTCCGCGCGAGCGACCCGCTCATCCCCGCGGCCTTCGCCGTGGTCGGGGTGGTCGAGCTCACCGCGCTGACGCCCCGTGGATGGGGCTACGGGCTGGGGCTCGAGATGGTGGTGGCGGTGCTGCTGGTCTGGCGCCGGGTGGCCCCGCTGGTCCTCTGTCCCGTCGCCGCGACGGTCCTGCTGCTGATGCCGTGGGTCGGTCCGCAGCTCGACGACGTGGCCACGCCGATCCTGTTCCTGACGCTCATCTGCTACACCTTGGGGCGCTGGGTCGCCGACCTCCGCGGCCTGGCCGGACTCGCCCTGGTTGCTCTCGTCCTGCTCGTCGACTACGTGGCGGTGGACCAGCGGTCGCACGACGTCACCGACCTGGTGTTCGCCGCGGCGCTGATGCTGCCGCCGTACGTCTTCGGGCGGATCTCACGCAAGCTCGCCGTCCAGTCCGAGCTGCTGCTTCGCCACCAGGAACGGGCCAAGGCCGAGGCGGTCCGTGCCGAGCGCGACCGGATCGCCCGCGACCTGCACGACGTGATCGCGCACTCGGTGAGCGCGATGGTGGTGCAGACCGCAGCCGCGCAAGACCTCGTCCGCACCGATCCCGACCGCACCGAGGGTCTGCTCGCCGACATCGCCGACACCGGGAGGCAGGCACTGTCGGAGACCGGTCGGCTGCTGCACGTGCTCCGCGACGACGCGGGGGAGCTGGGCCTGCGCCCCACGCCCGGCCTCGCCGAGCTCCCCGTGCTGGTCCGTGAGTTCCGCGACCGCGGCCTGGACGTACGGGCCGAGCTGCCCGACCCACCGCCCGTGGTCCCCGCAGGCGTCAACGCCTCGGCCTACCGGATCATCCAGGAGCTGCTCACCAACGCGCTGCGCTACGCCACCGACCGGTCGGTCACGCTCGACGTCACCATCTCGTCGCGCGCGCTGGCGATCCGTGCGGCCAACCCGACTGACGGACGCACCGGTGTCGGCAGCGGCCTCGGGCTTCTCGGCATGGCCGAACGGGTGAAGGTGCACGGGGGATCACTGCGGCACTCCACGGCGCAGGGTCGTTTCGAGCTCGAGGTGAGCGTCCCTCTCGACGGGACGTTGAGCGCGTGACCAGCGTGGTGATCGCCGACGACCAGGACCTCGTCCGCTCCGGCCTCGCGCTGGTGCTGGCCGCGCGCGGCGTGGACGTGGTGGCCTCGGTGCCGGACGGCCGGGCGGCGGTGGGGGCGGTACGTCGGACGCAGCCCGATGTCGTGCTGATGGACATCCGGATGCCGGTGATGGACGGGATCGCCGCAACCCGCGAGATCACCTCCGCGGGCCTCTCCACGCGCGTGCTCGTGCTCACGACGTACGACCTCGACACCTACGTCTACGACGCACTCCGCGCCGGGGCGTCCGGGTTCCTGCTCAAGGCCACGCCGCCGGACACGCTGGTGGCCGGGATCGAGACTGTCGCGGCGGGGGAGGCGCTGCTGGCCCCGAGCCTGACCCGCCGGCTGATCGAGCAGCACGTCAGCGGTCCGGCACCCGTGGTCGGGCTGCCGTCGGCGCTGGAGGGGCTCACCGAGCGCGAGCTCGAGGTCTTCGTGCTCATCGCAGGCGGGCGCTCCAACGACGACATCGCCGCCGAGCTTGTGGTCTCGGGGTCCACGGTCAAGACCCACGTGAACCGGGTCCTCGCCAAGCTCGGACTCCGGACCCGTGTCCAGCTGGTGGTGCTGGCCTACGAGACCGGCCTGGTCCGCCCTGGCCAGCACACCGGCTGAACCCAGTCCGTACTTCGACAGGCAGATCTGGCCCGCCATGCCCGGGCCGCCGCGGGACCGGCGCGCGGAACGGGCAAACCTGCCTGTTGACCTGCGGTGCCGGTTACGAGGCGCGCGCCCCCGACGGAGGCAGGAGGGCGGCGGCGAGGTACATGCCGTGCGACCAGACCAGCGGGTGCGCGCTCGGCCCCCACCGTCCAGCCACTCCTCGAGCACCTCCGGAGCGAGCAGCGGCGCGACCTGCTCGGGCAGGAGCAGCTCGTCGTCGCCCGACAGATCGCAGACGAGGACGGCACCGCGCAACTTCGGTTGCCACCTGCCCTGCTCGCCGATCACCCGAGCGTCGTCCTGGTCGGACGGTCCTCGGGCGCTGTCGCGCTGAGCGAAGGCGCGGCATGAATCCGCGCGGGCAGGGAGTCGACGACGACCTAGTGCCCCGCGTTTGAGGTCTGTTGACGGTTGGCTTTCTTGAGGATCTCCTCGGCGGTCTTGGTCCAGACGAACGGGTGGCAGCGGTGGTTCCAGCCGTCGATGAAGGCGCGGATCTTGGCGTTGAGGTCCTTGACCGACCCGAAGGTGCCGCGGTGGATGGCCTGCTTCTCGATGATGCCGAACCACACCTCGACCAAGT
>NZ_JBPCKQ010000156.1:0-3338 GCF_051004135.1 Ornithinimicrobium sp.
CCCGGCTGCACGCCAAGGCCTGGCTGTTCCGCCGCAACACCGGCTTCGACACCGCATACGTCGGCTCCTCCAACCTCTCGCGCTCCGCGCTGCTCGACGGGGTGGAGTGGAACGTCCGGCTCTCCTCCGTGGCGACGCCGGCCCTGCTGAGCAAGTTCCGGGCGACCTTCGACACCTACTGGCACGACTCGGCCTACGAGACCTATGACCCGGACCGCGACGGCGACCGGCTCGACGACGCCCTGGTCGAGGCCCGCGGTGGGCACGCCAGCGGACGGGTGACGCTGACCCTGTCCGGCCTGGAGGTGCGCCCCTACCCCTACCAGTCCGGGACGCTGGAGCAGCTCGACGGTGAGCGCCGCGTGCACGACCGTCACCGCAACCTGCTCGTCGCGGCCACCGGCACCGGCAAGACCGTCGTCGCGGCGCTGGACTACCGGCGCCTGGCGCGCGAGGCCGGCGAGCGGCCCACCCTGCTCTTCGTCGCCCACCGCAAGGAGATCCTCGAGCAGTCGCTGCGCACCTACCGCGAGGTGCTCGGCGACGCCGGCTTCGGCGAGCTGTATGTCGCCGGGTTGCGCCCCGAGCGGTGGCAGCACGTCTTCGCCTCCGTGCAGTCGCTGACCTCGTATGGCGTGGACCGCATCCCCACCGACGCGTTCGCCGTCGTGGTGATCGACGAGTTCCACCACGCCGAGGCCACGACCTACCGGCGGCTCACCGACCACCTCACCCCGGGCGAGCTGCTCGGCCTCACCGCCACTCCCGAGCGCGGTGACGGCAAGGACGTGCGGCAGTTCTTCGGCGGCCGCACCGCCGCCGAGCTGCGCTTGTGGGACGCCCTGGGAGCCGACCTGCTCACGCCGTTCCACTACTTCGGGATCGCCGACGGCACCGACCTGCGCCGAGTCGACTGGACGGCCGGCGCCTACGACACCACCGCCCTGTCCAACGTGTTCACCGGCAACGACGCCCGCGCCCGCACGGTGTTGCAGGCCGTGCGCGACAAGATCGCCCGACCGGGTCGTATGAAGTCGCTCGGGTTCTGCGTCGACACCCGCCATGCGACCTACATGGCTCGGGTCTTCACCGAGGCCGGCCTCCCATCGACCACCGTGCTCGGCACGACACCGCTGAGCGAGCGGGAACGGGCGATCGAGGATCTACGGGCCGGCCGGATCGTCGCGGTCTTCACCGTCGACGTCTTCAACGAGGGCGTCGACATCCCCGAGATCGACACCGTGCTGTTCCTGCGGCCCACCGAGAGCGCCACGGTCTTCCTGCAGCAGCTCGGCCGTGGTCTGCGCCTCGCGCCGGACAAGGCGGTGCTGACCGCGCTGGACTTCGTCGGGCACCACCGCGCCGAGTTCCGCTTCGACCGCCGCTACCGCGCGCTGACCGGCAGCACCCGGGCCCAGCTGCAGCGCGACGTCGAGCACGGCTTCCCGTTCCTGCCCTCGGGCACGCAGATCGTGCTGGACCGGCAGAGTCAGGAGCTGGTGCTGGCCAACATCCGCGGGCAGGTGACGACCCGGTGGGCACACATCAGCGCCGAGCTGCGGGCCCACCCGACCCAGGACCTGCCGACGTTCCTGGCCCAGTCCGAGGTCGAGCTGTCCGACGTGATCGCCAAGCCCCGCCGGTCGTGGGCCCGGCTACGCCGCGAGGCGGGGATGGGCGTGCCGACACCCGGGCCGCACGAAGCCGGCCTGCTCAAGCGGGTGCGCGCACTTGCCCACGTCGACGACCCCGACCGTGCCCGCTCCTACCTGCGCTGGCTGGCCGACGACGCGCCCGCATACGACCAGGCCCACCCGGCGGACCAGGCGCTCTTGCGGATGCTCGCCTTCTCGCTGTGGCCCGACGGGGGCGGCTTCACGACATACCAGCAGATGCTCGACGTGCTCCGGGACGAGCCAGCGGCCCGGGAGGACCTGCGCGCCGTCGTCTCGCTGGGACTGGACAGCGCGCAGCACGTCACCGCACCGCTGCACGGCGCGCTCGGGCAGCGTCCGTTGCGGGTGCACGCGCGCTACACCCGGGAGGAGATCGTGGCGGCCCTGGACTACGTGAGTATCGAGGGACGCAAGGCCAACAGCTTCCGCGAGGGCGTGCTGTTCGCGCAGCAGGCCGATGCGGACGCTTTCTTAGTGACGCTGAAGAAGTCGGAGGCCGACTACTCCCCCACCACGATGTATCAGGACTACGCGATCAGCTCCGAGCTCTTCCACTGGGAGTCCCAGTCGGTGACCACCGCGGCCTCACCGACCGGGCAGCGCTACATCCACCACCGTGAGCGGGGCAGTCATGTGCTGCTCTTCGCCCGCGGGACTAAGACCACCGACCTGGGCGCCGGTGCGCCCTACCTCTTCCTGGGCGACGCCGATTATGTCAGCCACCGGGGTGAGAAGCCGATGGCCATCACCTGGCGGCTGCGGACACCGATGCCGGTCAGCGCCTTCGAGGTGGCCAAGGTCGTGGCCTGAGGGGGCTACCCGATCAGGTAATCGCTTCTCCCGTGTGCACCAGGTACGTACGCTGGCGGCCATCCCCGCGCGAGGTGAGCCAGTTGGAGAACGTCCTGGAGGCTGACCCGGAGGTGGTGCCGCAACTCGCCGCACTGCTCCGCAAGACCCGCACTATCGAGAAGGTCGCTACCTGAGATTCCCAGGGCACGCCGACGCATCAACGGCGGACCGTCTAGCGTCTGCCGTATGAACCTCCCCCGGCCTGACATCGACCCTGACGGACTGTTGGAGTACTCGGTCGTCTTCACCGACCTCTCGCTCAATCACATGTCGAAGCGCTTTGTCGGTGTGATGCAGCAGCTCAACGAGGTGCTCACCACGACCTACCATGCCGACGCGCTGGCCATCGTCCCTGGCGGCGGGACCTACGGCATGGAGGCCATCGCCCGCCAGCTGGCCACCGGTCGGCGCGCTCTGGTCGTGCGCAACGGCTTCTTCTCCTACCGGTGGTCCCAGATCCTGCAGATGGGCGGCATCACCGACGACGTCACGGTCCTGACCGCCCGGCCCATCGCGCAGACCCACCCCACGTCATGGACGCCACCTCCGGTGCAGGAGGTCGTCGCCACCATCGCCGACCAGCGGCCCGCGGTGGTGTTCGCCGCGCACGTCGAGACCTCGGCAGGGATCGTGCTGCCCGACGACTACCTGCGCGCGGTGGCGCGGGCCACGCACGAGGTCGGCGGGCTGCTCGTCCTGGACTGCATCGCCTCCGGTGCCCTATGGGTGGACATGACCGACCTCGGTGTCGACGTGCTGGTCACCGCCCCCCAGAAGGGATGGAGCGGCAGCCCGGGCGCGGCATACGTG
>NZ_JBPCKQ010000157.1:0-6541 GCF_051004135.1 Ornithinimicrobium sp.
CCCCCCCTCCCCCCCCCCCCCCCCCCCCCCCCCCCCCCCCCCCCCCCCCCCCCCCCCCCCCCCCCCCCCCCCCCCCCCCCCCCCCCCCCCCCCCCGACCGGCTGGGTCGCCATCTCGGTCAGCCGCCCGACTCGGCGGTCTGCTGCAGTTGGTCCAGCACCTGCTGCGGGTCACCGTCCTCGTCCACGGCTGCACCAAGGTTCTGCTGAACGGCCAGCTTGATCCGGTCCCAGGTGGGGTCGTCGGTCGGCGTCAGCCGCGCGTTGGGCAGGGTGTCCAGGTAGACCTTGAGGTCCTCGTCGTCGGAGAACTCTTCCAACCCGGACTCGGTCACCGGCAGGAAGCCCTCCTTCTTGATGAACGTATTGACCTGGTCGGGCTGGTAGTACAGGTCGTAGAAGGCCTTGACCGCCTCCTGGTTGCCGTCCTTCTTGAACGCCATCAGGTAGTCCGTCACACCGAAGGTCTTGGACTCCGAGCCGTCGTTGGTCGGGAACGACGCCACCTCGTAGTTGACGTTGCCCTCCTCGTCCAGAGAGTCGGCCAGCGGGCTGAAGCCGATGACCATCCCGGCCTTGCCCGAGCGGAACAGGTCGAACGCGTCGGCCCGGTTGGTCCGGGCCGGATTGTTCTGGGTGACGCCGTCCTGGTTGAGCTGCTTGAGGAAGCTCAGAGCCTCCACGTTGGCGGCGGAGTTGATGGCCCAGGTGTCGCCGTCCTTCCAGGTGCCGCCGTTGTTGTACAGCCACATGGAGAATTCGCCCTGGGACTCCTCCGGCCCCAGTGGCAGTGCGTAGCCCGCGTTGTTTTCGCCCAGGTCGCTGATCTGCTGGGCGTCCTGCGCCAGTTCGTCCCAGGTGCCCGGCGGACCGTCGATGCCGGCCTGCTCGAAGAGGTCGGTGTTGTAGAACAGGGCCCGCACGCTGGCCAGGTCGGGGAAGCCGTAGAACGTGCCGTCGTAGGTCCCGGAGTCCACGAACGTGTCCAGGATGTCAGCCTTGACGTCCTCGCTGAGCACCTCGTCCGCACCGTAGAGCAAGTCGTCCTTGGCGTAGCTGGCGTAGGTGTTGAGGTTGAGGATGTCCGGGGCCTGGTTGTTCTGGATCATGGTCGAGGATTGCTGGTCGATGTTCTCCCAACTGACGATCTGGACCTCGAGGGTGTGCCCGGTTTCCTCGTTGTAGGTCTTCGCGAACGAGTCCCAGAACGCCTTGGTGTTGTCCTTGGAGTACTCCGCGGCCACCAGCTTGATCGTCTGGGACCCCGACTCCCCGTCGCCGCCGCCACCATCGCTCTGGGAGGCGCCGGTGCCTCCGCCGCAGGCGCTGAGCGCCAGCACGGTCGCAATGCTGCCTGCGACCAGGGTTGCCTTCGTGGTCTTCATGGTCCTCCTATCGGGCCGGCCGGTCCTCTGTGCGGTCGCCGGACGGAGGACACGTTAGCGCCTCCCAAGGATCACCACAAGCATTTTCCTGCATCTTTCGATAACATTCGCGCAACTATAGTCACTCCTACGGTAGTCTGACCGCCTGACACCCACTGAGACCAAGGAGCTTCCCGTGGCCACCCACATGACCGCAGAGACCTTCAGCCAGCCCGAGGCGTGGAGCGTCGCCACCGCGCGTCTCGAAGAGTTCGCTCCATTCCTACCCCGCGACGGGGAGCGCGTGGCCGTGCTGGGTTGCGGGACGTCCTGGTTCATGGCACAGGCCTACGCGGCGCTGCGGGAGGAACGTGGTCAGGGCCTGACCGATGCCTACAGCGCCAGCGAGCACCGGCTGGCTCGGGACTACGACCGGGTCGTCCTGCTGACCCGGTCGGGAACCACCACCGAGATATGCCGGGTGCTGGAAAAGCTGCGCGAGTCCGGAAGGTTGCACGTCAGCATCGTCGCCACACCGGGCACCCCGGTGGTCCAGCGGTCGGCCGCCGCCATCGTGCTCCCCGAAGCCGACGAGCAGTCGGTGGTTCAGACCCGATTCGCCACCACGGCGTTGGCGGTGCTGCGTGCCTCGCTCGGCGAGGATCTGGCGCCGGCTATCGCGGACGCGCGGGCTGTGCTCGACGAGCCAGAGCTGGAGGCTCTGGGCGCCCTCGTCGACGTCGACCAGGTGACCTTTCTCGGCCACGGCTGGAGCGTGGGGCTGGCCAACGAGGCCGCGCTGAAGCTGCGGGAGGCGGCGCAGTTCTGGACCGAGTCCTACCCGGCCATGGAGTACCGCCACGGTCCGATCAGCATCGCGGCACCCGGTCGGGCCGTATGGGCGCTCGGCGCGGTCCCGGACGGAATCGCCGAGGAGATCCGAGCCACCGGCGCCCACTTCGAACATCGCAGCATCGACCCAATGGCCGAGCTGGTGCGGGTGCACCGCTACAGCCTGCTGCGGGCACGGCTGGCCGGGCTCAACCCCGACGAGCCGCGCAACCTGACCCGCAGCATCGTCCTCACCTGAGCCTTCCCTGCCTCCCGCTCACCGCGACGGTCAGATGTCAGCCAGCAACTCCAGCAGCCGGGCCGCCTCAGCAGTGACGGCCGCTCGTCCCGCGCCGACGAAGCGGCGCGGGTCGGAGCTGGGGCGCTGCTGCTGGCTGGTCGCGAGCCCCTCGGTGAAGGCTCGGTTGAGATGGGTGGCGATGTTGATCTTGCTCATCCCCGCCCGGACCGCGGCGACCAGCCCGGCGTCGGAGACACCCGAGGAGCCGTGCAGGACCAGCGGCACGGGCACCGATGAACGCAGTCGCTGGATGAGCCCATCGTCCAGGACAGCGGTCCGGTCGGTCATGGCATGCGAGGTGCCAACCGCCACAGCCAACGCCTGGACCCCGGTGTCGGCCACGAACTGGACGGCGTCACCGGGATCGGTGCGCGCTCCAGGTGCATGCACGCCGTCCTTGCCCCCGACCTCGCCCAGCTCGGCCTCCACATCGACCCCCTCGGCTCGGCACAGTCGGACGACCTCGCGGGTCTGCTCCCGGTTCTGCGCGTCGGGCAACGCGGAGCCGTCGTACATGACCGAGGAAACGCCCAGCCCGACCGCCTCGCGGATCAGGTCCAGGTCGTCGGCGTGGTCCAGGTGGACCACCACGGACTGGTCGCACTGCTCGGCCACCGCCAGGGTGGCCAAGGCCAGCGGACGCAACGACCCGTGGTACCGCACGCAGTTCTGGCTCAACTGCATCACCACCGGCCGTCCGGTCTGCTCGGCCGCGGCGGCGTAGGCCTCCGCATGCTCCAGCAGGATGACGTTGAACGCGGCCAGGCCTCGACCGGCGGACGCGGCGTCCTCAAGCACTGCTGACAACGGCGACAGACTCATCCGATCTCCTCGATCTTCACGGCGGGGAGCAGGGTGTCCACGTCACGGGGGTCCACGGTGCCTGCCAGCGGGGCCAGGACGGCGGCACCGGACCAGGCCACCGCGGTCCGTGTCGCGCTCGTCCAGCCCGCAAGGCTGCTGGGCAGGCTGTGCCCGTCCAACGCGGCGCACAGGGCCGCGGTCATCGCGTCGCCGGCCCCGGTCGGGTTGCCCGTCAGGACCATGGACAGTCGCGCCGTCAGGACCGGACCGTGCTCATCCACCGCCACGACGACCCCCCGCGGCCCGTCGCTGACCAGCGCCGCGGCCGCCCCGAGCGAGCAAAGCCGGCGTCCGGCGGCTGCCGGTCCCTCGATCCCGGTGGCCTCGTAAGCCTCGTGAGCGTTCACCGTCACCACCGCCGGACGTGCCTTCAGCGCGGTCCGCAACCAGCTCCCTGAGCCGTCGACCAGCACGTGAGCACCCGCCTCGCCCCCACGGTGCACCACCTCGGCGAGCACCGCATCCTCGGCCAGCGGCGGCAGACTGCCGCAGAGAGCGATCACGTCCCCGGGGCCCGCTTCGGACAGGGCCGCCTCCACCAGGTCTCGCCACGTCTGCGACGGCGGGGCGAGACCCTGCTCATTAAGCACAGTGACCTCGTGGTCGGCCTGGACCACCGCCGTGCTGAGCCGTACCCGGTGCGGGTCCGCAGCGGTAAGAGCCATCACCTGGATCTTGCGCTCGGTGGCGTCCCGCTCCCACCACTGCCGATCGGCCTCACCAACGACCGCCAGGGCGCGGTGCGCTCGGCTCATCGAGGCCAGCACGCCGGCACAGTTCATCCCCTTGCCGCCCGCACGCGCGCCGACGGTGTCCACCCGGTGGCTGTGCCCGATCTGCAGCCGGGCCACCTGATAGGTCAGGTCGCGAGCTGGGTTGGCGGTCACGGTGGTGATCACGACGAGTCCCTCGTCCAAGCGGCCCGGGCCAGTTCGACCGCACCGAGCGCCGCGGCGCGGTCGCCCAGACTCGCGGTGACCACCTCAACCGCTCGACCCGGAAGGCGCTCGGCCAGCTCCTGCCGCAGCGGAGCGAGCAGGACCTCGCCGGCGTTGGACAGTCCTCCTCCGACGATGACGCGTTCCACCCCGGCCACCGCCACCGCAGGAGCCAGGGTCTGCGCCAAGGCCGCCACCGCCTCGGCCCAAAGCCCGCCCGCGGCCGCGTCGCCGGCAGCGACGGCCTCGGCCAGTTCGGCAGCCTCGCCCTCGCTGCCGGTCATCGCCCGCCAGCGCTGGGCCAGAGCCCGGGCACCGATGACCGCCTCCAGACACCCACGAGCCCCGCACCCGCATACCGCCTGCGACGTACCCGCCCGGACGTGGCCGATCTCGCCGGTCCACGGTGAGCCGGCCACGACCGCTCCCGCGGACAGCAGCGCTGAGGCCACTCCGGTGCCCAGGGGGACGAACAACACGTTCTCGCAGTCCCGCCCGGCGCCATAGGTGGCCTCACCCAGCAGCCCGGCGCGCACGTCGTGCCCGGCGACCGCCGGGATCCCCACGGCAGAGCGCACCTGGGCGGGCACGTCGAGGTCTCGCCACCCGAGGTTCGCGGACCATACGGCCAGGCCGGACCGGTCATCGACCAGACCCGGCACCACGACCCCCACGGCCGCTGGCCGCTCACCGAGCTCGGCCAGCACCCGCCCGACGTGCGTGCCGAAGTCGCTGGCCACGCTTGCGGGAGTGTCCCGGACGACCTCCGTGACGACCTGATCACCCGCCATCAGCACCGCCTTGGTCCGGGTACCCCCGACGTCGATGCCGGCGAACTGTACTGAAGGCACGGGACCGATCCCTCCTCAATGACTGTTCCTGCTTGTTGCAGTCAGAATAGCGCAACAAAGAGCAGCCATCCGAGATCACGCGATCGTTACCTGCACGCCGGCCGCGGTCACAGAAGCACACATCGACGCGTCGGCTCCCGAGTCGGTCAACAGTTCGTCCACGTCCTTGAGCCCACAGATCCGGACGAAAGCCCGGGCGCCCAGCTTGGAAGAGTCCGCGACCACGACGACCCGGCGCGCCGCTCGGACCAGCGCGGCGTTAGTCGCGGCCTCGCCGTCGTGCTGAGTGAACACTCCCCGTTCTACGTCGAGCGCGTTGACCCCCAGGAAGAGGGTGGTGATGTCGATCTGAGGAAAGATCGCGTCGGCCAACGGGCCGACGAGCTCATAGGACCAGGGCCGTGCCACTCCTCCGGTCACCACGACGCGCAGCTGCGGGCGGACGACGAGCTCCGCCGCGATGTTTACCGCGTTGGTGACCACAGTCAGCACCTCGGACCGCTCCGGGTGCTCGGCCGCCATCCGGATCCCCAGCTGGTGAGCCACGGCGGTCGTGGTCGTGCCCCCGTTGAACCCCACCACCGTGCCCTGCTGCACGAGGGCCGCCGCGGCCGAGGCGATGACCTGCTTCTGCGCCTCGTGCCGGACCACCGTATAGCGCAACGGCAGGTCCCCGGACCCGCTTGCGATCTGGGCCCCGCCGCGCGTGCGCTGCACGAACTGCTGGTCGGCCAGCGCGTCCAGGTCACGACGGGCCGTCGATGCGGACACTCCGAAGCGCTCGGTCACGTCCTCGATCTCGATGGACCCCTCGCGGACGATCCAGGTCGCCAGGTCCGAGAGTCGATTCGCGCGTGTCATGGCGTGATCCTTACCCCTCGGGCGACTCGGTGCAACACCCCCACTCAGCCTGGATCCACCGGCCTGCGTTCGCGGGGTTCGCAGACAAGTTGAGGTGTGGCCGTCTCGTTGCGGGCAGGAGTGGGCCGCCGGTCTGTCCGGCCTTTCAACCTGAGGTCGTTCCTGGTAGGCGAGGTGTGTCAGAGCAAATGCACCAGTTGGCGGGTGAAATACCCAGCCAGGGTGCGGGCCTCATGAGTGATCCTTGCTGGTTTTCCGGCGGGTGGCAATCCGGGTGCGTTGGGCAGCGGCCATGCCTGCCCGTCGGGCCGCGCGGACCGCTTCGCCGCGGCCGTAGTGCTCGTCCTCGGGGGTGACGTAGCCGATGCTCTCGTGGAGCCGGGCGGTGTTGTATTGGGTGCGTAGCCGGTCCAGTTCGGCTTCCAGCTCGCCGGGGTCGGTGATCTTCTCCAGGTGTGGGAACTCGGGTTTGAGGTGGCCGAAGAAGGACTCGATCCAGGCCTGGTCGTTCGGGGTGCCGGGCCGGCCGAAG
>NZ_JBPCKQ010000158.1:0-9525 GCF_051004135.1 Ornithinimicrobium sp.
GGCTTCGGCACTGCGCTCTACTACTACTTCCGCTACACCACCGACAACCCGAAGTTCGGCACCAGCACGCTGGGCCGCGGCCTCGTCGAGGGCATCAAGTCGATGCTGCCGGCGGTCTACATCCTGCTGCTGGCCTGGATGCTCGGCTCGCTCATCGTGCAGCTCGGCACGGGTGAGTACCTCGGTGGGTTGGTGGAGTCGGCCAACATGGCCCCGCAGTGGCTGATCCCGGTGATGTTCCTGATGGCCGGCGCGATGGCGTTCTCGACCGGCACCTCGTGGGGCTCCTTCGGCATCCTGCTGCCGATCGCCGGTGACATCATGAACTCGCTCGATGAGCCGACCCTGCTGCTGCCGGCCTTCGGCGCCGTGCTCGCGGGCGCCGTCTTCGGCGACCACTGCTCGCCGATCTCGGATACCACGATCCTGTCCTCCACGGGTGCCAGCTGCAACGTCATCACACACGTCACCACCCAGCTGCCCTACGCCCTCGTCGGCGCGTTCGCCGCGCTGTGCGGATACGTCGTGCTGGCGCTGACCGGCAGCGGCCTGGTCGGGCTGCTCGCCGTGGTGGTGGTCCTGGTAGGTCTGGCGCTGGTCGCGCGGGCGATGTTCTCCCGAGTGGAGACCGAGGTGGAGTCAGGCTCGCAGAAGGAGACGCCATCACCGGCCTGACCAGAGCCAGTAGCCTCCTCCCATGACGGATCAGCAGACGGAGTCGGGTCTACCTCTGCAGCCCGTCTACGGGCCGCAGGACCTGTCCGGCTTCGACCCTGAGCGGGCGCTGGGCGAGCCGGGGAGCTTCCCCTACACCCGGGGGGTCTACCCCTCGATGTACACCGGGCGTCCTTGGACGATGCGGCAGTATGCCGGGTTCGGCACGGCCAAAGAGTCCAACGCCCGCTACCACGAGCTGGTCTCCGGCGGTGCCGGAGGGCTGTCGGTGGCCTTCGACCTGCCGACCCAGATGGGCTACGACAGCGACCACCCGTTGGCTCACGGCGAGGTCGGCAAGGTCGGGGTGGCCATCGACTCCGTGGAGGACATGAGCGTGCTCCTGGGCGGACTGCCGCTGGACTCGGTCTCCACCTCGATGACGATCAACGCCCCGGCGGCGACGCTGCTGCTGATGTACGAGCTGGTCGCGCAGGAGCAGGGCATCGCGCCGGACCTGCTCACCGGGACCATCCAGAACGACGTGCTCAAGGAGTACATCGCCCGCGGCACCTACATCTACCCCCCGGCGCCGTCGCTGCGGCTGGTCAGCGACACCTTCGCCTACTGCGCGTCTGCCCTGCCCCGGTGGAACACGATCTCCATCTCCGGCTACCACATGGCCGAGGCGGGGGCCACGCCCGCGCAGGAGATCGGCTTCACCCTGGCCAACGCCAAGGAGTACGTGCGCGCCGCGCAGGCCGCCGGGCTGGCCGTGGACGACTTCGCCCCGCGGCTGTCCTTCTTCTTCGTGGCCCGCACGACGCTGCTGGAGGAGGTGGCCAAGTTCCGTGCCGCCCGCCGGATCTGGGCGCGGATCATGCGCGAGGAGTTCGGGGCCCGCAACCCCAAGTCGATGATGCTGCGCTTCCACACCCAGACCGCCGGGGTGCAGCTCACCGCGCAGCAGCCGGAGGTCAACCTGGTCCGGGTGGCCCTGCAGGGTCTGGGTGCGGTGCTCGGGGGCACCCAGTCGTTGCACACCAACTCCTACGACGAGGCGATCGCGCTGCCGAGCGCCAAGGCCGCCCGGCTGGCGCTGCGCACCCAGCAGGTGCTGGCCTACGAGACCGACGTGACCAAGACGGTCGACCCGTTCGCCGGGTCGTCTGTCGTGGAGTCGCTGACCGACGACGTCGAGGAGGCTGCACTCACCCTGATCCAGGCGGTGGAGGACCGCGGGGGCGCCGTGGCGGCCATCGAGGAGGGCTTCCAGAAGAGCGAGATCGAGCGCGCCGCCTACGCCAACGCGCTGGCGATCGACTCCGGGGAGCGCGTCCTCGTCGGACTCAACCGGTTTGCCGGTGACGGACCCGAGCCCTACGAGCCGCTGCAGGTCGACCCCACGATCGAGGCAGCCCAGTGCGCCGCCCTGGACCGGCTGCGCGAGCACCGGGACTCGGCCGCGGTCCGTGATGCGCTGGAACGGATGCAGCACGCGGCGCAGGGCAGCGACAACCTGCTGCACCCGATGCGGGAGGCCCTGGCCCTGCGCGCCACCGGTGGTGAGGTCGCCGGCGCCCTGCAGGAGGTGTGGGGACGGCACAAGCCTCATGAGACCTTCTGAGGGGGACCGCCGACCGGCATACGCTCCGTACGACCCGCTGAGCGGGGTGCGGCGCAGCAAGCGCGCTCCGGCCGGGTATCGTGGGCGGACGTCCCCCCTGCACCGAACCAGAAGCCGATCTGCTGAGCCTGTGACTGCCGAGCCCGCCACCGCCCTCTACTCGGGCGACCTCACCCGGCGGATCGTCGACGCGGTCGAGGGGCTGCGCCCGTCGCTGCTGCACTGGCGACGCGAGCTGCACGCCTACCCCGAGGTCTCCTGGCAGGAGCACCGCACCACGGCGTTGATCATGGACCAGCTGAGCGAGACCAGCCTGCGGCTGACCCCGCTGGCCGGGTCCGGGGTGATCGCCGACCTCGGTCCGCCCCGACCCCGGCGCCGCATCGCGATCCGTGCGGACCTCGACGCCCTGCCGATCGAGGAGTCGACGGAGCTGGACTTCGCCTCCCGCAATCCCGGGGTGGCGCATGCCTGCGGGCACGACGTGCACACCATCGGGGTGCTGGGGGCCGCCCTCGCGCTCGCCGAGGTGACCGAGCAGCTGGACGAGCGAGGGCTCGGTGTCCGCTTCCTGTTCCAGCCCGCCGAGGAGAGCATGCCCGGGGGTGCGCACGCGATGATGCAGGCCAGTGCCCTCGCGGGCATCGACCGGCTGTATGCCGTGCACTGCGACCCCTCGATCGACGTCGGCACGGTGGGCTTGCGGGTCGGCCCGATCACCGCGGCCTCGGACTCGGTGCACGTCACGCTCACGGGCCGGGGCGGGCACACCTCGCGGCCGCACCTGACCCAAGACCTCACCTACGCCCTGGGCAAGGTGATCACCGACGTCCCGGCGGTGTTGTCCCGCCGGATGGACCCACGCTCCGGCACCGCCCTGGTATGGGGTGCGGTCCGGGCCGGCACGGTCGCCAATGTCGTCCCCGCCTCGGGTGAGTGCGTCGGCACCCTGCGAATGCTGGACGCGCAGACCTGGGACACCACGGGTCCGCTCATCGAGGAGATCGTGCATGCGGTCGTGGCCCCCTACGGTGTCCACGCGACTGTGCGGCACGTCAAGGGGGTGCCGCCGGTCGACAACGACGCGTCCTGCGTCGCTGCGTTCGACGCCGCGTGCCGCGCCGTGGTGGGGCCGCAGGCGGTGGTCCCCACCCAGCAGTCGCTGGGCGGGGAGGATCTGGGGTGGTATCTCACGCAGGTGCCCGGGGCGATGGCCCGGCTGGGCACCCGCACCCCCGGCGGGCCGACCTTCGAGCTGCACCAGGGTGACCTCGTGGTGGACGAGGAGGCGGTGCTGCACGCCGCCAAGATCCTCGCCGCCGTCGTGCTGCACTGAGCCGGGCGGGCCCTCCCGCGGGTCCGCGATCAGGTGCCGATGGTCACGCTTGCGTCACAGTCCGCGATGTCCGGCCTTGGGTCCTCGATGTGACTGCTACTGGGGGGTACGATGCGGCGACGTGAGTCGGTCGCGATCGGCGCACGGCAGTGGTTCCACGTGTTGTGATCCCCCGACGTAAGGAGATGCCCGTGCGACGGGTTCTGCAGATCGCGGCCGTCTCGGCCGCCGCCACCCTGGCCCTGGCCGCCTGCGGTGAGGCCCCCGCCGAGGACGAGTCCGCCGAGGGCGGCGGCTCCGAGTCCTCGGCGGACAGCAGCGACGGCGCCGGCGCCGCCCCGGAGGGCGCAGGCGACTTCCAGGCCTGCATGGTCTCCGACGCCGGCGGCTTCGACGACCAGTCGTTCAACCAGTCCGGCGCGCAGGGCATGGAGTCCGCGGAGTCCGAGCTCGGCATCCAGACCACGCTGGTCGAGTCGCAGTCCGACGCCGACTACGACAGCAACGTCAGCACCCTGGTCTCCCAGGGCTGCAACTTGATCTTCGGGGTCGGCTTCCTGCTGGAGGACGCCGTCCAGAGTGCGGCCGAGGACAACCCGGAGACCAACTTCGCGCTGATCGACTCCGCGTTCTCCGACGCCGAGTTCAACCCGGTGGAGCTGGACAACGCCAAGCCGATCCTGTTCAACACCGCCGAGGCCAGCTTCCTGGCCGGATATCTGGCTGCGGGGACGACCGAGTCCGGCACCGTCGCCACGTTCGGCGGAGTGCAGATCCCGTCCGTGGCGGTCTTCATGGACGGCTTCGCCGACGGGGTCACCAGGTACAACGAGGACGAGGGCACCGACGTGCAGCTGCTCGGCTGGGACAAGGAGGCCCAGAACGGCGCCTTCTCCGGTGACTTCGACAACCAGGCCCAGGGCCAGACGCTCACCGAGCAGTTCATCGCCCAGGGCGCCGACATCGTCATGCCGGTCGCCGGACCGGTCGGTCTCGGAGCCGCCGCGGCAGCCGAGAGCGAGGAGGGCACCAAGATCATCTGGGTCGACTCCGACGGCTTCGAGACCACGCAGTACGGCCCGCTGATGTTGACCTCGGTGCTTAAGCGGATCGGGCCGGCGGTCGACGACACGATCACCGAGACGCTCGAGAGCGGCTTCTCCAACGAGCCCTATATCGGCACCCTGGAGAACGACGGGGTCGGCCTGGCGCCCTACCACGACTTCGAGGGCGAGGTCCCCGAGGAGCTCAGCACCAAAATCGAGGAGTACAAGCAGCAGATCATCGACGGTGAGCTGACCGTCGAGTCGCCCAACTCCCCGTCCTGACCGAAGGTCCATCGACTGCGGCCCGGCCCCCCGAGGGCCGGGCCGCTATCGTTCCCTGACGGACGACATACCACCGACCCTGAGCCCCGAGGAGGAGCGGCCCCGAGATGAAGCTCGAGCTGCGCGGCATCACCAAGGTCTTCGGGTCGCTGGTCGCCAACGACCACATCGACCTGGTCGTGGAGCCCGGCGAGATCCACGCGCTGCTCGGTGAGAACGGTGCCGGCAAGAGCACCTTGATGAACGTGCTCTACGGCCTCTACGACCCCGACGACGGTCAGATCCTGCTGGACGACCGCCCCGTGACGATCGACGGTCCTGGCGATGCGGTCGCCGCCGGCATCGGCATGGTCCACCAGCACTTCATGCTCATCCCCGTCTTCACCGTCGCCGAGTCCGTCGCCTTGGGCTACGAGCCCACCGGTGGGGCGGGACTGCTCAAGCTCGACGAGGCGCGCAAGCGGGTCACCGAGATCAGCGAGCGGTTCGGCTTCCACGTCGACCCTGATGCGCTGATCGAGGACCTGCCGGTCGGGGTGCAGCAGCGCGTCGAGATCATCAAGGCGCTGTCTCGGGACGCCAAGGTGCTGATCCTGGACGAGCCCACTGCCGTGCTGACGCCACAGGAGACCGATGAGCTGATCGAGATCATGGGTGAGCTGAAGGAGGCGGGCACCTCCATCGTGTTCATCACCCACAAGCTGCGCGAGGTGCGGGCGGTCGCCGACCGGATCACGGTGATCCGCCTCGGCAAGGTCGTGGGCGAGGCCAGCCCCAGCTCGACCGAGACTGAGCTGGCCTCGTTGATGGTGGGCCGCTCGGTGAGCCTGGCTGTCGACAAGGAGCCGGCCGAGCCGGGTGACGCCGCGGTCGAGATCGACCGGCTCACCGTGCTCGGACCCACCGGCACCCCGGTTGTGGACCGGGTGAGCCTGCAGGTGCGCTCCGGGGAGATCATGTGCATCGCCGGGGTGCAGGGCAACGGGCAGAGCGAGCTGGCCGAGGCGATCCTCGGCCTGGTCGAGGCCGACGGGGGGACCATCCGGGTTGACGGGGAGGACCTGCGTGGCAAGAGTGTCGCGCAGCGGTTGCGGGCCGGCATCGGCTTCGTCCCCGAGGACCGCTCGACCGACGGCGCCATCTCCTCGTTCTCCGTCGCCGAGAACCTCGTCCTCGACCTCTACCGCACCCCGGAGTTCTCCCGTGGCATCAGCATGAGCCCGGCCAAGGTCGCCGCCAACGCACACACCCGCACGCAGGAGTTCGACGTCCGGCTGAGCGACGTGCACGACCCCATCTCCACCCTGTCGGGCGGCAACGCCCAGAAGGTCGTGCTGGCCCGAGAGATGTCCCGGCCGCTGCGCCTCCTCGTCGCCTCTCAGCCCACCCGCGGGCTCGACGTTGGCTCCATCGAGTTCGTGCACCGCCGGATCGTGGAGCAGCGCGACAGCGGGACGCCGGTGATCATCGTGTCCACCGAGCTCGACGAGGTGATCGCGCTCGCCGACCGCGCTGCGGTGATGTACCGCGGCCGGATCGTCGGCGTGGTCGACGCGACCGAGGACGGCATCGAGCGCGACGTGCTCGGACTGATGATGGCCGGGGTCCCCTTCGAGGACGCCCAGCAGCAGGCCGCGCAGCACCACTCCACCCTGGGCCGGGCCGACCTGCCCGCGGACGCGCCCGAGGAGTCAGGATCATGAGCCAGACCCCGCAGGAGCCGGAGGGGCCGGAGCCGGCCGTCCCGGCGCAGGAGGAGATGACGCGAGGGAGTCGCGCCGGCGCCCGCGGTGACGTGCTCCGACAGATCATGGGCGGCAGCGCGATGATCTCCGTGCTGGCCGTGGTCCTCGCCTTGATCATCGGGGGGGTGCTGATCGCCTTCGCCGACGAAGAGGTCCGCGCCTCCTCCAGCTACGTCTTCGCCCGTCCCAGCGACTTCTTCACCGCCGCCTGGGAGGCAGTGACCAACGCCTACGTCGCGCTGTTCCGCGGCTCCATCCTCAACTACCAGTCCGACACCTTCGCCGGTGCGATCAAGCCGTTGACCGAGTCGGTCGTCTTCGCGGTGCCGCTGATCCTGGCCGGCCTCGGCATCGCCGTGGGCTTTCGGGCCGGGCTGTTCAACATCGGCGCCCAGGGCCAGATCATCGTCGGCGCCATCTTCGCCGCCTACTTCGGCTTCGCCTTCGACCTGCCGGTCGGCCTGCACCTGATCCTGGCCATCCTCGGCGGGGCGGTCGGCGGGGCACTGTGGGGCGCGATCCCGGGTGTACTCAAGGCCCGCTTCGGGGCCAATGAGGTGATCGTGACGATCATGCTCAACTACATCGCGGTCTATCTGATCAGCTACACGCTCAAGCAGCCGAGCTTCAACCCCGGCCGCTCGGGTCAGCGCAGCCCCGCGATCGCGGACTCCGCGGCATACCCCCCGCTCATCCCGGACTGGCTGGTGCCGGGCAACAGCTTCCGGCTGCACTGGGGTGTGCTCGTCGCCATCCTGGCCACGGTCTTCGTCTGGTGGCTGCTGGAGCGCTCGACCATCGGCTTCGAGCTGCGGGCCGCCGGCGCCAACCCGCACGCCGCACGGACCGCTGGCATGTCGGTGGGGCGGATCACAGTGATCACCATGGTCATCGCCGGTGGCCTGGCCGGGCTGGCCGCGACCGCGCAGGTGCTGGGCACCGAGCGGTCGCTGACCGCCGGGGTCGCCGCCTCCTTCGGCTTCGACGCGATCACCGTGGCCCTGCTGGGCCGGTCCCGACCACTGGGCACCTTCCTGGCCGGGCTGCTGTTCGGTGCGCTGAAGTCCGGTGGCTTCCTGATGCAGTCGCTGACCCAGACCCCGATCGACATCATCCTGGTCGTCCAGTCCGTCATCGTGCTGCTGATCGCCGCCCCGCCGCTGGTGCGCTCGGTCTTCCGGCTGCCCGACCCCGAGCGACCACGGCGCCGCAAGCGGGGCGCGACCCAGGAGGCTGCAGCATGAGCACGACGGCCACCTCCGCCTCTAGCTCTGTCCCGGGCCAGGCCGAGCAGGACGACGACGTCCGCACCCGGATCGGCTACCGCACGCCGATCATGTATGCCGTGGCCGCCGCGGTCACGTTGCTCTTGTTCGCTCTCGGCGCTCCCGCCGACGCCGACACCACCTTCCAGATCGCCTCCGGCTCGACCGTGTTCACCATCCCCAGCTTCGCCGTGCCCGCCCTGATCGGCGCCCTGGTGCTGGGCATCGTCCAGGCCGTGGCCGCAGGGTGGGCGTTGGTCCTGGTCCGTGGGCGGCGCCCGGTGCCGGTCTGGCTGCACCTGGTCGTCGGGGTGTCCTTCGTCGTCTCGTTCCTGCTCTGGGCCGGGGCCGGGAAGGCCTCGGTCATCCCGGTGACGTCGCTGCTGGCCGGGGCCCTGGCCCTGTCGGTGCCGCTGATCTTCGGGGCCATGTGCGGGCTGGTCTGCGAGCGCTCCGGGGTCATCAACATCGGGATCGAGGGACAGCTGCTTTTCGGTGCCTTCGCCGCCGCGGCCGTGGCCTCCCGGGTCGGCTCAGGGTATGCCGGGCTGCTGGCCGCGCCCATCGCCGGAGCCGTGGTCGGTGCCTTGCTGGCGTGGTTTGCCGTGCGCTTCCGGGTCAACCAGATCATCGTCGGCGTCGTGCTCAACACACTGGTGATCGGGCTGACCGGCTTCCTGTTCTCCACCGTGATGTCGGACAACCGGGAGCTGTGGAACGCCCGGGAGCGCCTGCCGGTGATCCGGATCCCGCTGCTCGCCGAGATCCCGGTGCTCGGACCGGTCCTGTTCCAGCAGACCGTCCTGGTCTACCTGATGTATGTCGTCGTGTTCGTGCTGCAGATCATGCTGTTCCGCAGTCGCTGGGGCCTGCGCACCCGCGCCGTCGGGGAGCACCCCAAGGCCGCCGACACCGTCGGCATCAAGGTCAACACCCGGCGGGTGTGGAACGTCATCCTCGGCGGGGCGATCGCCGGGCTCGGCGGGGCGTTCTTCACGGTCGGCTCCGGCCTGGCCTTCGGCCGGGAGATGTCGGCCGGCCAGGGTTACATCGCCTTGGCGGCGATGATCCTGGGCAAGTGGAACCCCAAGCTCGCGGTGCTCGCAGCGCTGCTCTTCGGCTTCTCCAAGAACCTAGGTAACGTCATTTCGACTATCGGAAGCGGGGTGCCTTCTGAGGTGCTGCTGATGTTGCCGTACATCATCACGATCCTGGCGGTAGCTGGCTTTGTGGGCAGGGTGCGCCCACCGGCAGCTGAAGGCACGCCGTACACCAAGAGTTAGGGAGACCGCCATATGAGTAGCTCACCCGACTGGGACACGTTGCTAACCGCCGCCGCGGCGGCCTCGGTGAATGCCTCCGCCCCCTACTCGGACTATCCGGTGGGCGCGGCAGCGTTCGTCGACGATGGACGCATCGTGTCGGGGTGCAACGTCGAGAACGCTAGTTTTGGGCTCACATTGTGCGCGGAGTGCGGCATGGTCAGCGAGCTCATGGCCACTGGTGGTGGGCAACTGACCGCGGCAGTCTGCGTGAATCGTGAGGGCGCGGTGATCATGCCCTGCGGGCG
>NZ_JBPCKQ010000159.1:0-27447 GCF_051004135.1 Ornithinimicrobium sp.
ACCCACTGCGCCGCGTGGTCGAGGTGGTAGGCGACCTCCTTGACGGCCTTGCCGGCAACGCCGGCGAGAGTCGCGTCGCTGCTGCGGGCGAGCCCGGCATACAGGTCGGCCTGCCAGGTCGCGAAGATCAGGAGGCGGGCCATGGTGACGCCGAAGTCGTCCTGCGGCCGCTCGACCAGGCAGACGTTGCGGAACTCACGCTCGTCGCGGAGATAGGCGAGGTCGTCCTCGCCGTGTCCGACGCCTTCCACCTGGCCGGCGTAGGCCAGCAGGGTGCGGGCCTGACCGAGCTGGTCGAGTCCGATGTTGGCGAGGGCCAGGTCCTCCTCGAGCTCGGGAGCCCGGCTGATTCACCAACCCATGCGCTGCGCGGAGATCAGCGCGTCGTCGGCCAGGCCGAGCACGTACCTGAAACGATCACCCGAAGAACTTCGTGGGGTGATCACAGATGATCCACGCCTTCGGGCACGTCGTAGAACGTCGGGTGGCGGTAGATCTTGTCGGCGGCGGGGTCGAAGAAGGAGCCTCGCTCGTCGGGGCTCGACGCCACGATCTGGGCGGCAGGCACCACCCACAGCGAGACCCCCTCGGAGCGCCGGGTGTAGACGTCGCGGGCGTTGCGCAGCGCCATCTCCGAGTCGGGGGCGTGCAGCGATCCGACGTGCACGTGCGAGAGGCCACGCCGCGACCGCACGAAGACCTCCCACAGCGGCCATCCGGACCGCTCGGCGGACGACCCGGTCATGCGGCGTCCCTGTTCGCGCGCTTCGACGCGTACGCCGTGGCGGCCTCGCGCACCCACGCGCCGTCGTCATGGGCGCGGACCCGGTGGGCCATCCGCTGCTCGTTGCAGGGGCCGTTGCCCTTGATCACCTCGCACAGCTCGGTGAAGTCCACCTCGCCGCAGTCGTAGTGACCGCGCTCGTCGTTCCAGCGGATGTCGGGGTCGGGCAGCGACAGCCCGAGCGCCGCCGCCTGCGGCACCGTCATGTCGACGAAGCGCTGGCGTAGGTCGTCGTTGGAGAAGCGTTTGATGCCCCACGCCATCGACTGGGCGGAGTTGGGAGAGTCGTCGTCGGGCGGACCGAACATCATCAGCGAGGGCCACCAGTAACGGTCGACGGCGTCCTGGGCCATCGCCCGCTGGGCCGACGTGCCGTGTCCGAGCGTGTGCAGGATCTCGAAGCCCTGGCGCTGGTGGAACGACTCCTCCTTGCACACGCGGACCATGGCGCGTGCATAAGGGCCGTAGGAGCAGCGGCACAGCGGCACCTGGTTGACGATGGCGGCCCCGTCGACCAGCCAGCCGATGGCGCCGACGTCGGCCCACGTGAGCGTCGGGTAGTTGAAGATGGAGGAGTACTTCTGGCGTCCGGTGTGAAGTGCATCGAGCAGGTCGGCACGGTCGACGCCGAGAGTCTCGGCCGCGGCGTAGAGGTAGAGCCCGTGGCCCGCCTCGTCCTGCACCTTGGCCATCAGGATCGCCTTGCGGCGCAAGCTGGGCGCCCGGCTGATCCAGTTGGCCTCGGGCTGCATGCCGATGATCTCGGAGTGTGCGTGCTGGGCGATCTGCCGGATCAGGGTCTTGCGGTAGTCCTGCGGCATCGCGTCTCGGGGCTCGATCCGCTGGTCGTCGCTGATCAGCCCGTCGAAGTACTCCTGCAGCGCGGTGGCGTAGTCGTCGGTCTCCGCCGCATTGAGCGGGGCCTCGTCGTGCCCGAAGTCATTGCCGTACATCTGCCCAGTATGCCGCATCCGGTGCCGCTTGTTACACCCTGACGTCGATACGCCTTCGAAGTGTCACAATCGCCACCACGACATCGTGCCGCTCTGCGCCACCGGGTAGCTGCCGTCAGCGCACGGGATCCGGCCGGCCCCGGCCGCGCCGTCGCTGAGCACCTCCAGAATTGCCTCGTCGACCACCACGCGTACCGCTGCGCCGACCGGCATCTCCCACGCCTGGTCTAGCACTCCTTCGGTGCGCATGTGCAGGAGACCGGCCCGCACCACAAGGACCGCCACTGGCCGATGCCGGGCATCGTGGATACGCACCTCCCCCGTGCCGTCCCGCGGCTCCCACTCCAGATCCCACGCAGGGCAGGCCACGCCGTCAGGGGCCGGCTCGCCGCGAGCCGCTGCCACGCTTGGATGCAGCGTCAGACTCAGTCGTCCCTCCGGCGCCGCGAGTCGCATGGGCAGGCTCATCGCGCCGGCCCACCCCCCGTCCTCACCCTCTTGGCTGCCCGCCTCGCGCAGCCAGGTCACCACGCTCACGGCACCGTCGGCATCGCGGAACGCCGAAGCCGCGTAGTGACTCGGACCGTAGGTCAGCTGCTGCCACCGCTCGACGTCCACGCGACCCTCGACATACCGGCCGAGCGCACCGGCGACGTGGTGCAGCTCGTCCTGGTGCCAGGCCGAGACGATCAGCGCGTGCCGGTCGCCGACCTGGACCAGCTGGGGGCACTCCCAGGCCGACCCCGTCCAGACCGGGTCGTGGTCGTCCACCGACCGACCGGCCAGCAGGCCGTCGTACTCCCAGCGGCGCAGGTCTGCGGAGACGAAGGTGAGCGCCGTCGCGGTGCCGTCGCGCAGCCCCGCGCCGACCAGCATCCGCCACAGGTCCCCGTCGCGCAGAACGAACGGGTCGCGAAAAGTTGCCAGCCCCAGATCCTCTGGCGGGCGCACCACGACGTCGCCCTTGCTCCAGTGGGTCCAGGTCGGATCGGGGTATGCCGTGCGCACCCGGCCCAGTCCCAGGTCCGGCAGGTCGACGGAGGTGTAGAACAGCGTGGTCGCGCCGTCGGCGTCGGTGACCACGCAGCCGGACCAGCAGCCGGCGTCCCCGTCACCGGGCGACAGCGCCACCGGCTGCTCGGTCCAGGTCAGCAGGTCGGGGCTGGTGGCGTGGGCCCAGTGACACTCCGGCGCCCACGCGCAGCCGTGCGGGTTGAACTGGACGAAGGCGTGATAGGCCCCGTCCCGGTAGGTGAGCCCGAGCGGGTCGTTGACCCAACCCGACACCGGAGCGAGATGGAGTCGGGGGCGGGACATGACAGCTCCTCATCGACGCGGACGCACGGTGTGCAGTCTCCCCCATCGGCCCCTCAGGCCACTCGATGCCGCTGCCGGCCCGCATCGTGGGAGCCGTGCAGCGCGGGTGGGAGGATGGGCCGGTGAGCGAGCCGCATACCCACGCCCCCGGACCGCTGGCCGACGCAAGCGTGCGCACCGCCCGCCCCACCGACGCACCGGCCATCGGCGCGGTGCAGGCCACCGTGTTCCGCGCCGAGTATGCCGAGGTGCTGGCGCAGGATGTCCTGGACCAGCTCGAGGGGCCCCGCTTCGCCCAGGTCTGGCGGCGCTCCCTCGAACAACCACCCACGACCACCCACCGGGTGCTGGTCGCCTGCGCCGGTGACCAGGTGGTCGGCTTCGCGGCGCTGGCGCCCGGCGCCGACGACGACCCGGCTGCGCCCGGCCAGGCCGGGGAGATCCTGGTCCTCGCGGTGCACCCGGAGGCCCGACGGCAGGGCCACGGGTCCCGGCTGCTCAACGCCGTCGCCGACACCCTGCGGGCACAAGACCTGGCTGCCGTGCTGGCCTGGGTGCCGGCAACGGCCGAGGCCACCCGCGGGTTCCTGTCCCTCGGCGGGCTGGACCCGGACGGCGCCTGGCGGGACCGGGTCGTCGGCAGCGATGAGCAGACCCTGCGGGAGGTCCGCGTCTGGGCCGCGCTGTGAGCCCTCCCCCGCCGCTGACCCGGACCCGGGACCACCCGGCGGTCCGCCAGGCGCTGGCGGTGGGGCTGGCGACGGGCGCCTACGGCGTCAGCTGCGGGGCACTCGGCGTGGCCGCCGGGCTGAGCGTCTGGCAGACGGTGCTCACCTCCCTGCTGGTCTTCAGCGGCGGCTCGCAGTTCGCCTTCTTCGGGGTGATCGGTGCCGGAGGCACTCCGGCGGCGGCCGTCGCCACCTCCGGTCTGCTGGGCGTGCGCAACGGGATCTACGGTCTGCAGGTCGTGCAGCTGCTGGGCGTGCGCGGCTGGCGTCGCCT
Organism: Ornithinimicrobium sp.; assembly: GCF_051004135.1. GTDB lineage: Bacteria > Actinomycetota > Actinomycetes > Actinomycetales > Dermatophilaceae > Ornithinicoccus. The sequence goes on from NZ_JBPCKQ010000159.1 coordinate 4,057, forward strand.
GCTCGCTGCGCACTGGACCATCGACGAGTCCACCGCGGTGGCCATCGGCCAGCCGGATCTGCGCGCGGCCCGGCTGGGCTTCTGGGTCACCGGGGCCACGATCTTCACGTTGTGGAACCTGACCACCCTGGCCGGTGCGCTGGCCGGGGAGGCGATGGGCGACCCGCGGACCTACGGCCTCGACGCCGCCGCGGCCGCCGCCTTCGTCGCGCTGCTCTGGCCCCGGCTGCAGGGCCGCGACCCCCTTGCCACCGCGGCGGTCGCCGTGCTGCTGACGGTCCTGATCGCGCCCGTAGCGCCACCCGGAGTGCCGGTGCTGGTCGCCGCGACCGCTGCGCTGGCCGTCGGCGTGCTGCGGATGCGGCGCACCTCGGTGCTGACGCCGTGACCCTGTGGATCGCCGTCCTGGCCGCGTGCCTGGTGTCCTACCTGCTCAAGCTCTCCGGGCACCTGGTGCCCCAGCGGGTGCTCGAGCGACGTGCGGTGGCGCAGATCAGTCCGCTGCTGCCGGTGGCGCTGCTCAGCTCGCTGGTGGTGACCCAGGCGCTGCTGACCGATGTCGGGACCCTCACGCTGGACGCGCGGGCAGCGGGGGTCGGCGTGGCCGTGGCTGCCCTGCTGCTGCGGGCACCGTTCCTGGTCGTCGTCGTGCTGGCCGCGCTCACCGCCGCCCTGACCCGCCTGTTCACCGGTTGATGGCCATGGGCCTGAGGCAAGGCGGACCATGACCCACGCGGTGGCGACCAGCGCGAGGAGGATCGACGGCGGCCGCATCGTGGGCGTCGACGTCGCCCGGGCGGTCGCCCTGCTGGGCATGATCGTCGCGCACACCATGGACCGGACGGACGACACCGCGTCCGTGGGCGTCGACCCGCTCCTCCAGCTCGTGGCCGGCCGCTCCTCGGCGCTGTTCGCGGTGCTGGCCGGGGTGTCCATCGCCCTGCTGACCCAGGACGCCCGGCGGTCGACCGAGCCGGGCCGGCGCACGGCATACCGCTGGCAGGTCCTCACCCGCGCGCTGCTGCTCGCCCTCCTCGGACTGCTCCTCGGGCTGGCCGGGTCGGGTGTGGCGGTCATCCTGACCTACTACGGCCTGCTCTTCGTGCTCGCGCTGCCGGTGCTGGCCTGGGGGGCCCGACGGCTGGCGCTGCTCGCGCTGGGCTGGGGGCTGCTGAGCCCGGTGCTCAGCACCCTGCTGCGGCCCGTCCTGCCCGACCCGACCCGGATCGTGCCGTCGCCGCTGTCGCTCGCCGACCCGCTGCAGCTGCTGAGCGAGCTGGCGGTGACCGGCTACTACCCCGTCCTCACCTGGGGGACGTACCTGTTCGCCGGTATGGCGCTGGGTCGGCTGGACCTGCACCGGCCCCGGACAGGTTGCGCCCTGGTGCTGGGCGGGGCGCTGCTGAGCGTCGCAGCCCTCGCGGTGTCTGCCCTGGTCACCCGATCCTCGGGAGTGCGCGACGCGCTGCTGCCGACCTCGGCTGCAGACACGTGGCCGGCCCTGGAGACGACCCTGCGATCGGGCATGTTCGGCACGTTCCCGCTCGGCTCCTGGTGGTGGTTGCTGGTGTGGTCGCCACACACCGGCAGCGTCGTCGACCTGGTCCACACGACCGGGACCGCCGTGCTGGTGCTCGGGCTGTGCCTGCTGGTGACCGGTCGCTCTGCCAGAGCCGGGCGTACCTGGCAGATCGCCTTCGGTGCAGGCACGATGACCCTGACCCTCTACTCCCTGCACGTCCTGATGCTCGGCGCCTCCGCTGCGCTGCCGGTGTTGCACGGGACGGTGCTCAACGTGGTGGTCGTCCTCTGGCTCGGCGCCCTCGCCGCGATCGCCCAGGCCCCGGGGCCGCTGGAGCAGCTGGTGAGCCGAGCCTCGCGCGGCGTCGCCCGCGCGCTCACCCGCTGACCCGCGCCCCACCGATATGCGCTCCACCCGCACGTTCGCCGGGCACAACCGCGCGCACAACGGTCACGGGGTGAGCGCCGATGTGCGCGTCGACCAGCGAAAGCGACTTTCCCATGTACCCTAGGTAAACATTGGGTGAACGGGAGGTGGACACCATGGGTCAAGTACGAACGCTACGCAAGGGCGCGACGCCACAGAGTGGGCGGCCGGCCGTCCTGAGCTGGATCCCCGTGCTCGGGCCGGACGGACGGGTGCGCATGGAGATGCTCTGGCAGGTCGGGGAGCGCAGGACCGATGCGTCGCAGGCGGCGCCGGCGACGGCTGCGGTGGCCTGAGGCTCGGGTCGCCACGCAGGCCCGGGTGGGGCTGCGGACGGTCGGCGGAGCACAGCGCGAAGGCCGGACCCCGGGATGGGGTCCGGCCTTCGGCGTGTGTGTCGGCCGCTCAGGCGCGCTCGTCGCCACCCGTGGCGTCGGCGCTCTGCTCGGTGGAGCCGTTGCCGCCACCGTGGCCGCGACCGCGTCCACGGCGTCGCCGGTTGCGACGGGGCCGGTCGCCACCCTCGCTGTCACCCGAGCCGCCCTCGGAGTCGCCTGAGCCACGCTCGGCGTCACCGGCGGACCCCGACGCGGCTGCGTCAGGATCGACAACCGGCACCTCGGCCGCCTCATCCGGCACCGACGGGGCCCCCGGTGCGGCCCCAGCGTCGCCCGAGCCGGCCTCGGCGTCGCTCGAAGCAGCCCCGGCATCGCGCGGGTCGGCCCCGGCGTCGCCGGAGTCCGCAGCGTCCCCGGTGCTCTGCGCACCGAAGTCGGCGGGAGCCGCGGAGGCAGCCTCCACCGGTGTGGACGCGCCCGGAGCCTGCTCGTGGTCCCGGGAGTCGCCGGAGCCCTCGGGCACCGCGGCGAGGGAGAGCTTTCCGCGCGGGTCGATCTCCTTGAGCTCCACCTGCACCTTCTGGCCCACCGCCAGCACATCCTCGACCGCGTCGATGCGCTTGCCACCGACGAGCTTGCGGATCTCGGAGATGTGCAGCAGCCCGTCCTTACCGGGCAGCAGCGAGACGAACGCACCGAACGTCGTGGTCTTGACCACGGTGCCCAGGAAGCGCTCGCCGACCTCCGGCATCTGCGGGTTGGCGATCGCGTTGACCGCCGCCCGCGCCGCCTCGGCCGAGGGGCCGTCGGTCGCGCCGATGTAGACGGTGCCGTCGTCCTCGATCGAGATGTCGGCGCCGGTGTCCTCCTGGATCTGGTTGATCATCTTGCCCTTGGGGCCGATGACCTCACCGCTCTTGTCGACGGGGACCTTGACGCTGATGACGCGAGGAGCGAAGGGGCTCATCTCGTCGGGCGCGTCGATGGCCTCGGTCATCACGTCCAGGATGTGCATCCGCGCATTCTTGGCCTGCGTCAGCGCGCTGCCGAGCACCGAGGCGGGGATGCCGTCGAGCTTGGTGTCGAGCTGGATCGCGGTGACGAACTCCCGGGTGCCGGCGACCTTGAAGTCCATGTCACCGAAGGCGTCCTCGGCTCCCAGGATGTCGGTCAGCGCGGCGTATGCGGTCTGGGTGGTCCCGTCCTCGTTCGTGACCTGGTCGGAGACCAGGCCCATCGCGATGCCCGCGACCGGCGCCCGCAGCGGGACACCGGCGTTCCACAGCGACATCGTGGACGCACACACCGAGCCCATCGAGGTCGAGCCGTTGGAGCCCAGTGCCTCGGACACCTGGCGGATGGCGTAGGGGAAGTCCTCCCGCGAGGGCAGCACCGGCATGAGAGCCCGCTCGGCGAGCGCGCCGTGACCGATCTCGCGGCGTTTGGGCGACCCGACGCGGCCGGTCTCCCCGGTGCTGAACGGCGGGAAGTTGTAGTTGTGCATGTAGCGCTTGCGCTTGACCGGCGACAGCGTGTCCAGCATCTGCTCCATGCGCAGCATGTTGAGGGTGGTGACCCCCATGATCTGGGTGTCGCCGCGCTCGAAGATCGCCGAGCCGTGGGCCCGGGGGATCACCTCGACCTCGGCGGACAGGGCCCGGATGTCGGCCAGGCCGCGACCGTCGATGCGCACCTTGTCGCGCAGGATGCGCTGGCGGATCAGCTTCTTCTGCACCGCGCGGTAGGCCGCGGACAGCTCCTTGTCGCGACCGGCGAAGGGCCCGTCGCTGCCGTCACCGTTGCCGGCCAGGGCGGCCTTCATTGCGTTCTTGATCTCATCGATCCGGGACTCACGCTCGCCCTTGGCCGAGATCTGCAGTGCTTCGGTGAGCGGCTGGGTGACCTCGGACTCGACGGCCGCATGGGCGTCGTCCTGGTAGTCCAGGAAGCGCGGGAACTCCTGCACCTCCTTGGCGGAGCCGGCGGCCATCTGCGCCTGCGCGGCGCACAGGCTGGCGATGAAGGCCTTGGAGGCTTCGAGGCCCTGGGCCACGACCTCCTCGGTCGGCGCCTGCTTGCCCTGATGGTTGACCAGGTCCCAGGTGGACTCGGTGGACTCGGCCTCGACCATCATGATCGCGACATCATCCTTTCCCTCGGCGTCCTGCCCCACGACCCGGCCGGCGACGACCATGTCGAAGGTCGAGCGCTCGGCGTCGGCGAAGTCGGGGAACGCGACCCACTGACCGTCGATCAGGGAGACCCGCACGGCGCCGATCGGACCGCTGAACGGCAGCCCGGAGATCTGGGTGGAGGCCGACGCGGCGTTGATGGCCAGCACGTCGTACTGGTGCTCGGGGTTGAGCGAGAGCACGCTGATGACGACCTGCACCTCGTTGCGCAGCCCGGAGACGAAGCTCGGGCGCAGCGGCCGGTCGATCAGTCGGCAGGTCAGGATGGCGTCGGTCGAGGGCCGGCCCTCGCGACGGAAGAAGCTACCGGGGATCTTGCCCGCGGCATACATCCGCTCCTCGACGTCGACGGTCAAGGGGAAGAAGTCGAAGTGGTCCTTGGGGTGCTTGCCCGCCGTGGTGGTGGACAGCAGCATGGTCTCGTCGTCCAGGTATGCGGTGACCGAGCCACCGGCCTGCCTGGCGAGTCGTCCGGTCTCGAACCGGACGGTGCGGGTGCCGAAGCTGCCGTTGTCGATGCTGGCTTCGGCGAAGGTGATCTCTGGACCCTCCATGGGTCCTCCTTTTCTGTCAATGCTCGGTCCGGGGCATCGTCGTTGTGCCCGGCCGTCTCTCTGGGTGGGCCGCGCCGAGCGGCGCGGACCGGTGACGGGTGAGCCCCGTCATACACAAAGGAGCGACCCCCGGACGTCCGGGAGTCGCTCCCCTGCGAAGCTTCAGCGGCGCAGGCCCAGGCGCTTGATCAGCGCGCGGTAGCGCTCGACATCGGTCTCCTGCAGGTAGCGCAGGAGACGCTTGCGGCGTCCGACGAGCAGCAGCAGTCCACGACGGCTGTGGTGGTCGTGCTTGTGCTCCCGGGAGTGCTCGGTGAGGTCGCGGATGCGTTGGGTCAGCAGCGCGACCTGCACCTCCGGCGAACCGGTGTCGCCCTCGGTGGTGGCGTAGTCCGTCATGATCTGCTTCTTCACTGCAGTGTCCAGCCCCATGGGCGACTCCTTCTTGTCGTTGCGCGGCGCACCTGGGCATGTCCACCAGGGCTCTATCGAATCCGCGGCCGTTCGTACGGCACCGATCAGGCTATCAGCGGGGTCGCCCGCACCCCTAATCTCCACCCCCAGCCACTTGTGCTCACCTGCAGCGCCGTACATGACGCTGGAGGTCGGCTTAAGGGCTGGGGGTAGGCGATGACATGGCACAGTGGCCGGTATGACGCTCCCTTCCTTCCCCGAGGACTGGCAGACCGCGCTGTGCGTGGCCGCCCACCCCGACGACCTGGAGTACGGTCTGGCCGCGGCGGTGGCGCGCTGGACCGCGCAGGGCAAGACGGTGACCTACCTGCTGGCCACGCGTGGAGAAGCCGGCATCGATGGCATGCAGCCCGACGAGGCCGGCCCCGTCCGGGAGCAGGAGGAGCGCGACGGGGCCGCCCACGTCGGCGTCGAGATCGTCGACTTCCTCGAGCTGCAGGACGGTGCCGTGGAGTACGGCCTACCCCTGCGCCGGGCGATCGCCGCGCAGATCCGACGCCGGCAGCCCGACCTCGTGCTGTCGCTGACCCACCGGGAGGTGTTCGCCGGCGGTGGGCTCAACCAGGCCGACCATCGAGCCGTGGGGCTTGGGACCTTGGACGCCTGCGCTGACGCGGGCAACCGGTGGATCTTCACCGACCTGGTCGACGAGGGTCTGCGACCGTGGCCCGGCGTGCGGTGGTTCGGCTTCTCCGGTTCGGCACAGGCGACGCACACCGTCGACGTCACCGACACCTTCGCCGACGGGGTTGCCTCGCTGCAGGCCCACCGGCAGTACCTCGATGCCCTGGGGACCGACTACCCCGCTCCCGACGCGCTGCTCGAGATGATCCTGGGCACCCACGACGACCCCGACCTCGGCGACTACACGGTGCGCCTGGAGGCCTTCCAACGCTGAGCCTTCAGGTGCGGCGCTGACAGTTGGCGCACCAGAAGAGGTTGCGCCCGGCCACCACCGCCATGCGGATGGTCGAGCCGCAGCGCCGACACTCCTGGCCGGTGCGCTTGTAGGCGTAGTAGCGCCGCCGACCGGGCCGCGGTGAGACTCCCCGGGCCAGCTGGTCCTCGACCTTGGCGACCTGCGCCTCCTCGGTCACGATCTGTCCCGTGGCCACGCCGAGGGGCATCAGCCGCACCAGGTCCTCCCAGATTGCGTGCCAGGTGGCGCGCTTGAGCCGGCTGCCCGCATACAGCGGCGCGACCCGATGCCGGAAGAGCACCTCGCTGCGATAGACGTTGCCGACACCGGCCAGGATCTTCTGGTCCATCAGCAGGTCGGCGATGCTGCGCACGCTCCGGTGGATCCTCGCCCAGGCTCGGTCCGGGTCGGCCTCATCGGGTCGCAACGGGTCCGGCCCTTGGGCGGCGATCACCTCCTCGACCTCCTCCGGGGTCCGGGTGGCGCAGACGATCGGGCCACGCAGGTCGGCGACGTGCTCGGGCGTGGCCAGCCGCAGCCGCACGGCCCCGCGGACCGGCGGCGACGACATACCGTCGGGCACGGCACTCACGGTGAACTTGCCGATCAGGCCCAGGTGTACGTGCAGGCGCCGCTCGGCCGAGAAGTCGATGAGCAGGTGCTTGCCCCAGGCGTCGGCCCGCAGCAAGGTGTGCCCCTCCAGCAGCTCCGCGCCGTCGGCGAAGCGCCCTTGGGGACTGCTGACCTGCGGGGTCGTCCCGGCGAATGCGGCAGACAGGTCGGCCGCGAGCCGGTGGATGGTGTGGCCTTCGGGCATGCGCAGATGCTCTCAGGTGGCCCACTCCTGCCTCGCGCCTGGGCAGGAGGGGCCGGTCAGCCGGTGTTGCGCAGACCCGCGGAGACGCCGTTGACGGTGATCAGCAGGGCTCGCTGCAACTCGGCCTCGTCCGGCCCCTCGCCGTTGCTGCGTAGCCGGCGCAGCAGCTCGACCTGCAGGTAGGAGATGGGGTCGAGGTACTGGTCGCGCACGGCGAGGGAGCGCTGCAGGATCGGCTCGTCGTCGAGCAGGTCGGTCTCGCCGGTCAGCGCGCGCACTTCCGCCACGGTCAGCTCGAACTCGGCCCGGATGTCGGCGAAGAGATGTTGCAGCTCATCGGGCACCAGGGTCGCGACGTAGTGCGCCGCGATGTCCAGGTCGGTCTTGGCCAGGGTCATCTCGACATTGGAGATGACGGCGCGGAAGAAGTGCCACTCGCGCAACATCTCCTCCAGCGTGTCGCCGTGTCCCGCCTCGCGCGCCGCCCGCAGACCGGAGCCCACGCCATACCAGCCGGGCACGATCTGGCGGGTCTGCGTCCAGCCGAACACCCACGGGATCGCCCGCAGCCCTTCGAGCCCCTTGTCGCTGTCCGGGCGCTTGCTGGGCCGGGAGCCGATGTTGAGGGCGCCGAGCTGGTCCACCGGGGTGGCGGCGACGAAGTAGGCCGGCAGGTCGGGGTCGTCGACCAGGCGCCGGTATGTCGTGAAGGCCGCGTCAGAGGCCAGGTCCATCACGTCGCCCCACGCCTGGATCTGCTCGGCCGAGGAGCGCGCGTCGCGGTGCAGCGCGGTGGCCCGCAGCACCGCGGCGACGGACAGCTCGAGGTTCTCCCGGGCCAGCGCGGGCAGCGAGTACTTGTCGGAGATGACCTCACCCTGCTCGGTGAACTTGATCTCCCCCTCCAGGACCCCGGGTGGCTGGGCCAGGATGGCCTCGTAGGTCGGCCCGCCACCCCGGCCGACGGAGCCGCCGCGACCGTGGAAGAGCCGCAGCCGCACCACGTGCCGGGCGGCCACGTCGCGCAGCGCCCGCTGCGCCTGGTGGATGCCCCACTGGCTGGTCAGCACCCCGGCCTGCTTATTGGAGTCGGAGTAGCCGAGCATGACCTCCTGCACGTCGCCGCGCAGCGAGACCAGCCGCCGGTATGCCGGGTCGCGCAGCATCGCGTCGACCAGCCCGGCCGCACCGCGCAGCTCGTCGATGGTCTCCAGCAACGGTGCGAACCCGACGTGGGCGAAGGCACCCTCGCCGTGCAGGTCGAGCAGACCCGCCTCCCGGGCCAGCACCGCGGCGGCCAGCACGTCGTCGGGGCCCCTGGTCATCGAGATGATGTAGGTCTCGATGACCTCGGGCCCGTAGCTGGCGATCGCGTGCCGGATCTCGTCGAAGACCGCAAGGGTCTGCTCGCGTGGGGCCGCGGCGGTGAGCAGCGGGCGACGGGAGTCCAGCTCGCCGGCCAGCAGCTGCATACGTGCCGTCTTGTCCAGCTCGGCATAGGCGTCGGTGGCGCCCGCGGCCTCCAGCATCGGCGCGAGGGCCTCGTGGTGCTTCTCGGCGTGCTCGCGAACGTCGAGGGTGGCCAGATGCAGACCTGTCCCGGCGAGGGTCTGCGCCGCCTGGGCCAGCAGCCCGTCGGCGACGAGCTCGCCGCCGTTGCCGCGCAGGGAGTCGCCGATCACCTGCAGGTCCGCCACCAGCTCAGCGGCCTGCGCGTAGTCGCGGCCGGGCTCGTGGACGGTGCCGGCCTCGACCCGGCGGCGGGTGTTGAGCAGCTTGGCACGCACGCAGGTCAGCTTGAGCCGGTAGGGCTCGGCGGCGTTGAGCTCCTTGACCCGCGGGTCCAGACCCGGCAGGTGAGCCAGGTCGCGGTCCAGCGACTCCTGCAGATGCGGGGACACCTGCACGATGACCGTCGAGCTGGAGATGCGGGAGATCAGCACGTCGACCAGGCGCAACGCCACCGTCACGGCGTGCTGGTGGTGCAGCCGCAGCACGTCGGCCGTGACCTGGGGGGTGACGAACGGGTTGCCGTCGCGGTCTCCGCCGATCCAGGACCCGAAGCGCACCGGTGGGCGCGCCGTGTGCAGCGGCGCGCCGTGCTGGCCCATCAGCTCGCCGAGATCACCGAGCAGCCTCGGCACGGTCTCGGCGAGCACCTCGTCGAGGTAGTACATCGCGTTGCGCGCCTCGTCCATGGGGGTCGGCCGGGCCTGGCGCAGCTCATCGGTCTGCCAGATCAGGTCGACCAGCTCGGCGAGCCGGCGGTCCTGACGGCGCCGAGCCACGGTCTCCGGTGCGGTGTCGCGGGCGAGCTCGTCGGACAGGTGCCGGATCTTGGTCAGCACCGAGCGACGGCTGGCCTCGGTCGGGTGGGCGGTGAAGACCGGGCGCACGTCGAGCTCGGCGACGGCGTCGGAGAGCAGCTGCGGGCCGCCTGCCTCCACGATGTCGGTGACCGCGCTGGTCAGCCAGCCCTGCGACTCCTCTCGGGCGCTCAGCACGCGCACCCGGTGCACCTGCTCGGCGGCGTTGGCCAGGTGGAAGTAGGCCGCGAAGGCACGCACCAGGTCGGTGGCCTGGTCCAGCGGCAGCCCGGCCAGCAGCTCCCGCACCTGCTCGGCGGCCCCGGCCTCGCCCGACTTGCCGTCCTTGGTCATGGTGCGCACCTGCTCGACCCGGTCGAGCAGGTGCTGTCCGTGGTGGCGCACCAGCGACTGGCCGAGCAGGGTGGACACGCGGCGCACGTCGGCGCGCAGCTCGGGGCTGATCGGATCCGTGGTCACCCGCAGAACCCTACCGAGACGCTTGTTTCGCCGTTATTGCGAACTGGCCCGGTCACGCGGTTCCAGCACGTGCCGCTTCTTGCCCACCGGCTCGTTGACGATCAGTGCGATCCGTTGGTCAGCGGCGAAGGGCTCGGTCGCCCAGACTCGCCCCGGGGAGGGCGGCGCTGACCCGAGCGGGAGGACCACCGGCCATTCCAGGACCTGACCCGCGCCGGCGACCCGGACGATGCTGGTGCGCCCTGGTCCGATCGCGGACTGCGCGTCGAGCAGCCGCACCCGGCGCAGCGTCTGCGTGCGGCGCAGCTGGCCGATCGTGCCGAACCACCACTGGGAGGCAGCCACCGCCGGTCCGACCAGCAGGAAGGGGACCGAGATCGTCCACACCGAGCCCCACGAGTCACCCTGTGCCCACACCCGCCACCCGGTCAGCAGCAGGGGAAGCGCCACCGAGACGGTCAGCGCCCCGAGGATGAGGAACAGCCTCATCCGGGTGCGCCAGGCACGGAACTTCCGCCACGCCCATTGCTGGTCTCGAGGTGACCCAGGCGGCGCCATCGGGCCAGTCTACGAGCCGGCCTGCGGCGCGGGTATGTCGAGGCGCCGGGCCCTCACTGCGCCGGCAGCGTGCGCAGCAGGTCCCAGATCGAACGGGCCGCGGGGGCGGCGATCTCGCCGCCGATGCCACCCTGCTCGAGGACCACGACCACGGCATACCGCGGGTCGTCGGCCGGGCCGTAGGAGGCGTACCAGCCGGTGGACCGGCGCCCGAACGACTCGGCCGACCCGGTCTTGCCGGCCACCGGGTAGGTGTCGAGGTCGAAGCCCGCGAAGGCCGGGGCGCCGGTGCCACGGACGTTCACGCCCTCCAGGCCGTCCCGCAGGATCTGCCAGGTCGCCTCCTCCAGGAACACCTGTCCCGACTTCTCGGGCGCGAAGTCCTCGACCACGTCGCCCTCAACGCTCAGCAGGGCGTCCGCGACCTGTGGTGTCCACAACGTCCCGCCGTTGGCGACCGCGGCATACACCACCGCCATCTGCAACGGGGTGGCGGCGACGTCGCCCTGCCCGATCGCGAAGTTGGCGGCGTCCCCTGCGCGGTACTGGTAACCCTCGGCGCAGCTCTCGCGGGCCAGCTGCTCCAGGAAGCGCCGCCGCTGCGCGTCGCTCTCCTGCGGGTAGCCGGACTCGGCCCGCGCGCACGCGTCGTCCCGGGTCGCCTCCCAATAGGCCCGCTTCCACTCGCGGCCAGGCACCACCCCCGGGGTCTCGCCGGGCAGGTCGATGCCGGTGCGGCTGCCGAGCCCGAAGTCCTGCGAGAGCAACACCCAGGGGTCGCGCAGATCCGCGGTCTGGCTCAGCCCACCCAGGGCGCGCCAGTTGTCGAACGCCCAGCGGTAGAAGACGGTGTCACAGGAGACCTCGATGGCCCGGCGCAGGTCCAGGCTGCCCAGGTCGCGGGACTTGAAGTTGCGGAACGTCTGCCCCGCGATCTGCACACTGCCGGGGCAGGCGTACTTTTTGTCCGGATCGATCCCCGACTGGATGGCCGCGGGCAGCGAGATGACCTTGTAGGTCGAGGCCGGCGGGAAGGTCTCCCCCAGCACCCGGTTGACCAGCGGCTCACCACCGTCGGGTGAGCTCAGCCGGTCCAGCTGGTCCTGGGTCACGCCGTCGATCCAGATCTGCGGGTCATAGCTGGGCCAGCTGGCCGCGGCGACCACTCCCCCGGTGCGCACGTCGAGCACGACCGCAGCGGCGGAGTCCGGCGGCGAGTCGTCGGCTCGAGCCTGTCGGACGGTCCGAGCCAGGACCCGCTCGACGTGCGCCTGCACAGCCGGTTGCACGTGGGTGCGCAGGTCCAGCCCGCGTTGCGGGGCGGTGCTGGTCACGGTGCCGGTGACGACGCCCCGCGGGTCGACACTCAGCGTGCTGCGCCCGGGTGTGCCGCGCAGCTGCTCGTCGTAGACCGCCTCCAGACCGGTCCGGCCGACCAGGTCACCTGCGCTCAGGCTCCCGTCGGCGGCGTCGACCTCGGCACGGGTCGGGCGGCCGAGGTAGCCGAGCACGTGAGCGGCGTTGATCTCAGACACCGGGTGGCTGCGCACGGGGACCGCGCTGAGGGTGAGGCCGGGGTAGTCCTCGGGGTGCTCCAGGACGCCGAGCGCCGTGACCGGGTCGACGTCATAGGCCACCGGTATCGGCTGGTAGGGCGAGCCGCTGAAGCACGAGGGGACCGGCGGGGCACCGGCGGTGCCGCACAGGCGGGTGCGACCCCATACCCGGTCGGGCTCCAGTCCCAGCTCCCGGGCGGCGGCGGCGAGCAGCGCCCGGCCCTCGTCCGGCGACTCCAGCAGCACCTGCGGGTCCATCGTCAGCACCGACGAGGGCTCGTTGCTCACCAGCGGCGTGCCGTCGAGGCCCAGGATGCGCCCGCGCACGGCAGGGGCCAGCGACTCCCGAGTGTTCACCTGGTCGGCCAGCGCCGAGAGCTCGGCCCGCTCCACCACCTGCCACTGCACGAGCCGCCCGATCAGCAGCCCGCCCAGCACGAGCACGACGCCCACGAGGCTCCAGATGGCGCGGACCCCCATGGGCCGGCGGCCGGCTACCCCCACGACCGGCTCACCCACCAACGCTCCAGGCGCACCAGTGCAGGCAGCAACAGGACCACCGCGACCATGGTGACCAGCAGAGTCCAGCCGAGCTGGTGGAGATCGGCCCGACCGAAGCCCGCGGCCGAGGTCACGGCCCGCACCGCGAGCAGCGCTACCGCGGCGGCGCCGGTGACCGCGAAGGGCACCAACGGCGACCACCCGGCATACCGTCGGGTCGTGCCGACCAGGGCACCCGCCGCCAGGTAGGCCAGGGCCGTGGAGCCCAGCGGCCCGCTGCCGGGCGGCACCAGGTCGAGCAGCCACCCGCCGAACAGCCCCACCAGGGCACCCGTGGCCGGACCGTGGATCAGGGCTGCCGCGGCGACGATGACGAGCACGAGGTCGGGCCGCGCCGGCAGGGCGTCGGGCAGCAGGACGGGCACCAGCACCGCGGCCAGCAGCAGGACCGCGCGGGCGACCAGACGTGGGAGGAGCCTCATCCCGGCCCCTGAAGCACGACGACATGGTCAAGGGAGTCGAGGTCGACAACGGGCCGCAGCACCGCCGTGCGTCCCAGCTGGCCGACGTCCGGGTCGACGGCGATGATGGCGCCCACGGGCACATCGGCGACATACGGCCGACCACCGGGACTGCCGATGGTCTGCACCTGGTCGCCGACCGCGACGGGGGTCTCGCCCAGCGCCGTCAGCGTCAGCTCGCCGGTCCGGCGCGCCGGCAGACCGGGCTGCTCCTCGGCGCTGAGCACACCCAGCGCCCGCTCCGGTCCGTAGCGGACACCCACCACCACTGCCGGGTCTCCGAGCAGCAGGATGTCGCTGGTCTGCGCGTGCACCCGCAACACCCGCCCGACCAGACCCTGCGCCGTGACCACCGTGTCGTCGGGTCGGACCCCGGCATCCCGGCCCTCGTCGATGGTCAGCTCCCGGACCCCGACCGGGCTTGTTGCGGCGGGAAGTCCCACGACGCGTGCGGTGACGACGGCCGCACCGCTGCCGATCATCTGCTCCCCGGCGCCCCGGCTCTCTGCGGCCGTGGCCAGCTCGTCGCGCTCGGCCTCGGCGCGCTGCAACCGCACGGCCAGCTCGTCACGCTCGGCGCGCAGCCGGTCCCCCTCGGGACCCCAGCCGAGCTGCTGCTGCACCGGGGACACTGCCTGCGCCGCCACCGCCCGCAGCGGCGCGGTCCACGACGGCCGAGCCAGGTCGACCAGCAGCACGAGCACGGTCGCGGCGACGAGCACCTGAAGGAGACGACGCATGGACCGGCTCACCATTGCCGGGTGGTGACCAGCACCCGCTGCAGTGCCCGGAAGTCGTCGACGCAGGCGCCGGCGCCCCGGATCACGGCTCGGCGCGGATCCTCGGCAACGCGCACGGGGATGCCCAGCTCGCGCTGCAGCCGCCGGTCCAGCGCGCGCAGCTGTGCACCGCCCCCGGTGAGCACGGCACCCTGCTCCAGCAGGTCACCCGCCAGCTCGGGCGGGCAGAGATCGAGCACCTCGACCACGACCTCGACGATCTGCACCACCACCTCCTCGATCATCTCGCGCACCTCGCCCGACTCCAGGGTGACGGTGCGCGGCAGCCCGGTGCTCAGGTCACGACCCCGGACTCGGGTGCGCAGGGGCTCGGGCAGCGGCGCGGCGGCGGCGACCGAGGCCTTGATGGTCTCGGCGCTGCGCTCACCCAGCAGCAGGTCGTGCGTGGTCCGCACCCCGGTGACGATGGCCTCGTCGACCTCGTTGCCCCCGACCCGCCGGCTGCGCGCATTGACCACGCCGCCCAGGCTGATCACCGCGACGTCCGTGGTGCCCCCGCCGACGTCGATGATCATCGACGCCCGGGCCTCCTGCACCGGCAGGTCGGCGCCGATCGCGGCGGCCATCGCCTCCTCGAGCACGAAGACCCGACGCGCCCCGCACCGGATGGCCGTGTCCTCCAGGGCGCGGCGCTCGACCGCGGTGACGGCGCTGGGGACGCACACCACCATCCGGGGCCGCAACAGCCGGGACCGGCTGACCCGCGCCACGAAGTGCCGCAGCATCTGCTCGCTGATCTCGGCGTCGTTGATCACCCCGTCGGACAGCGGCCGGGTCAGGGCCACCGAGGCGGGGGTGCGGCCGAGCATGGCGTATGCGGTGTCGCCCGCTGCCACCAGCCGCCCGCTGTGTGCCTCGACGGCGACCAGCGACGGCTCGTCGAGAACGACCCCCCTGCCGCGCTGATGCACCAGGGTGGTCGCGGTGCCGAGGTCGACGGCGAGGTCGCGTCCCAGCAGCGCGGGTCCCCGTCCGGTGCTCACGCAGAGATCGTACGCACGCGGGAGACGACAGGGACCATGGCTCGCCCGAGAGCGGGCGCCCGGCAGGTCAGCTGTCGGGCCGGCGTGACCTGCTCCTGGACCGTGACCTCCAGCAGACCGGTCGGGGTGCGCACGACGACGTGATGCACGTCGTCCTGCGTCGTGACCCGCTCCGGGTGCACCGCGCCCCACGACAGCGGCCCGTGCTGCTCGTGGACGGCGACCACCGCAGCCTGCACGGCCGGCGGGTGGCCCGCGACTCCTCGCAGGTGCGCGGCGGACGGCGCACCGCGGTGATGCCCGGTCACGACGTCGAGGGCCGAGTCCGGGTCGAGGCCGCCGTAGGCCACGCCGTCGGGCAGCACGACGACGTTGGCGGCGAACCGGTCGCCGCCGGTGTGCGAGCACTCCCAGGTGGCCTCCGGCCAGCGCCGGGCCAGGGCGGCGGCCACCGGACGGCCCCGGGTGGCACAGCACACGTCATGGCGGCCGTGAGTGCAGACCAACAGCAGCTCCGGCTCACGGGCGGGGGCGCGCACCGGCGGGGGCGCGCTGCCACCGCCGGCACGCTCGCTCAGCAGGTGCACCGCCGAGTCCAGGTCGTCGTCGTAGGACCAGCTGCCCCAGACGACGGGGTCGGCGGCGCCGGCGTCGACCACGCACCAGCTGTGCTCCAGGCACACCGGAGACGTGCGCCTGCCGGGGCGTCGGATGAGCATGATGCGAGCACCGGCCGCGGCCGCGGCGGTGGCCACCGCCTGCTTGACCTCGGGGTCCAGGCGCATCCCGTCGAAGGCGGCGGAGGACCATCCCATGTCCTGCTCCAGCAGCAGCCACCGTCGCGCCGGTGGCGCGGTGCCCACGAGGGGGTCGCCGCGGCGGCGGGCCTCGTCGGAGCAGCGCAGGTCGGTCATGGTGCGGACAGGCTACGTGGGCGCCGACACACACCCAGCGGCGGCTCGGGGCCGTTCAGCTGACCCGACGCACAGGTCCGATTCCTCGTCACGGCTCGTGACCCGGGCTCGTCCCCCGCCCAGTCCATTGTCCAACCCGGCGGCGGCCTAGTCGACGACGACGACGGCGATCCCGTGCCGCACCAGCAGCCGCACCGTCTCGACGGTTTGCTCGGTGTCCGGTGGCGGCCGGTCAGCCCCCGAGTCGGCGCCCAAGTCGGCGCCGAGGTCGGCGACGCGGGCCTGTCCGCGCTCCACCAGGCGATCCAGCACGCCGACCTGTGCGCACGGCATACCGAACCGTCCGGCTCGGGAGCGGACCATGACCTGCTCGTCGGCTCCGCGCTGCGTCTGCAGCATCAGGTGCTCGCGCAGCCGCACCACCGTGTCGGCATCGAGCTCCTCAGCAGTGGCGAGCTGAGCCAGCGGGGCGAGCGGCTCAGGACGTTGGGCGGCGCGGCTCCGCCCGGCGAGCCAGCGGCGGACCTCCTCGTCGGGCACCTGCCGGACGGCAGTGAGGAGGCTCTCGCGCGCCGCGGCGATGTCGTCGGTGAGGTCGGCGTCTCCGAGCCGGAGCGACGCGCGGATCGTCTCGTCCTGCTTGACCCGACCGCGAGCCCGGTCGATCAGCGCCTCGCCGAGATGGTGTCGGGTCCAGCCGTGGACACCGATGGTCAGGTGGATGCTGACCCCGCCGACCGCCGCGGCGGAGTGGATGAAGCCGCGGGGCAGATAGAGGCAGTCGCCCGGGCGCAGCGTGGCATCCAGGTGCGGTGGCCGCTGCGCGGCCCGCTCAACCTCGGCGCGATGCTCGGTCCACGGCTGGTCGCGCAGCGGCGCCCGCAGCACCGGCTCCCGGATCGACCACCGCTTCGCGCCGTGGATCTGCAGCACGAACACGTCGTGCACGTCGTAGTGGTCGGAGAAGCCTTGGCTCTGCTGCGGCGTGACGTAGGCGTTGACCTGCACCGGGTGCCCGAGGTCGGCAGCGAGTGACTGGCTGAGGTCGGCCACCGGACCCCAGGTGCGGTGCAGCCCCTGCAGCACGATGGTCGCCCCGTCGGCGAAGTGGGCCAGCACCGAGTCGTCGCTGACCTGGTCGCCGACCCCAGCGCCGACGCCTCCCCCGGTGGTGAAGCTCGACTCGGGCAGCGTGGTGCCGTTCTTGGCCATCCGCAGGAACGGCGTGCGCAGCCCGCGCCGCGAGATCAGCTCGTCGACCGCCCCGAGCGAGAACAGGTCGGCGAAGTCGTCACCGCCACGCGCCGCGCAGGTCTGCAACAGCGCCCGCTGCGCCCAGTGCTGCTCGCCGAAGCCGTCGACCGAGCCACCGAGCAGACGGGTGAGCGCCGGCTGACCGGCACTCACCCCTGACTGCGTCGTATGCGGTGCGCTCACTCCGCGGAGCCGTCGGCACCACCGTCTGCGCCGCCGTCCGCTCCACCATCGGAGCCGCCGTCGGCGCCCCCGTCAGCCGGACCGTGCCCGGCCTCGCCATCTGCGCCGCCGTCTCCACCGCCACCGTCGGCACCACCATCCGCACCACCATCGGCGCTGCCGTCAGCACCGCCGTCCGCTCCACCGTCAGCACCGCCGTCCGCGCCACCACCCTCGGCGCCGCCATCCGCGGGGCCGTGCGTCGTCTCGTCGAACGCGGTGTTGACGTCGTCCTCGGTGTTGAGGTTGGATTCCTCGAATCCGTTGCCGCTGTCCTGACTGTCCATCGTGACCTCCGGTCGCTGACGGCCGCGGGGGATCCGCCGGCCCACCTTCTGTGTCTACACCCTCGGAGCAGCAGCGCAACCCCAGGGGTGGGGCCAGGCCCGCATACGGCAGCAGGGCTGCCCGTCGCGGACGCATGGCGCGGCATTACGTGCATTGCGCGGCATTACGTGCATTGCGCGGCGTTCGTCCACGGCGCGATGTACGCAATGCCGCGCAGCTGCCGTGGCGGCCGGCAGGAGCGGCGGGCTCTAGCCGACTGGAACGTCGGGGAACCAGATGGCGATCTCCCGGGCGGCAGACTCGGCCGAGTCCGAGCCGTGCACGATGTTCTGCTGCACCTTCAGGCCCCAGTCCCGCCCGAGGTCGCCACGGATGGTGCCCGGCACCGCAGCGGTGGGATCGGTCGCACCCGCCAGCGCCCGGAACCCCGGGATGCAGCCGTGGCCCTCCACGATGGCCGCCGCCACGGGCCCGGAGGACATGAACTCGACCAGCGGCTCGTAGAACGGCTTGCCCTCGTGCTCAACGTAGTGCGCCGCGAGCTGCTCGCGGGTCGTTTCGACGACGGCCAGGGCGATCAGGGTGTAGCCCTTGGCCTCGATGCGGCGCAGCACCTCCCCGGTCAGTCCGCGGCGGTAGCCGTCGGGCTTGACCAGGACGAGGGAGCGCTCGGTCTGCGGGGTCTGCTCGGTCACGGCGACACCCTATCGAGGTTGCAGGACCCCGGTGCCCAGCAGGGCGAAGAGCACCAGCGCCAGCCCGATCCGGTAGAGCACGAAAGGCGTGAAGTTGTGGGTGGAGATGTAGCGCAGGAACCACGCGATCACCGCGAGGGCCACCACGAACGCGATGCCCGTGGCCACCCAGATGGCCGCCCAGTCGGGCGGGACCGGGTCCTCGGCGACCTTGGCCAGCTGGAAGAAGCCGGAGCCGAGCACGGCGGGGATGGCCAGCAGGAAGGAGTAGCGCGCGGCCGCCTCGCGCGTGTAGCCCATGAACAGCCCGGCTGCGATGGTGCCGCCGCTGCGAGACACCCCGGGGATCAGCGCCATCGCCTGGGCCAGGCCGTAGATGATGCCGTGGGTCCAGGTCAGCTCGCGCAGCTCGCGCTCGGTGCGGGCAACCCGGTCGGCGGCGTAGATCACCAGCGCGAAGACCAGCAGCATGGTCGCGGTCAGCCACAGGCTGCGCAGATCGGTCTCGATGAAGTCCTGGAAGACGAAGCCCAGCACGCCGATCGGGATCGAACCGATGATCACCAGCCAGCCCATCCGCACGTCGGGGTCGCTCTGCGGGATGCGTCCGACCAGCGCCTGGGCCCATCGTCCGATGATCCGGGTGATGTCGCGCCAGAAGAACACCAGCACGGCGGCCTCGGTGCCGAGCTGGCTGATCGCGGTGAAGGCCGCCCCGGGGTCGTCGCCCCCGATGAGCTGGCCGACGACGGACAGGTGGGCGCTGCTGCTGACCGGCAGGAACTCGGTGAGTCCCTGGACCAGCCCCAACGCGATGGCGTCGAAAAGATCCAACGGGGTCAGTCGTCCTTGGGTCGGTCGTCGGGGTGCGGTGCGTGGTCGGTGCCGGGTGCTGAGTCGGTATGCGGCGCGCTCGCCCGCTCAGCGGTGAGCTGGTCCATCTTGTGTCCTTGCGAAAGGCACAGCCACCACAACGCGCCGAAGATGACTGCGACGATCGCCATCGCGGGTAGCACCACCGCCGAGGCCAGGGTCAGCGCCTGCACTCCCCAGCCGAGCAGGACCCCACCCGGGCGCCGCAGCAGGCCGGAGACCAGGATGCACAGCACCGCCAACGCGATGCCGCCGAACAGGTAAGTGTCGGCCCGGCCGTCCGGATCACCGGCAGCCACCTCGAGCTGCCGCGCGACCAGCCCGCCGAAGAACACCGTCATGGACTGCCCGATCAGGCTCGTCGCGGCAAGACGTCGGGTCAACGTGCCGGGCACCGACGTCAAGGACGAGTTGGTCACGGGTCACAGTGTCGCATCGGCCCCGTCCGCACCCATGCAACAAGGGCTCGTCACGCAAGAATGTGACGAAGGTGACGCTATGGCACCATCCGCGTCACATCCTTGGCGTCCCAGCTGGACAGGGAAGCAGCAGCGCCCAGCAACACCGCCGGGAGCAAGAAGTAGAACCCCATTCCCAATCCGGTCAACAGGCTCCACAACAGCAGCACGAGCGCGGCCACGGTGGTCGACAACGCCACCCCTCGACCGGTCAGATCCGCCGCGAGCGCGCCGAGGCAGCAGGCCAACGGAATAGCCGCGAGGATGAGAAAGAACCCCCAGCCGCCCTTGAAGGCGGGGGCGATCACCGCGGAGATCACCAGGACACAGGCGAGGGCGAGGACCCGGAGCAGGCGAGGAACACCGCGCAAGGCCGTCGCATTCGGCACCGGGCACAACCGCACCGCCGCAGCGATCACCCCCACCATCAGCACCAGGGCAACAGCGACCGACGCCATCATGTGAGCCTCCTGTGCCGCCGGAGTCCTGTGTCGTCTGTTATGACGGCACGCCCGCAACGCCACCTGACATCGTCTCAGGATCCCCGGGCGGGACGCCAGACCCCGTGGCCGGCAGCCCTGCTCACCGCCGAGAGAGGCCAACCCGACCTCATGAATGTGACGAACGTGTCGCTGCGGCGACACCTTCGTCACATTGATGGTCGTGCCGGCCTCTGCATCCGCCAGCGCGGGCGGATCGCAGGCCCTGTCTTGGCGCTTTCGTCGCTCAGGCGTCGCGGTGGCCCAGGAGCATGCGGACCTCGGCGGCGGTGATCACCGAGCCGGTGGCCAGGACGGCGCCGCTCATGCCGCCCTCGTCGGCCAGACCCGCAGCGGTGTCGAGCGCGTCGGGCAGGTCGGGCACGACGCTGACCCGGTCCTGCCCGAAGTAGGCCACGGCGATCTCGGCCAGCCGCTCCGGGCGGACCGCCCGGGGCGACGTGGTGCGGGTGATCACCACGTGGTCCAGGACCGCCTCGAGCAGCTCGACCATCGGCTCGACGTCCTTGTCCGCCAGCACGGCGAGCACCCCGACCACGCGGCCGAAGGTGAACGACTCGCGCATCGCCTCGACCAGCGCCGCCACGCCCGCCGGGTTGTGCGCGGCATCGACCAGCACGGTCGGGCTGCGCCGCACGACCTCCAGCCGACCGGGGGCGCTCATGTCGGCACACGCGACCTCGAGCACCTCATCGGTCAGCTTCTGCTCACCTCCGCCGACGAAGGCCTCGACGGCCGCGACCGCGAGGGCCAGGTTGTGCGCCTGATGCGCACCGAACAGGGGCAGGAAGACCTCGCGGTAGTCACCGGCTAGGCCGCGCAGCGACAGCAGCTGACCGCCGACGGCGACCTCACGCTCCAGCACGCCGAACGCCACGCCCTCGGTCTGCACGCTCGCGCCGACCTCGTCGGCCCGGTCGAGCATGATCTGCATGACCTCCGGCTCCTGCACCGCGAGCACCGCGATGGCCTCGGCCTTGATGATGCCGCACTTCTCCGTTGCGATGGCGCTCAGCGAGTCGCCGAGCAGGTGCGCGTGGTCGATCGCCACCGGGGTCATCACGGCGACCTGACCGTCGGCGACGTTGGTCGCGTCCCACGCTCCGCCCAGGCCGACCTCGACGACCGCGACGTCGACCGGCGCGTCGGCGAACGCGGCATACGCCACGCAGGTCAGCACCTCGAAGAACGTCATCCGCGGGCCCTCGGCGGCCAGCGACTGCTCGTCGACCATGTGCAGATAAGGCAGCACGTCGTCGTAGGCGTCCAGGAAACGCTGCTCGTCGATCGGCTCCCCGCCGACCGCGATCCGCTCGCGCATGTCGTGCAGGTGCGGGCTGGTGTAGCGCCCGGTGGTCAGCCCCATCTCGCGCAGCAGCCGCTCGACCATCCGGGCGGTCGAGGTCTTGCCGTTGGTGCCGGTGATGTGCACGACCGGGAACGAGCGCTGCGGGCTGCCCATCAGGTCCATCACCTGCTCGACCCGGCTCAGCGTCGGCTCGATCGCATTCTCCGGAGCGCGCTGCAGTATCTCCTCGGCGACCAGCGCCATCCGCAGCCGCAGGTCGTCGTCGACGGCACTCGGGCCCTGCCCCTGGCCGCTCATGCCGACACCGCGCTGATCAACAGCTGCACGGTGCGGCCACCGTCGAGCTTGCCCTCGCCCCGGTATGCCGTGGCACCGGTCCCGTCGTCCCGGTCGGGCTTGGCAGGGGGCAGCGGGGTGCCGGCCCCGGCCGCGCCGAACTGGACGGCCAGGGTCTCGGCCATGATCAGCCCCTGGTGCTCCGTGGCGGCCTGCCACACGTCGTCGTCGCCGACCACGGTCAGGCTGATCCGGTCGGTGACGTCCAGCTCGGCCTCGCGGCGGGCCTGCTGCACAGCACGGACCAGGTCGCGGGCCAGACCCTCCCGGGCCAGGTCGTCGGTCACATGGGTGTCGAGCACGACGAAGCCACCGCCGGGCAGCATCGCCGTGGCCCGCCGACCGGTCGTCTCGCCCGACTCATCACCCTCGCCGGCCGTCCGGGAGACCACCGTCTCCAGGGTGAACTCGCCCTCCTGCAGGCTCAGCCCCCCGGCCAGCACGGTCCCGTCGTCGGCCACCGACCAGTCGCCGGTGCGGCTGGCCATGATCGCCGTCTGCACGTCGCGGCCCAGCCGCGGGCCGGCCGCCCGGGCGTTGACACTCAGCCGCTGCTCGACGCCGAAGTCGGCGAGGGCGCCGTCGGCCAGGTCGACCAGGCGGACCTCGTGCACGTTGACCTCCTCGGCGACCAGGTCGCTCAGCTCGGCGAGCCCCGCCTCCTGGTCGGAGACCACGGTCAGCGAGGCCAGCGGCAGCCGCACCCGCAGGCCGCCGGCCTTGCGCAGGGCCAAGGTGGTCGAGCAGACCCGGCGAGCGGTGTCCATGGCCACGACCAGATCGTGGTCGGCAGGGAAGTCCCGCGCGTCCGGCCAGTCGGTCAGGTGCACCGACTCGCCGCCGGTGAGCCCTCGCCATACCTGCTCGGTCAGCAGCGGCAGCAGCGGTGCGGCGACGCGGCACAGCGTCTCGAGCACGGTGTAGAGCGTGTCAAAGGCGGGCTGGTATGCGGTGTCACCACCCTCGGCGTCGGTGGCCCAGAACCGCTCGCGGGAGCGCCGGATGTACCAGTTGGTCAGCACGTCCACGAAGCCGCGCACCGCGTCACAGGCGCCCGCCACGTCGTAGCCGTCCAGCCGGGTCTGCACATCGGCCACGAGCTCGCCGGTCCTGGCCAGCAGGTAGCGGTCCATGACGTGCGTGGACGCCGTCGACCACGACGCCTGGTAGCCGGTCTTGCCCTCCACCTTGGCGGCGTTGGCGTAGAGGCCGAAGAAGTACCACGCACTCCACAACGGCAGCGGCACCTGGCGCACCCCGTCCCGGATGCCCTCCTCGGTGACGATCAGGTTGCCGCCGCGCAGGATGGGCGAGGACATCAGGAACCACCGCATGGCGTCGGCGCCGTCACGGTCGAAGACCTCGCGGACGTCGGGGTAGTTGCCCAGCGACTTGGACATCTTCTGCCCGTCGCTGCCGAGCACGATGCCGTGCACCAGGCAGGTCGAGAACGCGGGCCGGTCGAACAGCGCGGTGGCCAGCACGTGCAGGGTGTAGAACCAGCCGCGGGTCTGCCCGATGTACTCCACGATGAAGTCGGCCGGGAAGTGGTGCTCGAACCAGTCGGCGTTCTCGAACGGGTAGTGCACCTGGGC
>NZ_JBPCKQ010000160.1:0-16291 GCF_051004135.1 Ornithinimicrobium sp.
CTCGCACCCGGTCCTGGACGTCCTCGGGTCGACGCCCGGTGACCTCGACCAGCACCCCGACCAGCTCGTCGTACGGCGGGGCCGGCAGCTCCAGCAGCACACCGAGCAGGCTCTCGGCCAGGGCGTAACCTCCCCCCGGGCGGGCCAGCACCGCCTCGAGGAACCGGTCCATGTCGGCGAGCCGCTCGGCGCGGCCTACCGCGGACCAACGCTGGACCTCATCGCGCACGATGGCGTGCCAGCGATCCGGTGGCTCGGCGTCGAGTACGTCCACCAGGTCCGGGGTGGTCCCGCCGAGCAGCGCGGCGAGCACGCCCTCGGCCTGGGCCCGCACCTGCGGATCGGCCTCGCCGATCGAGGCCGCCTGTCGGGCGGTCAGGCGGGCCCGTGCCGCGTTGCCGAGCCGGTGGTAGGCCAGCGCGAGGTTGGCCTTGGCCATGGCATGGTCAGCGGGGCGCAGGGTGCGCGGGTAGGCACCGACCGCATGGGCGAAGGCCTCCACCGCGCCGGGCACGTCGTCGATGGACAGGCGGGCGAGGCCGAGGGCGTTGGCTGCAGCCCCCAGACCGGGCAGGTCGCCACCGCGTTCGGCGAGCTCCATGGCCTCGCTCAGCAGCGGCACCGCACGATCGGGGTCGTCCGAGCGTAGCCAGACCGTGGCCTGCTCCCGGCAGGCGGCGCCCGCCTGGGCCACCTGGCCCGCCCCCAGGAACAGGTCGTGCGCACCGGCAAAGGCTGTCAATGCGGCCTCGGTCTCACCGAGATCGGTGCGGACCAGGCCCAGGTTGAACCGGGCCGCCCCCTCCTGGGCCGGTTGCTCGAGGTCGGCGAAGGCGGTCGCGGCCGCCAGGAAGGAGGCCCGCGCCCGGTCAGGCTGCCCGCCCTCGCGCGCCGCCACCCCGCTCATCACCAAGGCCTTGGCCGCTTCGAGCCGCATGCCGACACCGGTAAAGATCTCGTGCGCGGTGTGCAGCGACCCGGCCGAGGCGGAGATCCGGCCGCTACCCAGGAGGAGTACGCCGAGGTGGAAGCGCGCCGTCGCATGCTGCACGGGATAACGCGTGACGTCGTAGCGACGCAGCCTGGCCTCGAGATCGACGATCTCCGCGTGCTGGCCGCCTGCCTCAGCGGTGCCCATGGCCTACCCTTCGTCCATGACGGTCCTGGTCGCCTGCTTCGGCAACGTGTTGCGCGCCGACGACGGGGTGGGCGTGGTGATCGGCGAGCAGCTCCTGAGCGGGCCGCTGCCCGATGTCGCGCGCGTTCTCGAGGTGGGGATCGGCGGTCTCCGACTCGTCCAGGAGCTGTTGGCGGGGGGAATACACGCGCTCCTGGTGGTCGACGCCGTCGACCTCGGCCGCCATCCGGGTTCGGTCATGGTGCAGGTGCCCGAGGTGCTCGACGTGCAGACACTGGGCCCCGACGCCCGCCGAGACGCCCTGGCCGACATGCACCTGGCCACCCCGAGCCGCGCGCTGATGATGGCGCGCGCGCTCGGTGTACTGCCCGAGGTCACCCTGGTGGTCGGCGTGCAGACGCAGGACACCGACGAGCCCCGGCACGGACTCTCCGCCACCACCGCTCGCGCCGTCCCGGTGGCCGTCGCCCAGATCATGACGCTGCTCGCCGAGCACGCAGACGGCGCCTGAGTGCGCCACCACCTCACACCGGCCGGGGAGTGATCTGGAGCAGCACCTGGGTCGGCGGCGCGTGTGCCGGCGCGCCACTGTCGGGGGCCACGTCCATCGCCACGAAACCGGGCAGCCCTTCACGCAAGGCTTCCTCCACGCCCTCGCGCAGGGTCACCGCAGAAGCGGTGCAGCCGGAGCAGGCGCCGGTCAACCGCACCCGGACGACCCCGTTGCGCACTCCGAGCACCTCGACCTCTCCGCCATGGGAGTGCAGGTAGGGGCGGACCTGGTCCAAGGCGGCACTCGCGGTGACGGGGTCGTCCACGCCCACGCCGTAGGCCTCGAGCAACCAGGCGATCGCTGGGTCGTCCTGCCGCAGGGCGTCGACGTCCCCGATCCTGGCTGCGAGGCGAGTAATGGCCAGGCGGTGCAGCGCGTCGACTCCGTCCAGCAGCTCGAAGACCGTGCCCCGCACCGTGTCGTCGAGCTCCTCGACCTCGCCGAGCAGCTCCTCCAACCGGTCGAGCAGCGGGCCGAACTCGGCCAGCTCCGCCTCGTAGACCTCGTCGGTGGGCGGCAGTGCCGATTCAGTCACCGGTCACGCGGACCTTGGTGACCGCATAGTCGATGAGGGTCTCGTTGAGCTCGACGCCGTGCTTGCTCTGCGCGTGCGCGGCCACGGCAGCGACCAGATCGTCAGTGTTCTCCGCGCGGGTGACCTTGCCGCAGGCCACTCCCACGTCGGCGCAGCGGAACTCGACTGCTGCCATCACAGGCTCCCTTCCCGGGGTGTCATCACGAGGCTTGGGTCCGAGAGGTGTCGAGGTCGTCGGCCAGGGCCTCGAGGGCGTCCGCGACCGCACCGAGATTGCCGTTGATCCCCGTAACCAGCCCCCCGACGGGTTCGACCCGATGAGCGATCGCCGCGACGCCGAAGACCACCTTCCCGAGCGTGTCGGTGAGGTGTCGCAGGATCAGCACCACCCAGATCAGGTAGGCGGCGAGGGCCCCCACGAGGACGCCGGAAACGACGAGGGCGGCGACGGCAGCTGCAGACACAGGGGCTCCTTGCGTGGGTCCGGCTCAGGGCGTGGTGGGGGCGGAGGCCGCGACCAGGTCGCGCAGCGCCGCGACATAGGCGACGGCGTTCGAGGTGACGACCTCGACGATCTCGGACGTGGTGATGAGCGCGGGGACTGGTGCCAGCGCGAGGCTGATCCCGACCCCGTGCTCGAGGATATCCTCGGCATATCTGGCGCTCTCCCGCGCCGGTCGGATGACGTAAGAGGCGAGCAACACCACGACCGGCGCGATGACCAGAAGTCCGATCGCACT
This sequence comes from Ornithinimicrobium sp., assembly GCF_051004135.1. Taxonomy (GTDB): domain Bacteria; phylum Actinomycetota; class Actinomycetes; order Actinomycetales; family Dermatophilaceae; genus Ornithinicoccus. The sequence continues at coordinate 2,967 of NZ_JBPCKQ010000160.1, forward strand.
CATCGTCCACAGCACGGCCATGGCACCGGACCCTCCTCCTCAGATGTGGGTTGTCGCCTCCAGTGTGCACCCGGTAGGTGATTTGCGCTACTACCATCGACCGAGTAGTCCCCAGAGGAACCAAGAGCACCCATGAGAGGAGCACGAGATGACCACAGTGATCACCCCGCTCGGAGTGAAGCTCGGAGTCGTCGGCAAGGGCGGGGTGGGGAAGACGACCATCGCCGGACTGCTCGCTCGCGCCTACGCCGGCCGCGGGAGCCGCGTCGTCGCGATCGACACCGACTCCAACCCCAACCTCGGCCTCTCCCTGGGTCTCTCACTCGAGGAGACTGAGGCCGTCCCAGTGCTGCCACGTTCGGTGATCGTCGGCTCCGGCGGCGGTGGCCCGAGCGCACGCGAGCTGATCGGCGAGTACGGCCGCGCGACGCCAGCCGGCCCGACGTTGCTCTCGGCGATCCGAGTGGCGGAGGCCGGAGCCGGGTGCACCTGCAGTGGGCACGCCACGGTGCGCAACCTGCTGGCCGATGCCCTCACGGACGTGGAGGTGACCCTGGTGGACATGGAGGCGGGTCTGGAGCACCTGAGTCGTTCCGGAGGCACACTGGCCTACGCCGACGTGCTCCTCGTCGTGTGCGAGCCGACCCGCAAGTCGATCCTGACCGCCTCCCGGACCGCGGCCCTGGCCGCCGAGCTCGGCATCGCCCACGTGTTCGCCGTCGGCAACAAAGCGCGCTCCGCGGCGGACGTGGCCTACTTCGACGAGGCCCTCGCACAGGAGGGGATTCCCCTGGCCGGCGTGCTCGCCTACGACGAGGCGGTGGTCGACGACGACCGGGAGGGATCGGTCGGGCTGCGACCGGTCACCGACGACGTGGAGCGGGTCGTTGCCGAGGTGCTGGCGGTGGTGGAGGCAGCCGTCGGGTCAGGCGGTAACCGCTGAGGGCACCAGGCCCTCGGCCAGCCGCACCAGCGCCTCCACCGCCGGCGCCGGGCCCGAGGCGTCCAGGGGTGCTTCGCCGCGACGTTCGGCATCGACGATGGCAAGGTCCTCGGGGACGAAGTGGATCTCCGCGTCCGGGAAGGCCGAGCGGACGCGCTCCTCGTCGGCGGCGTCGCGCACCCGGTTGGCGCTGACCACGAGCCTGCCCAGTCGAGACTCACGCACGAGCTCGGCGGCCCGCCGCCCCACCTCGAGCGACTTTGCCGTGGGCTCCACGACCACGACCACGATGTCGACGGGCTGTCCGCCGAGCCGCATCACGGTTCCCAGGCCGGCTTCGAAGTCGGCGACGACGATCAGGTCGGGTCCGGCGATCGTGCCGAGCAGTTGTTCGGGGGAGATCCCGCAGCAGGGGCAGCCGGGCTCGGGGTTGTCGATGGCCGAGACGACTGCGAGCCGGACCCCGTCAGGGCCGTCCACACCGAAGTGCGTGACCAGGTCCTCCAGGCTCGTGGCGTGGTCGCGTTCCCCGGCATCGACCGCCTGGCGCACCGCGACCAGCTCCTCGGTCACGTCCTCGCCCAGACCCAGGGAGATGCCGAGGTTGGGGTTGCTGTCGCAGTCCAGCGCCAGGGTGCTGCGCCCCCGTCGGGCGAACGTGCGGGCGAGCACGGCCGAGGTGGTGGTCTTGCCCGATCCACCCTTGCCGACGACGGCGATCTTCATCAGGAGTTCCTCTCACTGTGCAAGGCATCTACCAGGCACCGTAGCGCTGCGACCGCAGGAGCGTCCGGATCGTGGTCGAGCAGCGCCACTCCCTGTCGGTCGGCCTGGGCCTGGGCCGGGTCGAGCGGCACTTCGCCCACGACCTCGAGACCGGTCCGCTCGTGGATGCGCTCGGCGTCACCGCTCGCCCGGACCTTGTTGGCCAGCGCGACCACCTGGGGTGCGCCGGCCATCTCCGCCAACCGCGCCAGGCGGCGCCCGGAGAGCAAGGACGCGGGCGTCGGCTCGACCACGACCAGATAGGTGTCGGCCCAGCGACCCCAGGTCATGAAGGGCTGCCGGGTGCCACCGGGCAGATCGCCGACGATGCTCCACCCCGCGCCCGGTAGATCGTCGAGCACACGCTGGAAGCCGAAGTGCTGTCGGGTGTTCTCCCAGCGCGGCCCACGCGCCTTGCCGAGCTGGAGGAAGTAGACGCCTTCCGTGGTCCGTGTGGCGTGCTGCTCCACCACCTCGGTGCCGCTGCGCCCATCGGCCAGGCGGAAGCGGCGGCCGTCGACGGCGTCATCCTCGACGACGTCGTCGGGCAGACCCGTGTCGACGTGGGGCACACCCAGCGAGAAGGCCAGGCCCGGCATAGGGTCGGAATCCAGGGCGAGCACCCGGTCCCCGGTCTCGGTGAGGAGTCGGGCGAACGTCCCCGCGAGGGAAGACTTCCCGGCACCGCCCTTGCCCACGAACGCGACGCGCATGCCGAGACTCCTTACTAGCCCTGCCGGGCGGCAGAGCGTGCGTATAGTTGCTGGACGGACAGGAATCATGACCGAGGAGGACCGACGATGTGCCTGGGAGTTCCCGGCCGGGTCCTTGAGCCCGTCGATGCGGTGAAGCAGCGCGTGCTGGTCGACGTGCAGGGCGACCGGCAGCAGGTCTCTGCCGCGATGCTGGACAGTGATGGCGAGGGCCTGCCCCAGGTGGGCGACTGGGTCGTGGTCCACCTGGGATTCGCGCTCTCCCGGATGGACGAAGCCGAGGCGCGCACCGTGCTCGACGGTCTCCAGGCCCTGCACGACCTGTACGCCGGCGAGCTGCCGGCCTAGCGTCCGGACGCGGTGCCGGTGTGGGGGACCGGTGTCGATCAATCGTGCATCGCGAGATCGGACCTGCGCTCGACGTCCGGGCCCTCGTCCGGTGTCGACGTGACGTCGAGCGCCATGGCGTCCCACGAACCTTCGAGGCGAGCGAGCACCTCGTCGCCGGTGGGAGCGGTCGAGGGCCTGAGGCCCCAGCGTCGCATCATGACGACGAAAGCCGCCAGCAGGGCCGCGATGACCGCGGCCGCCGGCAGCAGACTCGCCACCCCGTGGTCGAGCAGCGTGCCCGACGCCGGGATCCCGAGCCCGGCGACGCAGAGGTAGCGCTCCCGAGAGCGACCGCTGAGGTCCGCAATCCGACCCAGCCGCAACAGCGACTCCGCGTCCAGCGACAGTGGCGCGTCGGGGTCCTGGCGGTTCCTGCTGCGCTTGCTCATGTGGCCGCTCCGGTGGAGGTGGTGGTTCCCTGGGTCGGCGAGGTCGTGGCGGCCTCATCGGATACGGACTCGCGGTAGTAGAGGACGGCTTGGATTGTGGCGGCTACACAGGCGACCACGGCGGCAACGAAGCCGATCCAGAACCCCGCAAGAACCGTGACCGTGCCGACGGCGGTGTCCTGGCCGCCCGCGCTGCTGAACGGCGGCTGCAGCATTCGGAAGAGCTCCCGTGAGGCGATCACGAAGCCGAGGACCGCCAGGGTCGCGCCGAGTGCGGACGGGGACAGCAGGGATCGGCGCCGGGCCGCGGCGACGACCAGCGTGACGCCGACGATCATGGCCACCAGGACCAGGCTGCTGGTGTGGGGCGCCGAGAGCCAGCCGCCCCAGGTGGCGGCGGACGAGGAACCCATGAAGCCTTCGACCCGGTAGGCGTCGAGGAAGGTGAAGGGTCCGACGAAGGAGACGACCAGGCCGAGCCCGGCCAGACCGAGCCACGGGGTCATCCCGGTCTGCCGGTCGGCGACGTCGGGGGTGGCCGGCGTGCGGGAGGCGGCCGCGCTGAGCGCGTGACCCAGGCCTCCGATGAGTGCGAGCGCGCAGCCGATGAGGCCGATCCAGATGCCAGCGAGCAACGTGACGTCGGACTTGGCCGTGGCGCCGCAGTCGTAGGTGAGACAGCCGAACGGCGGCACCACCATGCGGTAGGCGAGCTGGGCGGTGGCCAGGCCACCGACGACGGCCACGGCGGTGCCGAGGGTGCGCCCCGACACGGGGCTCCGGCCACGGGCGCTCAGGGTTAGCGCCACGACGGTGACGACGGCGGACGCCAGGATCAGGTCGGAGGCGTGTGGAATGCCGAGCCAGGCATCCTTGGTGGTGCCGCCATCCTTCCCGTTGATGACGTAAAAGTTCGAGCCGAGCGCAGAGAGCTGGAGCGCTGCACCTCCTACGGCAAGCCAGAGCCAGATCGAAATGCGCTGCACAGGCACCTCACAAGGTTGACGGTTTGAGCACCGTAGCATCGGCGGCATGTCTGGGACAGGGTTGAAGTCGCGACCGTGAGCGGCTCGCCCGCACCATCACCGAGCCCGGACGGGGTCGCCGACGACGAGCGCACCGGTGAGCTGTCCGGGATGGCCAACGGGGCGGCGCTGACCCTTCTCGCCGCCCGGGCGGTGCCCCTCGGCTGGGTCGTCGGCGTCGCCGGCGGCGTTCCCCTTGGCTCGCGCCGCGCAGCGCCACGGCAGCCGGGCCGGTTACGCGGTCGCCGCGGCCAGCCTCGTGGAGACCATGGCCATCATAGGACCCGCCCGGATGGGCATCCCCGTGCCGCGCGCGGTGAGCGCACGCCTGGATCGGCGTGCTGCAGCCCCGGGGGTCGGTCGTTGCCGACCCTGGCGCTGGCCGGCGCGGCGGTGCCCCTTGGCCGTCCGAGGCGACGCCTCATCGGCTCTATACTAGAGTGGATAGTAGAATCCTTGTTGTCACCGCCATGGATCCGACTGTTATCAACTACGTCGGGAGACCAGTGTGTAGTCAGCCGCGGCCATGCAGACGATAACTGAGGGAGCACGACTGATGGGAGACATGATGGGCGGCGGCATGATGGGTGGAATGGGCGTGTGGATGCTGCTCTGGGTGCTGGTCGGCATCGCGGTCCTCGCGCTGGTCGTCGTTGGGATCCTCTGGTTGGTCCGCCGTACGGACAACCCACGGCCCGCTCCGCCGAGCGGCGAGGAGCCTGCGGAGGACCTGCTGCGCCGGCAGTACGCCGCTGGTGAGATCGAGGAGGATGAGTACCTACGGCGCCACGCCGGGCTCGCTTAGCAGCAAAGGTAGGCAAGGTAGGCGGACGGCATGACATGCGGGCCGGTCGGTGCCACGGGCAGGCGATCAGCGGGTCACCCCGCGAGGCCTCCTAAGCTTGCTTCACCTGCTGAGCGAGGCCGAAGCTAACATGAACGGCGCCCAGGGCCAGGCGTAAGCACGACGTTGCTTCAAGGACGGCGGGGGTAGTCACTGACGCAGGCCGGAAGCGTTGTCTACTATGGTCCCTAGAATGGCGCAGTCGGCGCCTTGGTACGCGAGGACAGGCAAGGTGGTCGCTGGTGCGCCAGCTGGGGCAGCTCGAGGCCGTGATCATGGATCTGGTGTGGGCTTACGGCCGCCCGGTGCCCGTTCGGCAGGTCCTGGAGGACCTGCGGCGAGACCGGCGGATCGCCTACACCACCGTGATGACCGTGATGGACAATCTGTACCGTAAGGGGTTCCTCACCCGTGAGATGGTCGCTCGCGCCTACCGATATCAGCCTGCCAAGACTAGGGAGCAGCACCACGCGGCAGTCATGGAAAAGGTGTTGGCAGATAGCAGCGACAGGGCGGCGACCCTGCTGCACTTCCTCGAGCAGATGCAACCGGATGAGGTCGTCCGCTTGCGTGAGGCTTTGGAGCAACGGCCCGCGAGCGGGAAGAGCAGCGACTCGTGACTGCGCCGATCACGCTGGTTGTCTTCGCCGTCCTCGTGGCAACGCTCGCTCCGCGACTACTGGTCCGGTCCTCATGGCCTGACCGCTGCCCGCGGCTGGGCATCACCGCCTGGCAAGCAGTGAGCCTCTCGGTGGTTACGGCCGTCGTCCTCGCCGGTGCCGCCCTTGCCCTGCCAGCGCTGTCGTTCAGCGCAGACCTCGCCGAACTGCTCTCCGCGTGTGTGATGGCGCTACGAGCCCAGTACGCCACTCCGGGCGGTGCGGTGCTGAGCACCACCGGGGCAGTTCTCGCTGTCACCGTGGTCGCCCGAGCCGGATACTGCCTCACTCAGGGCTTGGTCAGCGGGGCGCGCGAGCAGCGCCGTCAAGTAGATGGGGTGAACCTGATCGCCCGCCGTCACGAGGGCTGCGACGCGCTGGTGGTGGACGACGCGGCGGCGGCCGCGTACTGCCTACCCGGGCACCGCCAGCAGGTCGTGCTCACCACCGGAGCACTGGCCGCTCTGGACGGTGACCAGCTCACCGCCGTACTCGCACACGAGCGGGCGCACTTGCGCGGCCGCCATGACCTCGTGCTGGCGACCTCGGCCGCACTGCAACGGGCTTTTCCCCAGGTCCCGGCGCTGCGGGACGCCCACCGCGAGCTGACCCGCCTCGTCGAGATGCTCGCTGACGACGTCGCCGCGCGACGCAACGACCGGCTGACGATCGCGACCGCGCTGGTTCGCCTCGCCGAGGTCTCAGCACCGGTCGCAGCACTGGGCGCGGGCGGAAGCACCTCGCTGACCCGGGTACGGCGACTCGTCGCGCCCGCACATCCGCTGGGCACGACCCGGTCGGTGATCGCCGCCCTGGCAACCGCCGCCCTACTCCTGACTCCGGTCGCTGTGGTAGCGGCTCCCACGGTCGTGGCCGCGACCGCCGGCCTATGCCCAATCGACTTTCCGGGGTAGACCCGCCAATTCCTCCCCAGACCTGCCCGCCCCACCCTCTGACAGAACGCACTGGTGTGGTGGCGGGCGGTGGTCAGAGTGTCCCGGCCGGAGTCGTCGGGCGACTTCTGGCACGCGCGACATCGACCGCCCTCAACACGGCGATCTCGTCCCGATCGGCGAAGGACAGGTACCGGCCCGAGACTGAGCGGGGGCATGCCGCCACCATCACGGGAACCGCGGCGATCCGACCGGTGACGACTTTCCGGTGACCAGGGCGGCGTCCCTACTGGGCAAGCCCCGAGCGAATCGAGTACGAGCGAACCCGTACGCCGCCCCTCAACCCCTTGGCCGCAGAGCCGCAGCCCGGATGAGAGCGGCAGAGAGCCTGGGGCGCTTCACACCAGTCTCAACGACCGTCGTACCGGGCTTTGAAGGTGGTGCCGCCGTCGTTGGAGGCCAAAAGAGCGCCGTCAAGGGCCACGTAGATGTCGTCGCCGTCGGCGACCAGGGCTTGCGGCTGTTCTCCCACTGAGCCTCTCTCGGTCCAGGAGGCTCCGCCGTCCTCGCTGACGTGGACAGTACCGTCCGGTGCCACTCCCACCACCAGCTCGCCGTCCGGCCACGACACCAGCTGGAGCAGTGGGGCGCCGGGCGTCACGTCGAAGGTGGTGCCGCCGTCGGTGCTGCGGGCCAGTCCTTGCTCGGTGGTGGCCAGTATCACGTCGGGGTCGGTGGCCGACACGGCGAAGTCGGCCAGGGGCAGCTGCGCCCCGGTCTGCCACGTCTTCTTGTCGTCGCTGACCATGAGGGTGCCGCCGTGGTAGCCGTAGACCTGTCCGTGCCTGGCCCGGAGGGCGTGGAAGTCCGCCTCCCCGGCCAGGGACAGGCTTTGCCAGGTCTGACCGCCGTCGGTGCTCTCGATCAGGCCCAGGTTGCCCGGTGCGTCCTGGCCCTCGCCGGGGTGCCCGCTGGCCAGGTAGTGGCCGGGGCCAACGACGGTGAAACCCATGAAGTCCTGGACGGTGTCACCGACCAGGGTGGGCTCCCCCTCTGCAGGGACGCGGATGAGGCCGTAGTGGGTGCCGGCATAGACCTCACCGTCCCCCGGGTCGACACCCAGGCCGTGCACGTGGGAGAGCTCGACGGGCCCGCCGCCGGCAGGCTCGCCGAGCTCTCTGCCGTTGCTCACCAGCGCCACGACGATCGCCGCGAATACCGCGACAACTGCCAGCACGACGGCGATGACGGTCAGACGGCGCCCGCCGCTCGGAGGTCGGTCTCCTCCGGTGGACGGTCGAGCGGCGCGCGCTCGGGTTGACGAGGTGCGGTTGGGACTCATGTCTCTCCGTTCTGGTGCGCGCGGGGGTGTGCCGGGCGGGGGGTGGGCAAGGCGGGCCAGATGGCCGCAGGGGCTATCGCTCGCCCGGGTTGACGAGGGCGGCGAAGTCGTCGGCGTACTGGTCGGGGGTGAACCCGCCGGTATAGATGAGGACCCGGTCACCGGGAGCGAAGGCGTAGATGATGCTCGCGTGCTCCAGGCCGTAGTCACCCGGGTGCTCGTGTCCGTCGTCGGGGTGGACGACAGACGTCTCGGGGTCCTCGATCCGCTGGGTCGTGGGAAGGTAGAGTTCCTCCAGCACCTGCTTGGTCTGCGGGGTGCCCCCGATCAGCCCGATGAAGTCCGGGTCGAAGCGGTCCAGCCATTCCCGGACGATCGGCGAATTGTCCCGTCCGGGGTCCTCGGTGACGAAGACGACCTGCAGGTCCTGGCGGACGTCCGGAGGTAGGGAGCTTCGCGCCTGGGCGAGGTCCGCCATCGTGGTCGGGCACACGTCCGGGCAGTGGGTGTAGCCGAAGAAGACGACCGTGACCTCACCCTCCGGGCGGTTGCGCAGGTCGAACTCCTGGCCCTGTGTGTCCGGGAGAACGAGGGCAGGACGGAAAGGCGCTGGCTCCACGGGCGTGCCGGCGAACTGCTTCCCAGTACCCTTCGCCATGGCTTGCGCGGAGGAGTCGCCGTTGGGGGGCCGCGACGAGCACCCGGCTGTGAGCGCGCCTAGGGCCATGATGCCCAAGCTGCGACGGGTAAGGCGTGTGGTCGCCCTCACAGCGCCCTCCCGGGCCCCGCCACTCTCTCGGGACCGACGTCCCGGCGCCCTCTGAGGTCGTCGAGCTCGGCGCGCAGTCGCCGGATCTCGCCCTCGGTGCCCGAGCCAGGGGCCGCGGAGGCCTGTCGCCCGCACTGGCTGCCGTTTCTCATCGAGCGCATCATCACCAGCATGGACAGCGGACAGGCCAGCAGGGTCAGCACGGGAAGCAACGTCCATGCACTGGATGGGGCGAGCACGATGCCGACCACGGCCAGCGCTGCCAGACCAACCAAGACACGCTTGTCATCGCAGCGCATCGGAAGCCCTCTCCTCGACTGTTTTACTATTCGACATAGTAACAATCTGCGTCGCACCGGCCTGCTGGCGGCCTCGGATGGCCACCACCATGACCACGCCGGCCGCAGCTCCGAGTAGTGAGGCGATCTGGGCCTCCTGCAAACCCCACAGCCATACGTTCTCCATCCGGAAGTAGCTCAAGGCGAACCGCCCCGTCGAGTAGGCGATGACATAGGTGGCGAAGAGCAGCCCGGGTCGGTCGGCGAAGGAGGCGCGCTTGCGCAGCAGGATCAGCGCAGCCAGCAGGGCGAGGTCGAACACGAGCTCGTACACCGGGTAGGGATGCAGGGGCGCGCCGAGCAGGTCGGGGGGCACCATGGAGGCGGGATTGAGGTAAGTGAAGGCCCACGGGAGATCGGTGGGCGAACCGTAGGCGTCTCCGTTGGGGATGCAGGCAAGGCGCCCGACCGCCTGGCCCAACAGCATTCCCAGGGCCGCGCCGTCCGCGGTCCTGCCCAGAGGAACCCCCTGGCGCCACGCGCGGAAGGCGCCGGTCAGTGCGCCGCCGACCAGGCCTCCGTAGACGGCCAGCCCCCCTTCCCAGACGGCTAGGGCCTGCCAGGGGTGTTCGAGATAGACGCCAGGATTATCGACCACGTGGAAAAGTCGTGCGCCGACGATGCCGCCGACGAGTCCCCAGGCGGCGATACTCTCGAACTTCTGCCGGGGGATCCCCAACCGGCGGGTCTCCCGTGCAGCCAACCAGAAGCCCCCCACGACCGCTGTGGCGAACAGAAGGCCGTACCACCGGAGCCCGATGTGCCCCACATGGAAGATGTAGGGGTCCATGTCGATGGTCATCGGGTTCTCGTTCCTGTCGCAGTTCGTCCGCGGGGGCACGTGGGGCCTGCCGCGGAGCCGGTGGCGTGTCCACGCCCACGTTCACTATGTAGGATAGTAGAGCAGTCGGCAGGCCTCGCACCCGAGGCCCCTCGCCCGTCCGGCGAGTCGCGCTCCGGCCCAGGGAGGATAGGTCCATGGAATCGCTGTCCGACCTGGTGATGTCGGGGCCGCTGCTCCTCGCGATCGGGCTCGCCGTCGCGGCCGGGGCCGTCTCGTTCCTCTCGCCCTGTTGCCTTCCCCTTGTGCCGGGATATCTCTCGTATGTGGCCGGGATGTCCGGAACGCAGGCGGCGCATCGAGCCAATGGTCCCTGGCGGGCGACGCCGGTGGCCGTGGTGGCGGGGTCGCCGCCGGGGCAAACGCGCGGGGCAGCCAAGGAGTCGGGCGTACGGCTACCGACGTCCGGGCACGCCCCGACGACGTCGGTCGGACCGGGGAGTTCCAGGACCGTGCTGGGCGCGTCGTTGTTCGTCCTCGGCTTTGCCGCCGTCTTCACCAGCTACGGGGCGCTCTTCGGCGGCCTCGGCTCTCTGCTGCTGGAGCACCAGGACACCCTGATCCGGATCCTGGGTGCGCTGACGATCGTCCTCGGCCTGGTCTTCGCCGGCGTGCTGACCCGGTTCCCGTTGTTCGGCAGGACCCTGCGCCTTCAGTACCGACCACGATCCGGTCTTGCTGGCGCCCCTCTGGTGGGTGTGCTGTTCGGTGTCGGCTGGACACCCTGCATCGGCCCCACGCTGGCTGCCGTGCTGACCCTGGCCGCCACGTCGGGGGGCGCGGGGCGGGGGGCGCTGCTGTCCTTTGCCTACAGCCTGGGCCTGGGTGTCCCGTTCGTCCTCGCTGCGGTGACCGTCGACCGTGGCATGCACCGGTTCGACTGGGCCCGCCGCAACGCGCGGAGGATCGCGCAGGCAGGGGGAGCGTTCCTCGTCCTCCTCGGTGTGCTGCAGGTCAGCGGGGTGTGGACCGCCCTCATCAGCCGCATGCAGGGACTGATCACCGGGTGGCAGACGCCCCTGTGAGCCGGTACGGCGGTTCGCCGCTCATATGACTATGCTGCATAGTAGCCAGTGGCGCGGTACGGCCGTCGACGCGGCTGCGGAACGACCTGACCACAGCTGATGGCACCTAATGACGAGGGAGCAGGCGGATGACGAATCATCTCGGTGCGCATGTCGATGCGCTCATCCGTGTCCGGCTCGGTGGCGTGCCCCACCGTCGTCGAGAGTGCCCCGCTACGCAGGCCATGACAACACCCATTCCCACCATCGGTCTGGTCCTTCAGTTCGAGCCCCGACATGACGCACATGCACACCGAGATGATGGGGCCGTAACCCGCAGGGCAGGCCTGGCCATGAGCACTGAGATGTCCAGCAGCCAGAAGGGCCCCAGCCGGTCCTGGACCGGCGTCGCCGTCGGCAGCTCGTGGACGAAAGGAACGACGCGATGAGCGAAGCGCTCTTCGGTCTGGCGTTGCTGGCCTATCCGGTGGGGATGGTCCTGATGATGTGGTTCATGATGCGGGGCGGTCAGCACGGCGGCGAGCAGGTGCAGGCGCCGGTGACCCAGGAGGAGTTGGCGCGGCTGCGTGCCGAGGTAGAGCAGCTGCACGCGGTGCAGGACGGGCCGGCCCGCACAGGAGCGCAGGGAGCCGACGCCCCGCCCGTGAGCCGAGCCGCTGTCGGTGGAAGGGTCACGGAACAGCTATCAGCGAGGAGGATGATGTGGGCTCAGACATGCACGACATGATGAGTGGCGGAATGGGCAACATGACGGGAATGGGCGCCTGGATGGTGCTCTGGCTCCTGGTGGGCCTGGCGCTGCTGGGGCTGGCCGTCGCCGGGATCGTGTGGCTGGTCCGTCGCTCCGGAACCGGCTCCGGCGCCTCGCACTCCACGTGGCAGCGGGAGTCGCCGGAGGACGTGCTCCGCCGACGGTATGCGGCCGGGGAGATCGACGAGGAGGAGTTCGCCCGGCGGATGTCCGTGCTCACCGACGGGCGCTCCTAGCCGAGCCGCGTGGTCCTCGCCAGGGTGTCCGCATCGCCTTCCCAGCACAGTAGGAGCATCGACCCGTGCACAACATGACCACGGACGACGACGAGCGCGACGGTGCTCCCAGCGACGCCGTGCGCCGGCAACCCAGGCGAGGGCTCTGGGTCGTCGCGGTGTCGCTCGCGGCGTTCCTTCTCGCCGGGTGGGCGTACTGGGACTGGACGCGGCAGGGCCTCACCGCGGAGGCCTCGGGGACGGACTCGGGACCGATCGCCGAGTATCCCCCCGACGCGCGGGGCGAACCGGTCCAGTTGTCCGGCACCACACTCACCGACACCCTGCTGGATATCGCCGACCTGCGGGGGGACACCGTGGTGATCAACGTCTGGGGATCATGGTGCGTCCCGTGCCGTGAGGAGGCCCCGGTGCTCTCGCGACTGTCCCGCGAGTACGCCGACGCGGGGGTGTCCTTCGTGGGGGTGAACGTGAAAGACAACCGCGCAGCGGCGCTGGCCTTCGAGGACGAGTTCGACATCCCCTACCCGAGCATCGAGGACCGCGACGGGCGCGCGCTGCTGGCCCTCAGCGCCCACGTCCCCGCGCAGGCGGTGCCGGTCACGTTGGTATTGGACCGGGACGGGCGGGTGGCCGGACGCGTCATCGGCGCCGTCGAGGAAGGGACCCTGCGCGCGCTGATCGAGGGTGTCCTGGAGGAGCGGGCGGGCGAAGTCACGGGTTCCCTGGATGGCTAGCGGGGGCATCGGCCTACTCGGGTGGGCACGGTGGGCCTGGCGAGTCCTGACATCCATGCGGGTCGCTCTGGCCCTGCTGGCGCTGCTCGCCCTCGCGGCGGTTCCCGGATCGGTTCTGCCGCAGCGCGGCGTCGCCAGTGACCCGGCAGCGGTGGTCCGCTTCGCTCAGGACTATCCGCGCCTCGCGCCGTGGCTGGACCGGCTCGGGTTCTTCGAGGTCTACTCCTCGACGTGGTTCGCGGCCATCTACCTGCTGCTGCTGGTGTCGATGACCGGCTGCGTGCTTCCCCGGTGCGCACGGCTGTGGCGCGCGGGCAGGGCGGCTCCATCGCCGCCGCCACGCACCTTCTCGCACACGGTCGGTCATCACTCCTGGTTCACCGACCGGGAGGCGGGGGAGGTGCTGGAGGGGGCAGCCACCGAGCTGCGCCGTCGCCGGTTCCGGGTCCGGGTCGACGGTGACGCCGTCAGTGCTGAGAAGGGCTACCTGCGCGAGGCGGGGAACCTGCTCTTCCACCTGTCTCTGCTCGTGCTCCTCCTAGAGCGTGTCTCCTTAATGAGTCTTGATGTAGAGAATGCTGGCGGCCAGTAGGACGCCGCCGAGGAAGGTGCGGGCGTGCTTGTCATAGCGGGTCGCGACACCCCGCCACTGCTTGAGCCGTAGG
>NZ_JBPCKQ010000161.1:0-8796 GCF_051004135.1 Ornithinimicrobium sp.
CTGGTCGCGGTCTGGCGCGACATGATGCTGGGCCGCCGGTTCGACGGCCAGGCCACCGCGCTGACCAAGCAGGGCCGGCTCGCGGTCTATCCCTCCTCCCGTGGTCAGGACGCCTGCCAGGTGGCGCCCCTGCATACCCTGGGCGAGCGCGACTGGCTGTTCCCCACCTACCGCGACTCGATGGCCCTGGTCACTCGCGGGATCGACCCGGTCCAGGCGCTCACCCTGCTGCGCGGTGACTGGCACTGCGGCTACGACCCCGTGGCCACCCGCACAGCCCCGCAGTGCACCCCCCTGGCGACGCAGACCGTGCACGCCGCCGGCACGGCCTACGCCCTGCGCCGCCGTGGCACCGACGGTGTGGCGCTGTGCTTCCTCGGCGACGGGGCCACCAGCGAGGGTGACTTCCACGAGGCGCTCAACTTCGCGGCGGTCTTCGAGGCTCCGGTCGTCTTCTTCGTGCAGAACAACGGCTTCGCGATCTCGGTGCCGCTCGCCCAGCAGACCAAGGCGCCCGCGCTGGCCTACAAGGGCGTCGGCTACGGCGTGCGCTCCGAGCAGGTCGACGGCAACGACGCGGCCGCCGTGCTCGCGGTGACCCGCGCGGCGGTCGAGCACGCCCGCTCCGGGGGCGGCCCCTTCCTGATCGAGGCGCACACCTACCGGCTCGAGGCGCACACCAACGCCGACGACGCTACCCGCTACCGCGACGCCGCCGAGGTCGAGGCCTGGACGGCGCGCGACCCGATCGCCCGGCTGCAGACCTACCTGGTCGACCAGGGCCACCTGGACTCCGCGCGGATCGAGGAGGTCACCGCCGAGGCCGAGCAGCGGGCCGCCGACCTGCGCCGCCGGATGGGTGAGGAGCCGGTGGTGGACCCGGCCGACCTGTTCTCACACGTGTATGCCGAGCCGACCCCCCAGCTGCGGGAGCAGTCCGAGCTGGTGGCCGCCGAGCAGGCCGGCACGATGGAGGGACCACGATGAGCACGACCACCTTCGCCCAGGCGCTCAACACCGCGCTGCGTGACGCGCTCCGCGAGGACCCCGACGTGGTCGTCTTCGGCGAGGACGTCGGCAGCCTGGGGGGCGTCTTCCGCATCACTGACGGACTGAGTGCCGACTTCGGCACCGACCGGTGCTTCGACACACCTCTGGCCGAGGCCGGCATCACCGGCTTCGCGGTCGGCATGGCGATGCAGGGCTTCCGGCCGGTGATCGAGATGCAGTTCGACGCCTTCGGCTTCCCCGCGTTCGAGCAGGTGGTCTCGCACGTGGCCAAGATGCGCAACCGGACCCGCGGCGCGCTCAGCCTGCCGATGGTGATCCGGGTGCCGTATGCCGGGGGCATCGGCGGCGTGGAGCACCACTGCGACTCCTCCGAGGCCTACTACGCCCACACGCCCGGCCTGAAGGTGGTCACGCCGGGCACCCCGGCCGACGCCTACTCGCTGCTGCGCGCGGCGGTCGCCGACCCGGACCCGGTGGTCTTCATGGAGCCCAAGATCCTCTACTGGTCCAAGGACGAGCTCGACCTGCCGACCACGACCGAGCCGATCGGGCGGGCCACGGTGCGCCGGGAGGGCCGCGACGTCACCCTGCTGACCTACGGCCCGCAGCTGCCCACCGCCCTGAAGACCGCCGAGGTCGCGGCCGCTGAGGAGGACTGGGACGTCGAGGTCGTCGACCTGCGCAGCCTGGTGCCCTTCGACGACCAGACCGTGAGTGCCTCGGTGCGCAAGACGGGCCGGTGCGTGGTCCTGTCCGAGGCCCCCGGCTTCGGCGGCGTCGCCGGGGAGATCGCGGCCCGGGTCTCCGAGCGGTGCTTCCACTCCCTGCACGCCCCCGTGCTGCGGGTCAGCGGGCTGGACATCCCCTACCCCCCGCCCAAGCTCGAACGCAGCCACCTGCCCAGCGTCGACCGGGTACTGGACACCATCGGGCGCCTGCAGTGGGACGACGAGCCGGACCTGACGCACCTCACCGGGGCCCAGCAGGCGGCGGGCCGGTGAGCGAGGCCAAGGTCTTCGCTCTGCCCGACCTCGGCGAGGGGCTGACCGAGGCCGAGATCGTGGAGTGGCTGGTGGCCGAGGGCGACGAGGTCAGCACCGACCAGCACGTCGTGACCGTCGAGACCGCCAAGGCCGCCGTGGAGGTGCCCTGTCCGTATGCCGGCACGGTCACCTCGCTGCACGGCGAACCCGGGCAGATGCTCGCCGTCGGGTCGCCACTGCTCACCGTCGGCGGCGAGGCTTCCGGGTCCGGCGCGGTGCTGATCGGCTACGGCACCGGAGCCGACCAGGTCCGCCGGGCCCGCGCGGGTCGGCGTCGCGGCGCTCGAGCCGGAGCCTCCGAGGACCCACCTCCCAGCACCGGCGACACCGCATACCCCGCGGACCGGCCCGAGCCGCGGCAACCCAACGGACAGACCAGGGCGGTCAGGGTCATCTCCCCGCTGGTGCGCCGACTCGCTCGCGACGCCGGGCTGGACCTCGCGGCCATCGCGGTGCGGCGCCCCGACGGGGTCATCCGACGGGACGACGTCGTGCGTGCCGCCCACTCCCGGCACGACGAGCCGGCGTCTCCTGACGCAGACCAGCGGATCCCACTCACCGGCGTTCGGCGGACGATGGCCGAGCGGCTGAGCACCTCGCGCAGGGAGATCCCCGACGCCACCACCTGGGTCGACGTCGACGCCACCGAGCTGCTCGCCCTCCGCGACACCCTGCATGCCGCTCGGCCGGACGACGGAATCGGCCTACTGGCCCTGTTGGCCCGGATCACCGTGGCCGGTCTGCGCCGGCATCCCGAGCTCAACTCCTCGGTCGACACCGACGCGCAGGAGATCGTGCAGCACGGCGCGGTCCACCTCGGCTTCGCGGCGCAGTCGCCACGAGGGCTGGTGGTGCCCGTGGTGCGCGATGCCGGGTCGATGACCACGGTGGAGCTCGCCATCGCGCTTCGAGAGCTGACCGACGCGGCCCGCGAGGGCACGCTGACACCGGCGCAGCTGACCGGCGGGACGTTCACCCTCAACAACTACGGCGTCTTCGGCGTGGACGGCTCGACCCCGATCATCAACCACCCTGAGGCCGCGATGCTCGGCGTGGGCCGGATCATCGATCGGCCCTGGGCGCACGAGGGGCAGATCGCACTGCGCAAGATCACCCAGCTGTCCTTCACCTTCGACCACCGGGTCTGTGACGGCGGGACGGCCGGGGGTTTCCTGCGCTTCGTCGCCGACTGCGTCGAGCAGCCCGCTGTGCTTCTCGGCTCCATCTGAGCCTCCCCGGCGTTCAGGCAGCCCAGGGGTCGACGAGGTCTAGGCCGAGCAGCTCGAAGTCCGAGATGTTGCGCGTGGCCAGGACCGCCCGATGGGTCCGGCAGATGGCGGCGATCTGAGCATCGAAGCCGCTGATCGGCATACCACGTTGCTCGCACTCCACCACGATGTCCGCGTAGTGCTCGGCCGGTTGGCCGTCGAAGGGCAGGATCCGGTCCGTGAAGGCGCCGAAGACGTCGTCCGCGGCGTTCATCAGCGTGGCGCGGCGACGGCCGACCGGGAGGCGGGCGATGCCGAAGCGAACTTCTGCGAGGGTCACCGACGTCGTGTGCACCTTCGGGGGCGCCAGGTCTTCTACCCAGCTGAGCACCGCGGCGGCAGGGGTGGGCCGCATCAGCTCTGAGACGACGTTGGTGTCCAGTACGACGATCCGGGCGAGGACGTCCTCGCTCACTCGGGCAGGTCCGCCGCGCGGGGGGCCTGACTGCGTCGTGGGGGCTCAAGGTCGACGCCGCCCGCGTCACCGAAACGGGCAAGCAGCGCCTGGGCGAGGCCGACGGACTCACCGGGCTCGCTGACCGCATCCTCCAGAATCACCCGGGCTTCGGCCTCCATCGATCGACCGTGCCGGGCAGCACGCACCCGCAAACGCTCGTGCACTCGATCGTCAAGGGCCCTGATGCTGATGGCAGCCACACTCGACACCTCCTGCCAGCAATGCTAGCAGTTGGCCGGTGACCGATGTGCGCTCCACTGGGGGCTGCGCAGGCCGCGCCGGCGCGCACAACGGCCGGGCCGGGGCTCCTCAGCGCGGGGTCGGGGCGGTCAGCAGCGTGGCTGCGAGGTGCTCGGCCGTGCGACCGTGCCAGGTGCGGGCCTGCCGCAGCATGGCGTGGGTGTCGCCCTCGACCGTCACCACGTCGACCTCGGCGCCCCCGCTACGCAGCGTGCGCGCGGCGAGCTCCGTGCCCCGGGGGTCGGTGACCCGGTCGGCGCTGCCGTGCATCATCAGCACTGGTAGTCCACGGCGTGGCTGCCACATGGCGACGTCCCGCGCATCCGCCCAGGCGGCCAGGGTGACCAGCGAGGCCACCCCCGGGTCACCACACAGCCGCAGCGCTGTCCGGCCGCCCATCGAGTACCCCGCGACCCCGATCGGCATACCCGGCAGCTCACCGCGGATCTGGGTCAGTGCCCAGCGCGCGTCCCGGACCGGTGCCGCATCGTTCCAGCCCCGCACGGCATACCGCAGGAAGGCCACCGCGATGCCACCACCACCCCGCCGGGCGATCGCACCCGCGAACGGATAGACCCGCGCCATCGACAGCTGGCGCCAGGATGTCGGCGAGCTGCCGTGCGCCTGCCCGCCGTGCAGCAGAAGCACGGCGGCCCGCGGTGCGGCCGGGCGATGGGTCCAGCGCAGCGTGGCACCGGTGTCGGAGTGAACGCGTAGCGGCAGGTCAGGCACCCGTTCAGGGTATGTCGAGAGCCGGGATGACGCGCGGCGCGGCTCAGCCATCTCCGTCCCCGGCGCCGGCCCCCTCGTGGGAAGCGCCCTCCGCGAGCGGCTCGAGCCGGTAGCGCACCTCCTCGCCCTCGATCGCCGTGACCCCGACCCGGATCCGGTCGACGGGCGCGCCGAGGTCGTTGACACCGATCACCGAGACCTCGCAGACGATCGCCGCGTCGAGCTCGGCGGGCAGCGCCTCGGGGCAGTCCACCGACTCCAGGGTCACCTGCTGCTCGGTCATGGCGTCCACGATGCTCTGCTCGACCTCGTCGCCTGCCACCTCCTGGGCGCAGCCCACGAGGGCTACGGAGGCCACCACTGTCACCAGGCCCACCCGAACCCGCCGACGGACACCCGACTACCCCATACCGGCAATCCTACGAGCCGACGAGCCGACGCGGCTGCCGGCCTCGCGTGGCTCCATGCGGGCGGAGGGAGCAGGCGAAACGCACGCGTTGGCGGCCTGAGCGCAGTGGCGGTCCTGGATGCGTTGGCTCAAGGCGGCGCGGAGGTCACCCAATCGACGTCGGGCTGAGCGCGTCCTCCCCGGTGTAGGGCACGGCTACGAGCACCTCGAAGTTCTCCAGCACCACGAGCATTTCTGGGTCGAACCGGTGGTGGGACTGTTGCTCGAAGAACTCGGCATGGGCCTCACGCCACTGCTCAAGGCTGCCGTCGGCCTCCCCCTCGGCCCGCGCGTGCGCAGCATCGACCTGGTCGAACCGCACGACTCGCACGTCCGTGGTGCGCAGCAGCGCGCGGGGGTGACCGGCTCCGTCCAGCACGATGGACAGCGAACCGAACTCGGGCACCTGCTCCCCGTCGGCGTCGTAGTCGGCTCGTGCGCTCGAGGTGGCCGTCTTGGTGCCGGCGAGCACCAAGCTCAGCAGCTCGTCTGCCTGGGTAGGGTCGCCGCCGAAGGACCAGGCCGGCGGACGAAGCACCTCCTTGGCGCTGACACCGAGGTATCCGCTGACCCGGTTGATCTTGGCCCTGATCCGGGCGTCGACCCAGAACGCCTCGAGCTCGTCGTGCTCCATCCCTCGACGGTACACCGGGGTCTCACACCTCCAGGGTGCGCGCCAGCGGCACGCCCACCCGGTAGGGCAGGTGCAGGTAGGACGGCGCGTCGAGCACCGCGAGGTCGGCGCGACCGCCCACCCGGACCCGGCCGACGTCGTCGCGACGCAACGCCCGAGCGCCCCCGACCGTCGCCGCCCGCACGGCCTCGGCCGGAGTCATCCCCATCTCCCGCACCGCGAGGGCGATCATCAGCGGCATGGACGAGGAGCTGCAGGTGCCCGGGTTGCAGTCGGTGGCCAGGGCGACGTCGACCCCGGCATCCAGCAGTCGCCGCCCGTCGGGGTAGGGCGAGCGGGTGGAGAACTCCACGCCGGGGAGCAGCGTCGCCACCGTCGTCCCGCAGGCACCGGCCAGGGCGTCCACGTCGGCGTCGGACAGATAGGTGCAATGGTCCACGCTCGCCGCGCCCACCTCCACCGCCAGCGCCACCCCCGGGCCGGGACCGAGCTGGTTGCCGTGCACCCGCGGCAGCAGCCCGGCCGCCATGCCGGCGCGCAGGATGGCCCGGGACTCCTCCTCGTCGAAGGCGTGCGGGCTGCCCGGCTCGCAGAAGACGTCGACCCAGCGGGCATGCGGCAGGGCCGCCAGCAGCATCGGGCCGCAGACCAGGTCGACGTATGCCGACCGCTCGCCGGCGTCGTGCCCCGTGCCGGGCGGCAGGACGTGCCCGCCGAGGTAGGTGACCTCGTCCGTGACCTCGGCCGCCAGGCGCAGCATCCTGGCCTCGTCGGCCACGCTCAACCCGTAGCCGGACTTGATCTCCACGGTCGTGGTGCCCTGGGCGCGCATCTCCTCGACCCGGGCGCGCAGCAGCGTGCGCAGGGTGTCGTCGTCGGCCTCCCGGGTCGCCGCGACCGTGGTCGCGATGCCGCCGCCGTCGTAGCCTTGTCCGGTCATCCGGGCGGCGAACTCGGCCGAGCGGTCCCCGGCATAGACGATGTGCGAATGGCTGTCGACGAAGCCGGGCAGCACCGCCTTGCCGCCCAGGTCGATGGCCCAGTCGGCGGCCGGGGCAGCGGTGGCCGGGCCCACCCACTGGATGGTGGTGGCCACGTCCTCGTGCGCGCTGCCGACGACCAGGGCGGCGTCGCGCACGATGCCCAGGCCGTCCGCATGGTCGGCGCGCTCGAGGTCGTCGTCACAGGTCACGAGCTCGCGGATGCCAGTGATCAGGATGGACATCAGTCGCCTCTCTGCAGGGGTTCCAGGGCCTGGCGCAGCAGGTGCCCGACATCGCCGAGCCGGTGCCGCCCCTGCTCGACCACCGTACGGCCGTCCACCACGACGGTGTCGACGTCGGCGGCGGTCGCGCTGAGCAGGATCTGTGCGGGCAGGCTGCCCGCGGTGCGGGGCGTGTCGTCGCGGATCGCAATCAGGTCGGCCCGGGCGCCGACCCGCAGCTCACCTGCGTCGGGCCAGCCGATCGAGGTATGCCGGGTGGCTGCGGCCAGCAGGTCGGTCGGGCTCAGCCGGCCCCGCTGCAAGGTGTGCAACCGCTCGTGCATCTCCAGCGCGCGGGCCTCTTCGATCAGGTCGGTCACGGCGTGCTGATCGGACCCGAGAGACAGCGCCGCTCCGGCGTCCAGCAACGCGCGGGCCGGTCCGATGCCGTCGGCGAGGTCGCGCTCCGTGGTCGGGCAGAAGCAGGCGGTGACCCCGGCGCCCCCCAGCAGCGCGATGTCGTGGTCGGTGAGGTGGGTGGCGTGCACTGTGCTCAGCTCGGGCGACAGCAGTCCTTCGTCGGCCAGCAGCTCGGTCGGGGTGAGCCCGTAGGCGGCACGGCAGGCGTCGTTCTCGGCGGGTTGCTCGGACAGGTGCACGTGCAACGGCGCATCCCGCCGCCGGCGGGCGACATCGGCGACGACGGCAAGACTCCCGCGCGGCACTGCCCGCACGGAGTGCACGGCAGCCCCGACCCGCAGATGACCCGGCCCGCCGTCGAGGTGGTCGCGCAGCAGCGACACGCGCTGAGCCCAGGCCTGTGCAGTGCCGTCGCCGAACCGCTGCTGTGTGCCGGTCAGCGGCGTGTGGCCCTGCTCCTCCAGACCACCGGCCAGGTAGCAGGTGTCGAGCAGGGTCAGCCGGATGCCTGCGTCGGCGGCAGCCTGCACCAGGGCCGCACCCATGGCATTGGGGTCGGCGTAGGGCACGCCGTCCGGGCCGTGGTGCAGGTAGTGGAACTCCCCCACCGCGGTGATCCCGGCCAGCGCCATCTCCGCGTAGGTGGCCCGGGCCAGCGCGAGGTAGCTGTCCGGGTCGAGCCGGCCGGCCACGGCATACATCGCCTCGCGCCACGTCCAAAAGGTGCCGCCGTCGGCATGGGTGCGCCCGCGCAGAGCCCGGTGGAAGGCGTGGCTGTGCGCGTTGGCGAGGCCGGGGAGCACGACACCGGGCAGTCGCTCGACCGGGTCGAGCCCGGTGAGCGGGACCCCGGGTGCAACCGAGGTGAACCGGCCGTTCTCGGCCTCGATGAGCACGTCCCGCGCCAGGCCGTCGGGCAGGTGAGCGTGGGCCGCGTGCCACCTCATACGGCACCGCCAGGTCCCGCACCCTCGGCTGCCGCACTGCCGAGGAGCTCGGTGACGCAGGCGGTCAGCGCGTCCACCCCGGCGTGGCAGTCGGCGCGCTCGGCATGCTCGGCCGGACTGTGCGAGACCCCGGTCGGGTTGCGGACGAACAGCATCGCGGTCGGGATGCCGGCTCCGGCCAGGATGCCCGCGTCGTGACCGGCACCGGTGCCCAGCACCGGCACGCTCAGCAGTCCCCCTTCCTGCTCTCCGATCACCCGCCGCAACCGGTCGGCGAGGTCGGCGTCGAAGCGGGTGGTCGGGGTCCACGACTCCTGCTCCACGTGTCCGCCGAGGTCCGTGACCGTGGTCTCCACCTCGGCGACCAGCGCTCGGACCTGGTCCTCCTGCGG
>NZ_JBPCKQ010000162.1:0-35310 GCF_051004135.1 Ornithinimicrobium sp.
CATCCGTGCAGCCAGCAGGGCCTACGACACGGCGATCGACGACCTTCTCACCCGAGCCGGACTGGCCGCGTGAAGCAGACCCAAACTTGACTCATCCTTAACGACAGACACGACCCAAGCAATCTAGCCAAAACGGCACTCACCGAGCCACTCCTTCACAGACGCTACGCACCGACGAAGCAGCGGCCCTTCCCTCACCGGCGGTTGTGTTGTCCGCTCGGCTCAACCAGTACTACGACCGCCTCCGACGCCCACCCGGCACGCCACCCACTTCCCGGGATCACCGGTTATAGGGCGCGTCGCTTCCGACGACAACTCATCGCAGGTCGCCGGGCCGGGGAGGGCCTCACCAGCTCCCGCCGCCACCTTCTGAACGTTCCGCGCCCCATACGCCGAGGAGTCCTTCACGGCTGCGCCTCCAGGCTCTTCACCGCTTCCATGGCCTTCACCCTGATTTCGGGGGCTCGGCACTCCCTGCACCACCCCAACCGGGGTGACCTATAACGACGCCGCAGGCTTCGCTTGATGCTACGGACCGCTCAGTCGCTCCCCCGCAAGGGCTTTCGACGCTGGGCTTCGACGCCGCAGGTTTCCCTCCGACGCCGCCAGCCTGCTACCGGGCCTCCTGGCAGCTACCCGGACCGGACTCACACCGGCAGGCGACGACGAGCATGACAACAGATCAGCTACACACGATGACCTCCTGTCGTCAGGTCGCACGAAAATCCGAGGCTAAAGCCCGCGGGTTGGGGGCTCAGTCCGAAGCGGACAGCTCGGCCGAGCGGCGCGCTGCGGCTTCCATCGCCGTCAGGAACGCGGCCCGGACCTTGTGGTCCTCCAGCTTCCGCAGGGCCGCCACGCTCGTGCCTCCCGGGCTGGAGACCTGCTCGCGCAGCACGGTCGGGTGCTGTCCCGTCTCCCGCATCATCGTCGCCGCGCCGTAGAGCGTCTGGACGGTCAGCTCCGAGGCCGTGGCCCGCGGCAGGCCCAGCAGCACACCCGCCTCGATCATCGCCTCGACCACGAAGAAGATGTAGGCCGGGCCACTGCCGCTGATCGCGGTCACCGCATCCATGTGCTGCTCGTCCAGGGTGATTACCGCGCCGACCGCCCCCAGCAGCCGCTCCGCCTCCCGCAGGTGCTCGTCAGTGCAGTGCCTCCCCCGGGCCAGCGCGGACATTGCCTGGTCGACCAGCGCAGCGGTGTTGGGCATCGCGCGGACCACCGACACGCCATCCCCGAGGCGGCGCTCGAGGAAGTCGGTGCTGATCCCGGCGGCGATGGACAGCACCAGGGCATCCCGACCCACGAGCCCACCGAAGTCCTCCAGCAGGGCGGCCATGTCCTGCGGCTTGACGGCCAGCACAACGATGTCCGCACCGTCGATGGCCTCGGCCGCGCTCAGACCTCGCACGCCGTGCTGCGCGGCGACCTGCTCTGTGCGCGCGGTGACCTTGTCGCTGACCACAATGTCGGCGGGGTCCCGACCGGCCCGCAACAGGGCGGAAACCAGGGTGGAGCCCATCACCCCGGCCCCGAGGATGGCGATCGTCATGATGCTGGGCTCACCCGGTCGTGGCGACGGCACGCACGAAGAAGGCCAGGTTGGCCGGGCGCTCGGCCATCCGCCGCACGAGGTAGCCGTACCACTCCTCGCCGTAGGGGGTGTAGACCCGCACCCGGGCGCCGGTGTCGGCGAGCCGCTGCTGCTCATCCGGCCGGATGCCGAGCAGCATCTGGTACTCGAAGCTGTCGGCGGCACGCTGCCCACGGTCGGCCAGCACACCGGCGATCTCGATCATTCGCGGGTCGTGCGTGGCAACCATCGGGTAGCCCTGACCCTGCATCAGGATCTTCAGGCACCGCACGTAGGACTTGTCGACCTCGGACTTGTCCTGGTAGGCGACGGACTCAGGCTGCTTGTAGGCGCCCTTGCACAACCGCACCCGGCTGCCTTCGTATGCCAGGTCGCGACAGTCCTGCTCGGTCCGGTAGAGGTAGCTCTGCAGCACCGCGCCCACCCACGGCCAGTCCTGACGCAGCTCCCGCTGGGCGCTCAGGGTGAGGTCAGTCGTGCTGTAGTCCTCCATGTCCAGCGTGACGGTGGTGTCGGCGTTGGCGGCGGCGCGACAGATCTCGCGGGCGTTGTCCAACGCGATCTGCTCCCCGTCCTGCTCGAGAGCCTGCCCGAGCGCGCTCAGCTTGAGACTGACCTCGACCTTCCCCCCGCTGGTCAGACCCCGGTCGGCCAGGGCCCCGATCAGGTCCAGGTAGACGCGCTTGGTGTCCTGCGCCATCTGCGGGTCAGCCGTGTCCTCCCCCAGGTAGTCCAGGGTCACCAGCCGACCGGTGGAGTGCAGCGAGGAGGCGACCTCGACCGCCTGGTCGTTGCCGGCACCGGCGACGAACCGCGAGACGACGTCGCGGCTCACCGGCGCGCTCTCGATCACGCTGCGCAGACTGTCGTTGCGGCTCACCCCGAGCAGGCCTCGGCGCAACCAGCTGGCGGGGTCGATCACGTCGAGATCCATGCACGTCAGGCTACGGCCTCCGCAACCCGGCCGTCACCCGGGTCTGCCACGGACCGCTCAGTCGGTGCGTCGTCGCAGGGTCAGCGCACCCAGCAGCAACGCCCCCTCAGGAGAAGGCGATCAGGATGACTACATCAACCCCGACATCGCGCAGCCCGGTGCTCGCGGCCACTTCCTGCATCCCGTCCACCGCATACGACAGCGGCAGCAGGTCGGAGACCCACTGCAGCACCTGTGGCATCGAGTCGCGCCGCACGATCAGCCCGCAGAGCAGGAACTGCGGCAGCACGAAGGCCGGCATGAACTGGACCGCCTGGAACTCGGTGCGGGCGAAGGCCGAGGCCAACAACCCCAAGAAGGTCCCCACTACCGCGTTGACCGCCGCGACCACCACGAGCACCACCACCGATCCGGCGACGTCGAGACCGGCCACCCAGATGGAGAACGCGGTGGCGATCACCGCCTGCACCACCGCGACGACACCGAAGGCGACGGCATACCCCACCAGGAAGTCGGCCTTGCCCAGGGGCGTGGTCAGCAGCCGCTCCAGGGTGCCCGAGGTGCGCCCGCGCAGCGTGGCGATGCTGGTCACGATGAACATCACGACGAAGGGGAAGACCCCGAGCAGTGAGGCGACGAACCGGTCAAACAGCGGCGACCCGTCGAGCACCCAGGCGAGCAGCCCGATCAGCAGGCACGGCACGACCAGCATGAGTGCCATCGTGCGGTGGTCCGCACGCAGCTGGCGCAGGACTCTGCCCGCCGTCAGCAGCGTGAGCCGAGGGCTCATGCCGGGCTCGGATGCTCGACCAGGCTCAGGAAGGCGTGCTCGACGTCGGGCGCACCGGTGCGCTGCAGCAGCCCGACCAGGGTGTCATCGGCCAGCACGATCCCCTCGCGCAGCAGCACCAGCCGGTCACACCGCACGGCCTCGTCCATGACGTGGCTGCTCACCAGCAAGGTGGTCCCCCGCACCGCGAGATCCCCGAAGAGGTCCCACAGATCACGTCGCAACACCGGATCCAGGCCGACCGTCGGCTCGTCGAGCACCAGCAGCGCCGGGTCGCCCAGGAGAGCAGCGGCCAGCGACACCCGGGAGCGCTGGCCGCCGAAGAGTCGGTCGACCCGCTGCCCCGCCTGGTCGCGCAGACCCACCTGGTGCAGCACCTCGGTGACGGCCCGTCGCCCGGCGCCGAGGATGGCGGCGACGTAGTCCAGGTTGGCCCGCACGCTCAGGTCGCCGTAGACGCTGGGGGCCTGGGTCACCTAACCGACCCGGTCGCGCAGCCTGGCGGAGCCTGCGGGGGCGCCGAGCACCGTGATCGTGCCGCTGCGGATCATCTGCACTCCCACCACGGCGCGCATCAGGGTGCTCTTGCCACCACCGCTAGGACCCAGCAGACCGACCACCTGACCCGCGGGAACCCGCAGGTCGATACCGTCCAGCACCGTGCGGCCGCCCCGCTGCACCACCAGATCGGCGGCGACGACAGCGGCATCATTCATCATCTGATGAAATATACTCCTCGTCCCCTTCGCTGACCAGATACCGTTGCATCGTGTGAGCCAGTGGCGGGATCAGCTCCTCGGCGGGGGCGTCGGCCAGGGCGGGAAGCGCGATGATGTAGCGCATCAGCGCCATGCCACTCATCTGGGCTGCCGCCAACCCCGCGCGCTGGGCCTCCGCCGCGCTCAGCTGCGTGGGCGCAGACGCCCCTGCTGGACGCATCTGCAGCACGATCCGACCGAAGACCTCCTCGGCCAGGAACTCACGCAGAGTGCGTGCAGCGTGCTCGTCCGCCAGGGCCGAGCGCAGCAGTGCCGCGAACAGCGGGCGCTGCTCCGCAGAGTCCCATACCTCGAAGAAGCTGCGGACGGCGCGCTCCCCCACGCGGTCCGGGTCGCCGTCCACGATTGCCTGGACGACGACAGCGGGGTCGACGCGGATCTGCACAATCTCGGCGAAGAGGGCCGCCTTGCCGTCGAAGTAGTGGTGCACCAGGGACGGATCGACCCCCGCCCGGCGGGCGATGTGGCGCATCGAGGTCGCCTGGTAGCCGGCCTCGGCGAAGGCGGTGCGGGCGGCGGCCACGATGTCCGCGCGGGTGTCGACGCCGGCCGGGCGCCGGCCACGAGGGGGTCGGGCCGGCGCCCGCCGGGTGCTCATCCCGAAGGGGCCGGCGCCACCAGGTGCGCGCGTGCGTAGGCCAGCGCCTCCGCCAGGTCCTGCTCGCGCTGCTGGGTGTCCTTCTTGCGCGTGCTCACCTCTACAGTCACGACACCGGGGAACCGGCTGCTGGCCAGGTGTTGCAGCACCTGGGCGCACGGCTGGGAGCCGCGGCCGGGCACGAGGTGCTCGTCCTTGAAGCTCCCCAGGCTGTCACCGAGGTGCAGGTGGGTCAGCCGCTCGCCCAGGTCGCGAGCCATCTGCGCCGCGTCCGAGCCGGACGTGGCGGCATGCGAGATGTCCAGGGTGATGTGGGCGTAGTCCTCGTCGGTCGGATCGTGGTCGGGCAGGTAGGCCTGCAGCTCGGAGGTGCCGGCCCGCCACGGGAACATGTTCTCGACCGCGATCGGCATGCCGGTGAGCCGCTCGCGCATCGCGACCCCCTCGACGAAGCCGCGAGCGTAGTCACGCTGCCAGCGAAACGGGGGGTGCACCACGACGCAGCCTGCGTCGACGTCGGCCGCGAGCTGGATCGAACGGTCGATCTTGCCCCAGGGCTCCCACCCCCACAGGCGCTGTGACAGCAACAGGGTCGGGGCGTGCACCGCACCGACCGGCAGACCGTGCAGCCGGGACAGGGCACGCAGCGCCCCGGCCTCCTGGGTGACCGGGTCGGTCCACACCATGACCTCGACACCGTCGTAACCCAGCCGCTCGGCCAGGTCGAACGCGTAGGCGGCGTCCTGGGGATAGACCGAGGATGTCGACAGGTGCACGGGGATGCCGGGGTCGTGCTCAGGCATGGGCCGCACCGGCTCGCGAGCGAACCGTTGTCCTGTCCGGCCGGGCGCCGACCTCATGCCGGTCGCGGGTGCCCACAGCGGTACGGGTCGGGCACATGTTTGCAAGGTTATCCCGGACCGGCCCTACGCACTGCCGACGGGGATGTCGGCGGCGACACCTAACATGCGGACCATGGCCACGAAGACGACTGCCGCCCGATCGGCATACCGCTGCCTCGAGTGCGGTTGGACCAGCCTGAAGTGGGTGGGCCGGTGTGGCGAGTGCCACGCCTGGGGCACTGTAGAGGAGGTCGTGGGCGCGCCGCAGCGGACCGTGCGAGCCACCGCCCCCACCACGCCTGCGGTGCCGATTGCCCAGATCGACCCGGCCCGCGCCGCAGTCAGCAGCACCGGCGTCGGTGAGCTCGACCGGGTCCTCGGCGGCGGGCTGGTGCCGGGCTCGGTCGTGCTGATGGCCGGTGAGCCCGGTATCGGCAAGTCCACCCTGAGCCTGGACGTCGCGGCCCGGGCGGCGCGGGAGGGCCGCACGGTGCTCTACGTGTCGGCGGAGGAGTCGGCGGCTCAGGTGCGCCTGCGCGCCGAGCGCATCGGCGCGCTGGCGCCCCGGCTCCTCCTGGCCGCCGAGACCGACCTGGCCACCGTGCTCGGTCAGGTCGAGGCTGTGGGCCCAGACCTGCTGGTCGTCGACTCGGTGCAGACGATCGCGAGCTCGGACGTCGAGGGAGCGCCGGGCAATGTCGCGCAGGTGCGAGCGGTGGCCACGGCGCTGATCCAGCTCGCCAAGACACGGGGTGTCGCGACCGTGCTCGTGGGTCACGTCACCAAGGACGGCTCCATCGCGGGACCACGCACGCTGGAGCACCTGGTCGACGTGGTCCTGCAGTTCGAGGGCGAGCGGCACTCCCGGCTGAGACTGGTGCGCGCCATCAAGAACCGGTTCGGCGCCACCGACGAGGTCGGCTGCTTCGACCTGGGCGACAGCGGCATCGTGGGCTTGGCCGACCCCAGCCGGCTCTTCTTGACCAGTCGCGACCGGGCGGTGCCCGGCACCTGTGTCACGGTCACCCTGGAAGGTCGCCGGCCCCTGGTGGCCGAGGTCCAGGCCCTGGTCAGCGGCGCACCCGGCGGCAGCCCCCGGCGCACGACCAGCGGAGTGGACTCCGCCCGGCTGGCGATGATCCTGGCAGTGCTGACCCGGCGGTCCGGGCTCGACGTGCTGGGTGCGGACTGCTACGCCTCGACCGTGGGGGGGGTCCGCCTCGGCGAGCCCGCCGTGGACCTGGCGCTCGCGCTCGCCGTCGCCGGAGCCCGCCTCGACGTCGCGCTGGCCCAAGGCAGCATCGCCTTCGGTGAGGTCGGGCTGGCCGGCGACCTGCGCCCCGCGACCGGTGCCCCACGACGCCTCGCCGAGGCCGCGCGCCTCGGCTTCCACCGGGCGATCGTGCCGACCGGGTCGCTGGCCGAGGGAGCCGCCCCCCGCGGCATCAGGGTGGTCGAGGCGGGCTCCCTCGCCGAGGCCGTGTCCTGCGCGCTCACTGCGGCACCGCGCTGAGCGGGGCCAGGCGTCGTCGAGTGGCTAGACTCCGCACCAGCGAGCGCCGACCGAAGGCGACGCTGACCGTGCAGACAGGCTGAAGGGGTGAGCGCGTGGCCCGCAGGGACGAGGACGTGCTCCGCTCCGTCCTGGCCGTCCTGGCCCCCGGCACAGAGCTGCGAGACGGCCTCGAGCGCATCCTGCGCGGGCGCACCGGTGCCCTGATCGTGCTGGGCAGCGACCGCCAGGTCGAGCAGATCAGCAGCGGCGGCTTCGAGCTCGACGTGGAGTTCTCGGCGACCGGGCTGCGCGAGCTGGCCAAGATGGACGGTGCCGTCGTGCTCGACCGGGACGCCACCAGGATCGTTCGGGCCGCCACCCAGCTCGTGCCCGATCCCAGCATCGAGACCCGGGAGAGCGGCACCCGACACCGGACGGCTGAGCGGGTGGCCAAGCAGACGGCCCATCCGGTGGTCTCGGTGAGCCAGTCGATGGCCATCGTGGCGGTCTACGTCGGTGGGCTGCGCTACGTGCTGGAGGACTCCGGCCAGATCCTGGCCCGAGCCAACCAGGCCCTGCAGACGCTCGAGCGCTACCGGTCCCGGCTCGACGAGGTCGCCGGATCGCTGTCCGCGCTGGAGATCGAGGACCTGGTCACCGTCCGCGACGTGGCCGCGGTGCTGCAGCGGTTGGAGATGGTGGGCCGGATCAGCGACGAGATCGAGCAGTACGCCGTCGAGCTCGGCGCCGACGGGCGGCTGATCACCCTTCAGCTGAGCGAGCTCACCGGGGGGGTCGACCACGACCGCGAGTGGGTCATCCGCGACTACCTGCACCAGACCGCCACCGCGCATACCACGCAGGAGGTGCTGGACTGTCTCGCCGGGCTGACCGCGACGCACCTGCTCGACCTGGGCCAGGTCGCCCGGTGCATGGGCTTCGTGACCTCCGGTGACGCGCTGGACTCCTCCCTCTTCCCCCGCGGGCACCGCCTGCTGGGTCGCGTCCCACGTCTGCCGGGCGCGATCACCGAGCGCCTCATCGACCATTTCGGCACCCTGCAGGCCCTGCTGTCGGCCGGGGTCGAGGACCTGATGCTGGTCGAGGGAGTCGGAGAGACCCGAGCCCGCGCCGTGCGGGAGGGGCTGTCGCGGCTGGCCGAGACCAGCATTCTCGAACGCTACGTGTGAGCGCCCCCGCCCACCGGCTGCACCAGCCGGTGCTGGACTGGTATGCCGAGCACGCGCGGGACCTGCCCTGGCGCAACCCGGACTGCTCGGCCTGGGGGGTGCTGGTCTCCGAGGTCATGCTGCAGCAGACTCCGGTCGCGCGGGTCCTGCCGGTCTGGGCCGACTGGATGCAGCGCTGGGCCACGCCCGACGACCTGGCGGGCGCCCCGGTCGGTGCCGCCGTGCGCGCGTGGGGCCGGCTGGGCTACCCGCGCCGAGCGCTGCGGCTGCACGCCGCCGCGACGGTCATCACCTCCGAGCATGCCGGTGCGGTCCCCTGCTCCGTGTCCGCGCTGCGCGAGCTCCCCGGCGTGGGCGACTACACCGCCGCTGCGGTCGCGGCCTTCGCCTTCGGCGAGCGCACCGCGGTCGTCGACACCAACGTGCGGCGCGTGCTCGCCCGGGCCCTCGGCGGCGAGGCGTTGCCGGCGCCCAGCCTGCGCCGCGGCGAGGTCGAGCTGGCCGCCCGGTCGCTGCCGGTCGGGGAGCAGGACGCGGCCCGGTGGAACGTCGCGGTCATGGAGCTCGGCGCGCTGGTCTGTGGGGCCCGCTCCCCGAGCTGCGGCCACTGCCCGATCGCCGCCCAGTGCGCCTGGCGCCTGGCCGGGCACCCGGCATACCAGGGGGCGCCGCACCGCACACAGGCCTGGGCCGGCAGCGACCGGCAGTGCCGGGGTCGGCTGCTGCAGTGCCTGCGGGACTCCCCGGACCCCCGCTGCGCCCAGGAGCTGAGCCTGGCCTGGCCCGATGACCGACAGCGCGCCCGCTGCCTCGACGGCCTGGTTGCCGACGGTCTCGTGCAGCCGCTGGCCAGGGGCCGCTACCGGCTGCCCGAGTAGGTCCGCCGGCCACGCCACCGGCTACCTGAGCCGGGCGAGCTGCTCCATCACGTCGGGCGCGACCGCCCGCTCCCCGCCGAGCACCCAGATCGTGGCGGGGTCCCAGCGCTCCAGTGCCTCGAACGTCACCGGCGGGACCGTCTGGGTCCGGGTGAAGACAGTGGCCCGGACAGATGCCCGGCGAGGGCCGCACCGGTGAGGCCGTCCGGCCAGTTCTCTCCGGAGGCCAGGAGGACCTGCGCAGCGGTCTCGGTGTCCGCGGCCAGCAGCACCGCCGTCTCGTAGCGATCGGCGCCGGCGATCTGCTCCAACGTTGCGTAGGCCGCCAGGTCCTGCTGCACCTGCTCGCTCAGGGCGGCCTCGCCGCCGAGGACCACGATCCGCTCGGGCGCCCCCGCCGCGGCAGCGCCTGCCAGCGCGTCCGGATAGTTCTCGCCGGTGGCCACGAACACGGTGTCGGCAGCCGCGAACTGACCGGCCACCAGGGAGGCCGTCTCGTAGCGGTCCTTGCCGCCGACCCTCCGCACACGGGCCTGCGGGACGGCGTCCTGGACCTGGTCCAACGTGTCGTCTGCGACCGCGCGCGATCCACCCAGGACGTAGACGTGCTCAGGCGCGAGCCTGCGGATCTCGTCCCGGACCTGTGCGGGCAGCCGGTCTCCCCGGGTGAGCAGCAGCGGCACATCCAACGAGCCCGCACGCGCCGCGGCGCCCAGGGCATCGGGGAACTGCGCGCCGGTGGCCAGGTAGACCGCGGGCACACCGGCGTCGAACTGGCTCGACACCTCGACCGCGGTCAGGTAGCGGTCCGCGCCGGCCAGTCGCTCGACGGCGGTGACGATCGGACCGGGATCGAGCGCGCACGACCCCAGCAACAGCGAGAAGTCGGTGCGGACCGCGCCTCCACGCGGCACCTGCACGCCGTCCTGCCGCCCGGGGCGGTAGCCGTCCTTGGTGGCCGTGACATCCACCGACCCGACCCGGCTGTCGAACCAGGTCGCGAAGTCACCCGTGGTGTCGGTCCGCAGATACCAGCCCGGGAAGTCCGGCACGGAGGTGGGGTCGACCAGCACTCCGGCATCAGCCAGTGGCTGCTGCTCGCCCTCGCAGTCCGCACCCAGCACGGACCCCAGCAGCTTGCCCCATGCCGCGGGCGGAAGCGCGGTCATCGTGACCGGCACCCGCACGGCACCCTCGGGCACGTCCGCGGCGATGCGCAGGGCAGCGGTGTAGACACCCGGCTGCGGCACGGCGCCGTCGGTGGTGACGCCCACCGAGACGGACTCTCCCGGAGCCAGGCCCGCGGTGGTGGGCTCGGCGGACAACCAGGGCACGTCCATGCCACCGCCGGTGTTGCAGGCGTCCAGGCCGGGGAGCAGCTCGGCGGCATCGGTGATCTCGAAGTTGGCATCCAGGCCACCGACCCGCACGAAGCCGCAAGCACCAGCTCCCCGGTATGCCGTGGTCCGGGAGGCGGGCAGGGCGAGCCACTCATCGGTCGCGGCGTCGTAGGCCCATGTGGCGTTGCTCAGGTCGCCGTCCTGGATGCCTCCGTTGAGGATCAGCAGGTCGTCGGCACCCGCCGAGGCGGCTCCCCATACGGTCGCCGGCGCCGGGGAAACCTCGGTCCAGCCCATGCCGTCGTCGTCCATCGCGTAGGTGGCAGACAGCTCGCTCGAGCTGTTGACGCCCCCGGCGCAGTAGAGCGATCCGCTCAGACTGGAGCATGCGCCGAAGGCGGCCTGCTCCGGATAGTCACCGAGCTCGATCCACGAGTCGGTCCCGAGGTCGTAGGCGGTCACGGTGCTGAGCATGGGCACGCAGTCGTTGGTGCTGCAGCCGCCCACGACGTAGACCTGACCGTCGTGCACGGCATGAGCCTGGGCGGAGGCGGCGACCGGGGCGTCCGCGCCGGCGGTCCAGCTGTCCTCGGCGGGGTCATAGATCCAGGTGGCAGCGGTGACGTCGGTGTCGGTCCACCCACCGACCGCCACGATGGTGTCCTGGACGACCGCGACGGCCGGAGCCGCGACGGCCTCGGGCAGCGGGGCCGCAGCGATCCACTCCATCGCTGCGGGGTCATAGACCCAGACCGCATCGGTCGCGCCGAGCTCGCGGTTGCCCCCGACGGAGTACCAGCGCCCGTCGAGCGAGACCAGTCCGGAGTCCAACGTGGCCTCGGGCAGCTCGGGCAGGTCGACCCACGGCTCCTCCTGGGTGCCGATGCCGAGCAGCCGCGACTCGGACTCGGTCGGAGCCTGGGCAGCCGCACCCAGGGCGGCGTAGCTGGCGTCGACGGGGACGGAGACAGGCTCCGCACCGGCAGCGGAGGTCAGGTCCTGCAGCGACGTCATGGACATCGACCCGTCGGCCAGGGTGAAGCCCCCTCCGGCCTCGGTGATCTCGAGGGACACCTCGGCATCCCCGGTGTTGGTGACGCTCAGCTCGGCGAAGTCCTGCTCACCCAGCACGAGCTCGGTATCCAGCTCAGTCGGCTCCACCATCAGGGCACCGGAGGCGAGCTCGAAGTCCGCCCGCGTCACGGCATCGGGACGCACGGTGACCTGTCGGGTCTGGGGTGAGTAGTTGCGGGCGGTCGCCTCGAAGGTCGAGGCCCCTTCGGCTCGGGAGAACAGCCAGTAGAAGCCGTCCGGCAGCGCCGGGTCCGCCGAGGTGGCCACACTGGTGCCTCGCTCCTGCGGCGCCGACACGTTGCTCACCCGGGCACCCACCACGCCGGCGTCGTCGAGGGTCCGCCCGACGGTGCCCACGAGCAGACCACCGCCGACCGGGTCACAGAACGACTGTCCGATCAGCACGTTGTCCACCTCCCAGAAGAAGGCGAAGTCGGCGTCGTAGTAGTGGAACCGCACGCTTACCTCCGGCCGGCCTCCGGCAGGGGCAGCACGACGTGCTCCGGCCCCTCGTGCCCGATGTCGTAGGTCGCGATGGTCTCCCACGTGGTGCCCCCGTCGAGACTGAGGTCGACGTCCGCGGTCTCGATGCCGGTCCACAACAGGGACTGGTCGAACTCCAGCGCCGGATCGCTCAGTGCACTCAGGTCCACGGTCGGACTCACCAGGCTGGTGTCCTGCACGGTCCCGGGACCGTAGAAGTCGCTGTCCACGATGGCGAAGCCACCCTCCCCACCGGTGGTGTTGCCTCGTCCGGCAGGGTCGTCGAAGACCCAGGTCTCCCCGTTTCCGACGTTGTCCTCGACACTCCAGCCCTCGGGGGCAGCAGGGGCGTCGAAGGGCTCGAGGGCCCCTTCCGTGCGCGGCACGTAGCCGGGCGCGGTGCAATCCAGCGCCAGCACGGGCAGCGCCAGGTCGACCTCGGAGTCGCCCTGCACGGTCAATGTGGTGGTTCCCACGTCGTAACCGGGGTACTGGGCGGTGGCCTGCAGGGTGAGCTCGCGGTCCCGGGGCAGCTCGACCGAGTAGCGGCCGGTCACCGGATCGGTGTAGGTCAGCACCGGCGTGCCGGGGACCCCGACCGCGGCGTAGAGGGGCCAGCCCTGCCCGCCACCGTCGGTCACGGTGCCGGTGACCGTCGCGGTCGGCGCGCGATCGAGCGCGAGGTCGACCCTCACCCGCTCGTCATCGCCCAGGCTCACCTCAGCCGACTCGGGCAGGTAGCCGAACAGGTCGGCGCGGACCGTGTAGTCCCCCGCGCTGAGCACTGCCTGGTAGGCCCCGTCGGAGTCGGTGCGCACAGCCCGCGTCGAGGGGCCCTCGATCCGTACCTCGGCCCCCGCCAGGGGCCCCCCGTGTCGGCGTCGGTCACCGTGCCCAGGATGCGGCCCACGTCGCCGATGGGCGCGGACTCCAGCAGCGCCAAGGCGTCCAGGCGTCCTTCGCCGAAGACGTTGTTGTCCTGCGCGGTGCCCCCGCACTGCAGGTCCTCGGTGTCCAGCGCCGAAGCGTCGAGCAGGTCCCTGGTCGCCGCGACGTCGCCGACCAGGTCGGGCGCAGCGGACCAGAGCAGGGCGACGGTGCCCGCTACGTGCGGCGCGGCCATCGAGGTGCCGGTGAACTCGGCATACCCGTTGCCGGGCACCGAGGAGCGCACGTCGGTGCCGGGGGCCGAGACGTTGGGCTTGATCTCGCCGTCCTGACCGGCACCACGCCCGGAGCTGGGGGCGATCTCGTGATCGATCGTGTAGTTGCCCACCGAGTAGTTGATGACGCGGCTGCCCGGGGAGCCGCCGCTCTCGCACGACGGGCCACTGTTGCCGTTGGCGAAGACCCCGAACTGGCCCGCCGCCGCCCATGCTTCGAAGACGTCCTCCATGAACGGGTCGTTGGAAGGCTCGACCGTGCCCCACGAGTTGTTGATGACGTGTGGCCGCAGCTGCGGCTGCGGGTCCTCGCCACTGCGATCAGTGGGCGCGAGCATCCACTCTCCGGAGGAGATCAAGCTGGCATCGCTGACGCAGCAGCCGTTGGTGGCGATCCAGCTCGCCCCGGGGGCCACCCCGATCTCGTTGCTGCCTCCGTCGTCCCCCACCATCGTGCCCATGACATGGGTGCCGTGACCTTCGAAGTCCGCGGGCTCGTCCAGGTCGAACCCACTCGCGTCGAACCAGTTGTAGTCGTGGCTGAAGGAGCCGTCGCCGTTGTTGCCACGGTAGTGCTCCACCAGCGCCGGGTGCTGGTACTCGACCCCGCTGTCGATGTTGCCGACGACCACGCCCTCACTAGACCCCCTCTACAGAAGGGGAGGCGGCCAGACCCTCCACCAGGTCGGCGTCGCCGCCGCTGACCCGGATGGCGTTGGTGATGCTGAACGCCTGATAGGTCACACCCTCTTGGTCGAGCCGCGCCCGGGCCTGCGCCTGGCTGGTGACCGAGGTCTCCTGCAACGCCTCCCATACGGCGTCGCCACGGGCGCCCCAGTCCGACATCCCGCTGAACCGGTCCAGATCGGGCCGGTCAGCGAAGCGGACCCAGAAGTCCGCCCTTCCCTTGTCCTCCAGCTGCTGCTGCACCGGCTGGCGCACCTTGTCGCCGGCACCGTCGTCCGGCGCTGCCCCGGCCACCTGCAGAGGCACCAGGCCCAGAGCGAACACGAGCAGAACCGACCATATCGCGGCAGCGGCCCCCATCGATTCTGATTGACCCGTGCGCCCATGGTCTGCCCCTGTCGTCGTTGTGGGGTGCCGCTGCTGATGTGCAAGGAACGCTAGGGCAGGCCCGCAGGTTGCACCAGGGACCAAGATGGACAAGTTGGGGTCAACTTGGGCAACGTATTGCCTGCGCGTCAGGTCCGCGACACCAGGCGCAGTCCGACCCCACGGACCGCCTCCACCCGCACGGGGGCTGCGCACCCGGCAAGCTTGCGGCGTAGCCGCTTGAGCGTCGCGTGCACGTGCGCGCCGTCACCCAGATGGAGATTGCCCCACGCCTGCTCGGAGAGCCGGGCATAGCCGACCAGCTCGCCGTGCGCCTGCTCCAACACGCTCAGGAGGGCAGACTCCATCGGGGTGAGACTCAGGATCTGGGCACCGAAGCGCAGCTCACGCTCCTGCCAGCGCAGTGTCCAGGCGTTCACGGACGTCGCCGACAGCGAGCCGGGCGCAGCTGCTCGACCTCGAGACGGGTCGCCGCCTGACCACCGAGCACGATCACCAGCGGCGCGTCGGTGCAGCCGACCGGCCTGCCCATGGGTCAGCTCACTCCGACGCGGCCTCCTCCACCGGGACCGTGTCGGGCAGGGCCTCCTTGGTGGTGCCCTCGAAGGTGAACTCGTCGGCCTTGGACTCCCCGGTGGCGTCGACCAGCACGATCTGACCCGGCGCGAGCTCGCCGAACAGGATCTTCTCGGACAGCGAGTCCTCGATCTCCCGCTGGATGGCACGGCGCAGCGGACGGGCCCCGAGGACCGGGTCATAGCCCTTCTTGGCCAGCAGCGCCTTGGCCGTGCCGGTCAGCTCGATCGCCATGTCCTTGTCCTTGAGGCGCTCGTCCAGTCGCGCGATCATCAGGTCGACGATCTGGACGATCTCCTCCTGGGTCAGCTGCGGGAAGACGATGGTGTCGTCCACGCGGTTGAGGAACTCCGGCCGGAAGTGCTGCTTGAGCTCGTCGGTGACCTTGTTCTTCATCCGCTCGTAGCCGCTGCGGGTGTCGTTGCCCGCCGTGAAGCCCAGCGAGACACCCTTGGCGATGTCCCGCGTGCCGAGGTTGGTGGTCATGATGATCACGGTGTTCTTGAAGTCGACGGCCCGGCCTTGGGAGTCGGTCAGTCGGCCGTCCTCCAGGATTTGCAGCAGGCTGTTGAAGATGTCGGCGTGCGCCTTCTCGATCTCGTCGAACAGCACCACGGAGAACGGCTTGCGGCGCACCTTCTCGGTCAGCTGGCCGCCCTCTTCGTAGCCGACGTAGCCGGGCGGCGAGCCGAACATCCGCGAGACGGTGTGCCTCTCGGAGTACTCCGACATGTCGAGGGTGATCAGGGCGTCCTCGTCGCCGAAGAGGAACTCCGCGAGGGCCTTGGCCAGCTCGGTCTTGCCGACGCCCGTGGGTCCGGCGAAGATGAATGAGCCTCCGGGGCGCTTCGGATCCTTCAGGCCCGCGCGGGTGCGGCGGATCGCCTGGGAGATCGCCTTGATGGCGTCCTCCATGCCGACGATGCGCTTGTGCAGCTCGTCCTCCATGTGCAGCAGCCGGCTGGACTCCTCCTCGCTGATCTGCACGACGGGGATGCCGGTAGAGGCGGCCAGGACCTCGGCGATCAGCTCGTCGTCGACCTCGGCGACGACGTCCATGTCGCCGGCCTTCCACTCCTTCTCCCGGGCGACGCGCGCCTGGGTGAGCTTGTGCTCCTCGTCGCGCAACCGGGCAGCCTTCTCGAAGTCCTGCGCGTCGATCGCCGACTCCTTCTCGCGCTTGGCGTGCGCGATCTTCTCGTCGAAGTCACGCAGGTCCGGCGGAGCGGTCATCCGGCGGATCCGCAACCGGGCCCCGGCCTCGTCGATCAGGTCGATCGCCTTGTCCGGCAGGAAGCGGTCGTTGACGTAGCGGTCGGCCATCGTGGCCGCTGCGACCAGCGCGCCGTCGGTGATGGAGACCCGGTGGTGCGCCTCGTAGCGGTCCCGCAGCCCCTTGAGGATCTCGATCGCGTGCGGCAGGGTGGGCTCGGCGACCTGGATCGGCTGGAACCGGCGCTCGAGCGCGGCATCCTTCTCGATGTGCTTGCGGTACTCATCGAGGGTCGTGGCGCCGATGGTCTGCAGCTCACCGCGCGCCAGCATCGGCTTGAGGAGGCCGGCCGCGTCGATCGCACCCTCGGCCGCGCCGGCCCCGACGAGCGTGTGGATCTCGTCGATGAACAGGATGATGTCGCCCCGGGTGCGGATCTCCTTGAGCACCTTCTTGAGCCGCTCCTCGAAGTCCCCGCGGTAGCGGCTGCCCGCGACCAGCGCACCGAGGTCGAGCGTGTAGAGCTGCTTGTCCTTGAGGGTCTCGGGGACCTCGCCGCGGATGATGTCGCTGGCCAGACCCTCGACGACGGCAGTCTTGCCGACACCGGGCTCACCGATCAGCACCGGGTTGTTCTTGGTGCGGCGTGACAGCACCTGCATGACCCGCTCGATCTCCTTCTGCCGACCGATGACGGGGTCCAGCTTGCCCTCGCGGGCCGCCTGGGTCAGGTTGCGGCCGAACTGGTCCAGCACCAGCGACCCGGCCTGCTGGCCCTCCTGGCTGCCGGCACCCACTCCGGCCGACGCCGCTTCTTTGCCCTGGTAGCCCGAGACGAGCTGAATGACGGTCTGCCGGACCCTGTTGAGGTCGGCGCCGAGCTTGACCAGCACCTGGGCGGCGACACCCTCGCCCTCGCGGATCAGCCCGAGCAGGATGTGCTCGGTGCCGATGTAGTTGTGCCCCAGCTGCAGGCCCTCACGCAGCGACAGCTCCAGCACCTTCTTGGCGCGCGGAGTGAAGGGGATGTGCCCGGTCGGCGACTGCTGGCCCTGACCGATGATCTCCTGCACCTGCTCGCGCACCGCGTCCAGCGAGATGCCGAGGGACTCCAGCGCCTTGGCCGCCACGCCCTCGCCTTCGTGGATCAGTCCGAGCAGGATGTGCTCGGTGCCGATGTAGTTGTGGTTGAGCATCCGCGCTTCCTCCTGCGCGAGCACAACAACCCTGCGGGCCCGGTCGGTGAACCGTTCGAACATGGTTACTCCTGGGGGTCGAGATACCTCGATGGTACGACTGTCTGCTGGGCTCAACGTGGTGGTGTGCAGGACTGTTCCACATCCGTCTGCCGTGCGCCCCCCTGTTCGCCCACGGCGCAAGCGCCCTCACCCCGCCTTGGACTCCTTCTTCTTGGTGCCCTTGTCCGCGCTCGCCTTGGTCGAGGACTTCTTACCCGACCCCTTGGCCTTGCCGCCCTTGCCCTTGCCACCCCGCTGGTCTGCACCGTTGTCCTCACCCCGAGCGGCCGTGGCCCGGTCGACACTGCGCTGCAGGGCAGCGAGCAAGTCGACGACCTCGCCGGAGTCCTCCTCGTCCTCCTCCGGCGGCGCCGTGGTCTCGCCCCCTTCGATCTTGGCCTGCACCAGGGCCTCGATCGCCTGCTGGTAGTCGTCCTCGTGCCCCGCGGGCTCGAAGTCCCCGGCCATCGAGTCGATGAGCATGCGGGCCATCCCGACCTCGGAATCCTTGGGCTCGGTGACCTCGTCGAGGTGGTCCAGCGCCCCGGCGTCGCGGACCTCGTCGGGCCACAGCAGGGTCTGCAGCACGATGACGTCGTCCATCACCCGCAGCACCGCCATGGTCATCCGGGTGCGCACCGAGACCGTGACGACCGCCACCCGCTCGCTCTCGCGCAGCGACTCCCGCAGCAGCCCGTAGGCCTTGGCGCCCATCGCGTCGGGCTCGATGTAGTAGGCCTTGTCGTCGAGGATCGGGTCGATCTGCGCGGTCGGCACGAAGCGCTCGACCGCGATCTCCTTGCTGCTGCGGTGCGGCAGCGAGGCGAAGTCCTCATCGGTGAGCACCACGGTGCGCCCATCGGCGGTCTCGTAGGCCTTGGCGATGTCGCGGTAGGCCACCTCCTCGCCGTCGGCCTGGGCCACCCGCTTGTAGCGGATCCGGCTTCCGTCGGACTCGCGGACCTGGTGGAAGCTCAGGTCGTGGTTCTCCGTGGCCGAGTAGAGCCGCACGGGCACATTGACCAGCCCGAACGACACCGCTCCCTTCCAGATCGCACGCACTACCTCAGGATGGACCCATGAGACCCATGCTCGCCACCCCGGGCAGCCCGGGCGGAGCCGACCCGGGTGCCGTGCCGACCGGGCCCGGCTGGACGCACGAGGTCAAATGGGACGGAGTGCGACTGCTGGCCCACGCCGGCCACGGCACCCTGGCGCTGCGCACCCGGTCGGGTCGCGACGTGGCGGGGGGCTTCCCGGAGCTCGCCGGGCTGGCCGGAATCGCCGAGGACATCGTGCTGGACGGCGAGGCGGTCGCCTTCGTGGACGGGCGACCCGTGTTCGCTCAGGTGGTCGACCGGGTCCACCTGGGCAGCGCGGAGCAGGCGCGGACCATCGCCGCCCGCCGCCCGGCGACCTACCTGATCTTCGACCTGCTGCGCCTGGACGGCCTGGACCTCACGGGCCTGCCCTGGCACCGCCGCCGGGCCGCACTGGAGGCGCTGGTGCCGCAGGGCCTCACGGGTCGCTGGCAGGTTCCCCCGACGTATGCCGACGGGTCCGGTCTGCTCGCCGCCACACAGGAGCAGGGCCTGGAGGGCATCGTGTCCAAGCGGGTCGACGCGCCCTACCGACCCGGGGTGCGCAGTGCGGACTGGGTGAAGTTCCCGCACCGGCGCACCCGGAGCTATGTCGTGGGCGGCTGGCGGCCGGAGACCGGGAGCGCCCGACTGGGTGCCCTGCTCGTGGGGCTCCCGGTGCCCGCGCCTGCGCAGCGGCTGACCTTCCGGGGCCGGGTCGGCAGCGGACTGGCCGGCCGCGCAGGTGCCGCGCTGGCTCGTGTGCTGGCCGATGTGCCGCGCAGCGAGTGCTCGTTCCTGGACCCGCTGCCGAGCGCGGACCGGCGGGGAAGCACCTGGCTGCGCCCCGAGGTCGTCGTGGACGTGACCTCCCTGGGGACGACCCCTGCCGGCCGACTCCGCCAGCCGGCATACCAGGCATGGCGGCCCGACCTGACCCCCGCGGAGCTGTGAGATGACCACCGGAGGGGCGCAGCATTTCGAGGTGGCCGGGCGCACGCTGCGCGTCAGCAGTCTGGACAAGGTCCTCTATCCGGCCGGCGGCACCACAAAGGGCGAGGTCTTGTCCTACTACGTGCAGGCCGCGGACCGCATCCTGGCGCAGCTGCAGGACCGCCCGGTGACCCGGATCCGCTGGCCGCAGGGGGTGAGCGGCGAGCACTTCTTCGAGAAGAACCTGCCCAGCGGTGCACCCGACTGGCTCCCGTCGGTGACCATCCGCGGGCACGGCGCCCGATCCGGCCGCGACAGCGTCACCTATCCGCTGGTGCACGACCTCGCCGCGTTGGTCTACCTGGTCAACCTCGGGTCGCTGGAGCTGCACGTGCCGCAGTGGCGGGTGGACGCCGAGGGCCGGCCGGGACCACCGGACCGGCTGGTCGTCGACCT
Organism: Ornithinimicrobium sp.; assembly: GCF_051004135.1. Classification (GTDB taxonomy): domain Bacteria; phylum Actinomycetota; class Actinomycetes; order Actinomycetales; family Dermatophilaceae; genus Ornithinicoccus. Next base: position 19,733 of record NZ_JBPCKQ010000162.1, read on the forward strand.
CGACCCCGGCCCGGGGGCCGGGCTCCTGGAGTGCGCCCGGGTGGCGCTGCACGTGCGCGAGCAGCTGACGGGTGCCGGTCTGGCGCTGCATCCGGTGACCAGCGGGAGCAAGGGGATGCAGGTCTATGCCGCCCTCGACGGACGGCACACTGCGCAGGAGGTCAGCACTGTCGCCAAGTCCCTGGCGCAGCAGCTGAGCGAGCGGCACCCGGACCTCGTGGTGTGGCGGATGACCAAGGCGCTGCGCCCGGGCAAGGTGCTGGTGGACTGGTCGCAGAACTCCGCGGCCAAGACGACGATCTGCCCGTGGTCGCTGCGCGGCCGGTCGACACCGTGCGTGGCGGCGCCGCGGACGTGGGACGAGGTGCAGGACGGCGCCGACGGCGTCACGGAGCTGAGTCAGCTCTCGCTGCAGCAGGCCCTGGCCCGGTCCACGCAGACGTCCCCGCCACCCACCGGGTGACGGGGACGCTCAGGTCGTGACGATCTGCGTGCGCAGCGACCTCAGTGGGCAGCCGCGTAGGCGTCGCGGACCTCTTGGGAGACCCGGCCGCGGTCGCTGACCTTGAAGCCGTTGGACCGGCCCCACTCGCGGATCTTGCCCAGGTCCTCGGACGAGCCGCCCGAGCCGCTACCGCGGCGCCGGGTCTGGCGCCGGCCGCCGGAGCGCCGGGCCTGACCGATCCAGCTGGCGAAGTCGTCGCGCAACGAGGCTGCGTGCTGGTCGTTGAGGTCGATCTCGTAGGTGACGCCGTCGAGAGCGAACTCGACGGTCTCGGAGGCCTCGGAGCCGTCGATGTCGTCGTCGAGGACGACCTGAACTCGCTGTGCCATGCGGTGTCCGCCTTTCTCTGAATGCCCGTTGGGCTTGCCAATGTGATGTGATTCACGGAGCAGGAGACTGTGAACTATTTGCATCGTAGCCCTTTGCCTATGGTAAACACAAGCGCGAGACTAAGGACCCGGTGAGTCGGATTTGGGCGCCGACTCCGGGTCGGAGCCTCGCCGAGTGTCCCGGAGTTCCCATTCCCGCTGAGCTGCGCGTTCGCGACGGTCACCCTCAACGATGTGCTTCATGACAACCCAGAACAGATACAGCATACCGATCGTGGGAAGCAAGGCGGCGACATAGACGCCGACGTCGCCAAGGAATCCCATATCAGACTCCCGGCTTGACGAGGGGAAACAGGATAGTCTCCCGGATGCCCACTCCGGTCAACAGCATCAGCACCCGATCGATGCCAAGACCGAGCCCACCCATCGGTGGCGCGGCGTACTCCAGGGCCTCCAGGAAGTCCTCGTCGAGCTGCATCGCCTCGGGGTCCCCGCCGGCAGCCCGCAGCGACTGAGCCGTCAGTCGCTCGCGCTGGATGACCGGGTCGATCAGCTCGGTGAATGCCGTCCCACGCTCGGTGCCCCCGATGATGAGGTCCCATGCCTCGATGAGACCGGGCTCGGTGCGGTGTGGGCGGGCCAGGGGCTGGGCAGACTGGGGGTAGTCGCACACGAACGTGGGCTGCAGGAGCGTGGGCTCGACCAGCTCGCCGAACAGCTCCAGGGCGATCTTCTCGCCGTCCCACGTCTGCTCCACCGCGATGCCGTGCTCCTGGGCTAGCCCGGCCAGCACCGATCGATCGGTGTCGACCCGCACCTCTTGACCCACGGCGCGGGACAGTCCGTCGTAGAAGGGCAGCCACGACCACTCCTGCCCCAGGTCGACCGTCCCCCTCGGCGTCTGCAGCCGACGGGACCCCACCGCGTCCGCGGCCGCCAGGATCATCTCGCGGGTCAGCTCGGCCATGGTGCTCTGATCGCCGTAGGCACCGTAGGCTTCCAGCATCGTGAATTCAGGACTGTGCGTCGAATCGATGCCCTCGTTGCGGAAAATGCGCCCGATCTCGTAGACGCGTTCGATTCCGCCGACGACCGCCCGCTTGAGATGCAGCTCCAAGGCGATTCGCATCGTCATCGGGATGTCCAGGGCATTGGAATGCGTATGAAAGGCGCGTGCGGTGGCCCCGCCCTGGATGAGCTGCAGTATGGGCGTCTCGATCTCGACGTAATCGTGCGCATGAAGCACTCCCCGAATCGCATGCACGACTGCTGCACGATCCCGGACCATCGCCCGGGCCTCGTCGCGGACGATCAGATCGACATACCTGCGTCGGACTCGTTGCTCCTCCGACAGCTCCTTGTGCAGCACCGGCAGAGGGCGCAGCGCCTTGCTGACCATCTGCCATTCCCCGGCCAGGACCGACAGCTCACCCCGCCGACTGGACACGACCCGGCCTCGGACAAAGACGTGGTCGCCCAGATCGACCAGCGACTTCCACCGCTCCAGCGACTTCTGACCCAGCTCGGCCAGGCTGAGCATCGCCTGCAGCCGGGTGCCGTCACCGGCCTGCAGGGTGGCGAAGCACAGCTTGCCGGTGTTGCGCACGAACACCACGCGCCCGGCTGTCCCGACCTCGTCGGTGGTCTCGGCCCCGGTCTCCAGGTGCCCCCACGCCCGGCGCACCCCGGCGATCGTGTGGGTCAGCGGGACCGACACGACGTAGGGCGCGCTGCCCTCGGCGAGCAGCTGCGCCCGCTTGGCCAGGCGCACCCGCACCTGCTCGGGCAGGTCACTGCTCGCGCCGGGTCCGGACGCCGGAGGGATCTCACTCACCGAGCAAGAGTATCCGCGCCCGGGTCACCACAGGGACAGACCAGCCACCCTGCGCTCCAGGTCCAGCAGGGCCTGCTTGCGTTGGACCCCGCCGCCGTATCCGCTCAGCGACCCATCCGCACCGATGACCCGATGGCACGGCACGACGATGGACAGCGGGTTGCGACCGTTGGCCATCCCGACCGCCCGGGCCGCACCCGTCACCCCGAGTGCCGTGGCGAGCTCACCGTAGCTCCGGGTCCGGCCGTAGGGGATCGCGTGCAGCCCGTCCCAGACGCGTCGCTGGAATGTGGTGCCGGCGGGCGCCAGCGGCAGCTCGAAGTCGGTCCGCTCCCCGGCGAAGTACTCGGCGAGCTGATCCGCAGCGGCGGTCAGGACCCCCGGGGCCTCGCCGCGGCGCACCGGTGCGCCCAGCCGGTCCCGGACCGGCGCATGCCGGTGCTCCGCGAAGTACACGGCGTGCAGCGCGATGTCGTCGCCGACGAGGGTCAGCTCGTCGACGGGGCTGTCGACGATCAGCTGGCAAGTGGTCATCATTCCTCCGGTGCTGGGTGGGTGGGGTCCGGCGAGGGCATCGTGGCGGCGGCGTGACCGCTGGCGGCCCACAGGGTCTGGGTGACATAGGCACGCCACGGTCGCCACGGCATACTGCGCTGCAGCAGCGTCCGTGCCTCCCCCGGCAGGCCGTGCGCGGACGCCGTGGCCCGCACCGCGAGATCGGTCGCGGGGAAGGCATCGGGGTCACCCAGGGCGCGCAGCGCGATCATCTCCACGGTCCACGGGCCGATCCCCGGTATGTCGTGCAGCGCCGCGCGCGCCTGCGCCCAGGAGATGTCCGGCCCCAGGGACAGCTCACCGCGGGCCAGCACCCCGGCGAGGGTCAGCAACGTGCACAGCCGGGCAGGCGGCATACCCGGGTAGTGCTCGGGCGGGAGGCCGACCAGCGCCTGGGCCGTCGGGAAGAGCCGGGCCGGGACACCAGGGGCTGCCCCGTCGAGGGCATCGGGGACGGGCTCCCCCACCAGCGCGACGATGCGGCCGGTCAGGGTCGCGGCGGCCTTGGTGGAGATCTGCTGACCCAGGACCACTCGGAACGCCATCTCGCCCGGATCCACCGTGCCGGGCAGGCGCACCCCGGGCCGGCGCCGGACCAGCTCGCCCAGGGCGGGGTCCGCGCCCAGGTGGGCATCGACCGCCGCTGGGTCCGCATCCAGATCGAGCAGCGCCCGGCAACGGTGGATGGCGCTGGTCAGATCGCGCAGGTCGAGCAGGGTCAGCACAGCGCGGATGTGACCCACTGCAGGACTCAGGTGCACTCTGCCCGGGGCGTGGGTGAGCCGCAGGGTGCGCTCCAGACCGCCGTCGTGCCACCGTTCGACCCCGGGCACCACGGTGGCGCCCAGGTGCCCGAACAGGGAGTCGGCGTGCAGGGGGGCCCGGTGCGGCAGCCGCAGCACGATCCGGTGCGCCGACCGCAGCGGGGGCGGGTCGGCGCGGCGCCCCCGGTCGATGCGGTCGGGAGCATCTCGGCGACGCTCACGCAGCACCCGGGGTGGGACGGCGAACACCGCCAGCACGGTGTCGTTGAAGGACCGGATGCTCGCGAAACCGGCGGCGAAGGCGATCTCGGCCATCGGCAGATCAGTGGTCTCGACGAGCAGTCGCGCCGTCTGGGCCCGCTGGGCGCGAGCCAGAGCCAGCGGTCCGGCCCCCAGCTCCGCGGTGACCAGCCGCTCGATCTGACGGGTGCTGTAGCCCAGCCGGGTCGCCAACCCCTGCACCCCCTCGGTGTCCACCACCCCGTCGCCGATCAGCTGCATGGCGCGCGCCACGACATCGGCGCGGGTGCGCCACTGGGGTGACCCCGGGGTGGCATCGGGACGACAGCGCTTGCAGGCCCGGAATCCCGCCCGCTGCGCCGCGGCGGCACTGGGGTAGAAGCGCATGTTGCGCCGCAACGGGGTCATCGCCGGACAACTCGGACGGCAGTAGATGCCCGTGGTCACGACACCGGTGTAGAACCAGCCGTCGAAGCGCGGATCGCGGCTGCGGACCGCGGTGGCGCAGGCTTGGGCATCGTCGTGCATGGCTCCAGTGTCCCCCGCCGGCACCCGCAACCCTGGCAGGATTGCGACATACCGGTCCTGCCGCGGATCTTCGGTCAGTCCTCCGCCGGGATCCTGGACTGTCCCCTCCCGTGCCGCACCCCGGCCTCGTAGACCGCGGAGAGCAGCGGCAGCCCCGCCACCAGCGGCAGGACGAAGATCAGCATCACGGTGCTGAATCCCGCGGCGGCATCGTGATCGCTGGCGGCCAGCACGACATACCCGGTGTAGGCGGCATACAGACCGACGAAGACCAGCCCCTCCCAGCGCACGATGAGAGCCCGGGTGAAGGCCACCGGCAGCAGCACCAGTGCGGTGGCGATCATCAGCGGGATGTCCAGGGCGACAGCGGCCCCGGGCACGTCCAACCCACCCGGAGCCAGCAGCGCCGGCAAACCGAGGACCAGTCCGATGTTGGCAAGACAGCTGCCGACCGCGTTGCCGACAGCCAGCTCGGTCTGTCCCTTGCGCACCGCCACCACCGAGGCCGCCAGCTCGGGCAGGGAGGTGCCGATGGCGACGACGGTCAACCCGATGACCAGACCACTGACCCCCAAGGCCGTGGCGATGTTGACCGCACCGTCGACCAGGATCTGGGAGCCCCCGACCAGCAGACCCACCCCGCCGATCAGCATGAGCACCGCGACGGGCATCGAGACCGAGACCGCCGGCACGTCGATGTCGGCATCCGTGGTGGGCGCCCGCTTGCTGGCACGCACGGTCCACAGGGTGTAGACCACCAGGACCGCCAGCAGCACCGCACCGTCGACCCTGCTGATCCCGCCGTCCAGGGAGAGCACCAGCAACAGCACCGAGAGCGCCACCAGCACCGGCACGTCGATCTTGAGCAGCTGTCGGCGCACGACCAGGGGCACGACCAGGGCCGAGACACCGAGGATGAGCAGGATGTTGGCGATGTTGCTGCCGACGATGTTGCCGATCGCCAGATCGGTCTCCCCGTCCAGCACGGCACCCGCGGTCACCGCGAGCTCGGGCGCGGAGGTGGCCACAGAGACCACCGTGAGCCCCACCACCAGGGGTGAGATCCCGGCCCGAACCGCGAGGGTCGAGGCGCCGCGGACGAGCAGCTCACCACCGCCGACCAGCAGCACCAGTCCCAGCAGGATGCGACCGATGTCGAGGGGATCCACACACCGAGTCTAGGAACAGATCCTGCCAACCGCGTGCGGGTGGCAGGATCTGGCAATGGTCCAGGACGACGCGCTGCCGTGGGACCGGGCGTGGCAGCAGGCGCTCTACGGCAAGACCGGCTTCTACCGCCGCCCCGAGGGGCCCGGGGGGCACTTCGCGACCTCGGCCCAGGGCATCCCGCAGGGAACCGAGATGCTCGCGCAGGTCGTGGTGGGTCTGGCCCGCCGGCACGGTCTGCAACACGTCGTCGACGTCGGCGCGGGTCGGGGCGAGCTGGCAGCTGAGGTGGCCCGGCAGGAGCCTCACCTGCGGGTCACCGCTGTGGACGTTGTCCCCCGGCCCGGCTCCCTGCCCGCCGAGGTCGCCTGGCAGGTCTCCCCCGGCGGGTCGGCGCTGCCGGCCGGTCTCGCGGGGCTCACCGGCAGCCTCGTGCTGGCCCACGAGTGGCTCGACGTGGTCCCCTGCCCGGTCGTGCAGCGGGACCAGCACGGGGTATGGCGAGTGGTCGCCGTCGGTCGATCCGGCAACGAACGGCTGACCCACGAGCCGGACGAGGAGCAGCAGCACTGGTTGCATCGGTGGAGCACCGACCACGTGCTGCGAGCCGAGATCGGGACACCCCGGGACCGGGCCTGGACCGACCTGTGCTCCCGGGTGGACCAGGGCCTGGTCGTGGCCGTGGACTACGGGCACACGGCCGGCGGGCGACCGACCGAGGGCACGCTGACCGCTTACCGCCAGGGCCGCCAGGTCCGGCCCGTCCCCGACGGCTCGTGCGACCTGACCGCCCACGTGGCGGTCGACTCACTCGCCGCCGGCACGCCCGGTTCCCGGCTGCGGCGCCAGGGTGACCTGCTCGACGACGTGCTGGGCCCGGCCGACGCAGTGCCGCACGGCTTGGCGCGGACCGAGCCCACGGCATACCTGCATCGACTGGCGCAGCAGGCCGCCCGAAGGGTGTTGAGCGCACCCGGCGGCCTCGGTGACTTCTGGTGGGTCCAGCTGCCCCGTGGGGCTACCGTGGGCCCGTGAGCAGGAGCATCGACGTCAGCACCGGCGCGGCCGGTCTGAGCACCACCGAGATGGTGCTCAACATCGGCCCGCAGCATCCTGCGACGCACGGGGTGTTGCGGTTGCGGATCACGGCCGACGGTGAGCGGATCACCGCGGCCGAGCCGATCATCGGCTACATGCACCGGGGCGCGGAGAAGCTGTTCGAGGTCCGCGACTACCGCCAGATCATGGTGCTGGCCAACCGGCACGACTGGCTCTCGGCGTTCAGCAACGAGATCGGCGTGGCCCTGACGGTCGAGGCGATGACCGGCACGCAGGTGCCCGAGCGCGCCACCTGGGCGCGCACCCTGCTGGCCGAGCTCAACCGGGTGCTCAACCACCTGATGTTCCTCGGCTCCTATCCGCTGGAGCTCGGCGCGATCACCCCGACCTTCTACGCCTTCCGGGAGCGCGAGGAGCTGCAGGCGGTCATGGAGGAGATCTCGGGAGGTCGGATGCACTACATGATCGCCCGGGTGGGTGGTCTGCGCGAGGACATCCCCGACGGTTGGCTGGACCGGGTCGATTCGGCGGTGGCGGCGGTGCGCCGACGGTTGCCCGACCTGGAGAGTCTGCTGGTGGGCAATGAGATCCTGCGCGCCCGGACCGTCGGGGTCGGCGTCCTGGACGCGGACACGGCCCGGGCCTACGGTGTCAGCGGACCGATCGCCCGTGCATCGGGTCTGGACGTGGACCTGCGCCGCGACGAGCCCTATCTGGCCTACGGCGAGCTCTTCGGTGCCGACGGACCGGGGCGGGTGGTCACGCGCACGGCGGGTGACGCGCACGCCCGACTGGAGGTGCTGCTGGAGCAGGTGCAGGTCAGTCTGGAGCTGGTCGAGCACTGTTGTGCGAGGTTGCGGGACCTGCCGGACGGCCCGATCAACATCAAGCTGCCCAAGGTGCTGCGGGTGCCCGAGGGCGAGCACTACCAGGCGACCGAGAACCCGTTGGGCTTCAACGGCTACTACCTGGTCAGCCGAGGCGACAAGGTGCCCTGGCGGCTCAAGCTGCGCTCCGCGTCGTTCAACAACGTGCAGGTGCTCTCGCAGCTCCTGCCGGGGACTGTCGTGGCCGACATGGTCGCCATCCTGGGTTCGATGTTCTTCGTGGTCGGCGACGTCGACAAGTGATGTGCTCGGAAGCAGATCAGGAGTAGGCCAGGCCGCCGGGATCGGCGTCGTCCTCGCCGTCGGGGTCTCGGGGGGGCAGGGCACACCACGCCTGGGCGACGAACCCACTGACCGACACCGCCGCCGCCGCGAGTGCCGAGGCTCCTGCGCGCAGCGCCCGGTCGAGCACCGACGGAATGTCGAGTGCCGGCAGATGCACGACCGTGTTGGCGACATACCAACCCAGCAGCACCGCGCCGCCGAGCGCGCAGGCCTGGGCCGCGACCAACGTGCCCCGTGCGAGCTGAGGGCTGGGGGGCGAGGGCACTGTGGTGCGCACTGAGCGGCGCACGTGCCAGGCAGCGGGAAGCACCAGGGCACACACGAGGACCAGCGGCACCAGCCCGAACCACGGGATCAGCGGGAACTCCCGACCCTGGCCGCGCCACACCGTCAGCAGGACCCAGCACAGGAGCGTCGAGGCCACCGCGAGGACCGCAGCGAGCCCGACCCGGACACCCTGGTGTCCCTGGCTCATGACTGCTCCCAGCGCAGCACCCCGGAGGTGTCCACCTCCCCGACGAGCTCTGCCACGGGGCGGACCTGGTCACCCACCCGCAGTGCGGCCGAGCCGTCCACCGCGAGCCAGGGCACCAGGACGAAGGCCCGCTCGTGGGCGCGCGGGTGCGGGAGCTCGAGGTGAGGCGTGTCGCTGACCAGGTCGGTGCCCTGCTCGGGGTCGCCGTACTGGACGAGGTCCAGATCGAGGATGCGTGGCCCCCACCGTTCGCCCCGGCTGCGTCCGGCCGTGGTCTCCAGCTCCTGCAGCAGCTGCAGCAGGGAGGCAGCGGAGCGACCGGTGCGTCCCACGGCGACGGCGTTGACGAAGTCGGGTTGTGGTGGACCGCCGACCGGGGCCGTGCGATACAGCGCAGAGACCCGCACGCCGCGCAGGCCGCGCCCCCGCGCAAGGCGTCGGGCGGTGCGCTGCACGGTGGCCGAAGGGTCCGCCAGATTGGCTCCGAGCGCGATCACCACCGGCACGTCCCGGCGACGGCGAACCGTCACCGCCACGTCGGCGAACGGCACCCCGACTGGGGCCTGCGGCTTGTGCACCGTGACCGCGATGGTCTCCACGAGCGGCTGTTGGGCCAGCACGAGGTCGGCGACGTGACCCGCGACGGCCTCGATCAGGTCCTTCGGCTCGCCCTCGACGACCTCGACGACCAGCGCCGCGACCTCGGCGTAGTTGACGGTGCGCCCCAGCTCGTCGCTTCGGGCGGCCGGACCCAGCGGCAGACCCAGCTCGAGGTCGACGACGAACACCTGGCCCTCGCGGCGCTCGGACTCCAGCACGCCGTGCCGGCCGTGCGCACGCACACCGGTCAACGTGATGACGTCACCACGACGAGCCTCAGACCCGGACACCAGAGACCATCTCCCACACGCCCAGCGCGCTCCGGGTGGCCCCGACATCGTGCACGCGCACGGCCCAGGCCCCCGCCTGGGCCGCCAGCAGACTGGTGGCAGCGGTCGCCATGTCGCGCTCCAGCGCGGCCGACGGCTCGGCCTGCGGGTCCAGACCGGCGCCTGGGCGAGCCGGCAGCCGCCCCAGGAACCGCTTGCGGGACGTGCCGACCAGGACCCGGTGCCCGAGGCCGGTGATCCGGTCCAGTCCGGCCAGCAGGGCCCAGTTGTGCCCGGCATCCTTGGCGAAGCCGAAACCGGGGTCCACCACCAGCTGGCCGGGGCTGAGTCCGGCCGCAAGCAACGCATCGACCCGCCGCTGCAGGGCGGTGCCGACCTCGGCGACGACGTCGTCGTAGACCGCGAGCTCATCCATCCGGTCCGATGGTCCCCGCCAGTGCGTCACGACGAAGGTCACCCCGGCAGCGGCAGCGACCTGCGCCATCTGCGGGTCGGCGAGTCCGCCGGACACGTCGTTGACCAGCACGGCCCCCACGTCCAGACAGGCCGCAGCCACGCTGGCCTTCATCGTGTCGACCGACACGCTGACGCCGTGCTCGGCCAGCTCGCGCACCACGGGCACGACGCGCGCCCGCTCGGTCTCGGCGTCCACCGGCCGCGCTCCCGGCCGGGTCGACTCGCCACCGACGTCGACGAGCTCGGCGCCCGCGGCGACCAACGCCAGCCCGCGCGCGACCGCGCTTCCCGGGTCGCTCCATACCCCGCCGTCGCTGAACGAGTCGGGCGTGACGTTGAGCACCCCCATGATGCGGGTGGGGGTCACGACCAGCTGCGGTGAGCCATCAGCAGGCTCATCGCCTCCGCCCGGGTGGCGGGCTTGCGCAGCGACCCGCGCACCGCAGAGGTGATGGTCCGGGCGCCCGGTCGCCGGACCCCGCGCATCGACATGCACAGATGCTCGGCCTCCATGACCACGATCACCCCCCGCGGGTCCAGTGCCTGCTGCAGGGCATCGGCAACCTGTGCGGTCAGCCGCTCCTGCACCTGCGGGCGCCGTGCGTAGACGTCGACCAGCCGCGCCAGCTTGGACAGCCCGGTCACCCGTCCGTCGTGACCCGGGATGTAGCCGACGTGGGCGACCCCGTGGAAGGGCACCAGGTGGTGCTCGCACACGCTGTAGAGCGCGATGTCGCGGACCAGGACCATCTCCTCGTGCTCGACGTCGAACGTGGTGCCCAGCACGTCGGCCGGCGACTGCGACAGCCCGGAGAAGAACTCGGCATACGCCCGCCCCACCCTGGCCGGGGTGCCCCGAAGACCGTCGCGGTCCGGGTCCTCCCCGACCGCAATCAGGATCTCGCGGACGGCGGCCTCGATGCGTGGCTGGTCGACCTCGGTGCTCGGCGCCGGGTCGGCGTCGTCGAGCGGGTCCTGCTCAGTGCCCAGGGTCGACATGACCGCCGTCGGGGACCTCGATGACCTTGGCGGCCGGGTGCCGATCCTCGCTGGTCGGGTGGTGCCCGTTGGACATCGCGCGCCGCTCGGCGTCGGTGAGCACGGGGCCCCGTTCGTGCACGCTGCGCGCGTCACTGGACAGCCAGACGGGCCGCTGCGGCCGGAGCCGGACGTCGGCGAAGATCTCGGCCAGCGCCGGCGCGGCGAGGGTCTCCTTCTCCAGCAGCTCCAGCACCAGGGCGTCCAGCACGTCGCGGTTGTCGTTGAGGGCGTGCCACGCCTCGTCGTGGGCCGCCTCGATGAGCCGGCGCACCTCCTGGTCGACGACTCCGGCGAGGTTCTCGGAGTAGTCCCGCTCGTGCCCCAGGTCGCGGCCAAGGAAGACCTCACCGGAGCCCGAGCCCAGCTTGACCGCACCGATGCGCTCGCTCATCCCGAACTGGGTGACCATCATGCGGGCGAGGCCGGTGGCCTTCTCGATGTCGTTGGAGGCCCCCGTGGTCGGGTCGTGGAAGATCATCTCCTCGGCAACCCGGCCACCGAGTGCGTAGGCCAGCTGGTCGAGCAGCTCGTTGCGGGTCGTGGAGTACTTGTCGTCGGCCGGCAGCACCATGGTGTAGCCGAGCGCGCGGCCACGCGGCAGGATAGTGATCTTGCTGACCGGGTCGGTATGCCGCATCGCCGAGGCGACGAGCGCGTGCCCGCCCTCGTGGTAGGCGGTGATCTTCTTCTCCTTGGCGCTCATCACCCGGGTGCGCTTCTGCGGACCGGCCATCACCCGGTCGATCGCCTCGTCGAGGTGCTCGTCGGTGATCTCCTTGCCGCTCTTGCGGGCGGCGAGCAGCGCCGCCTCGTTGAGCACGTTGGCCAGGTCCGCTCCGGAGAAGCCGGGCGTGCGCCGGGCCACCGTGAGCAGGTCGACCCCCTCGGCCATCGGCTTGCCCTGACTGTGCACCTGCAGGATGTGGTTGCGGCCCATCATGTCGGGGGCCTCGACGGTGATCTGCCGGTCGAAGCGGCCGGGGCGCAGCAGCGCCGGGTCGAGGATGTCGGGACGGTTGGTGGCGGCGATCAGGATGACGTTGGTGCTGACGTCGAACCCGTCCATCTCGACCAGCAGCTGGTTGAGGGTCTGCTCCCGCTCGTCGTGGCCACCACCCATGCCCGCACCGCGGTGCCGGCCCACGGCGTCGATCTCGTCGACGAAGATGATCGCGGGCGCGTTCTCCTTGGCCTGCTCGAACAGGTCGCGCACCCGGGAGGCGCCGACACCGACGAACATCTCGACGAAGTCGGAGCCGGAGATGGAGTAGAAGGGCACCCCTGCCTCGCCGGCCACGGCCCGGGCCAGCAGCGTCTTGCCGGTGCCGGGAGGCCCGTAGAGCAGCACGCCCTTGGGGATCTTGGCGCCCACGTCGAGGAACTTGCGGGGCTCCTCCAGGAACTCCTTGATCTCGTGCAGCTCCTCGACCGCCTCGTCGGCGCCGGCCACGTCGGCGAAGGTCACCTTGGGCATGTCCTTGGTGGCGAGCTTGGCCTTGGACTTGCCGAACTGCATGACGCCGCGGCCGCCGCCCTGCATCCGCATCATCAGGAACAGGAACAGGCCGAGGATCAGCACCAGCGGCAACAGGGTGAACAGCAGGGAGACGAACCAGTTCTGCCGGGCCGGGTCATCGGTGAAGCCCTCGCTGGGCGGGTTGTCCTGCAGCGCCTGCACGACCGCGGGACCGCGGCTCTCGACGTAGAACGCCTGGACCTGGGTGGCGTCGCTCACCTCGTCCTTCGAGTAGGTCTCGCCGTCTTCCAGCGTCAGGTCCATCCGGTCGGGGGTCACGGTGACCGAGGCGACCTTGTCCGATGCGATGAGCCGCATTGCCTCGGAGGTGTCGATGCGGGTGTATCCGCTCGGCATCATCAGCGCAAACCACAGCGCCCCGAACCCGAGGATCAGGGCGACCCACATCCAGGGACTGCGGTGCTGCTTCTTCTTGGTCATCGGCGTCCGGGGCACTTGCGCCCCGCTCCTTCGGGTTGGTGGACGGGCTGCTACGAGACAGCCTGCGGTCTGCTCGCCTCAACGTGCGGCCGTAGCCCAGTGTTCCAGATGCTCAGCCGTAGCAGTGCGGCGCGAGCACCCCCACCACGCGCAGATTGCGATAGGCCTCGGCGAAGTCGAGCCCATATCCCACCACGAACTCGTTCGGTATGTCGAAGCCGACGTAGCGAACCGCGATGTCCACCTTCGCCGCCTCCGGCTTGCGCAGCAGCGTGCAGATCTCGACCGACGCCGGCCTCCGAGAGAGCAGGTTGGTGCGGATCCAGCTCAGCGTCAGCCCCGAGTCGATGATGTCCTCGACGATCAGCACGTGCCGGTCGGTGATGTCGGTGTCGAGGTCCTTCAGGATCCGCACCACCCCGGAGGACTTGGTGCCCGAGCCGTAGGAGGAGACGGCCATCCAGTCCATCTCCGCCGAGCCCGGCAACGAGCGCATCAGGTCGGCCATCACGACGACGGCCCCCTTGAGCACCCCGACCAGCAGGACGTCCAAGTCATGGTAGTCGTCCCAGATCTGGGCCCCGAGCTCGCGCAGGCGACCCTGGATCTGCTCCTCGGTGAGCAGCACGGTCTCCAGGTCTGCTCCCATCTGCTCAGCGTCCACGCGTCCTCCAGTGTCTCAACGGGCACGGCCTTCCGGGCCTCGGATGGGGCCATTCAACTAGTCACGCTCCGCTCGAGCCAGACCTGGTCCGCACGGCGCCGCCCGCGGGTGCCGCCCGGCAGGTGAACCGGCCCCTGTCCGTGCCAGTCGCAGACCAGCGCGTCCAGGGACGCCAGGTGGGCGGCGCTCAGGCTTCCGGGCGGCACCTCGTGGTCCACGGCGAGTCGTTGCCACAGTCGCATCCGCACCGCGCGGGGGTGGCCTCGCACCTGGGCTGCCGTCCACGGCGTGGGACCCAGCTGCCGGTATGCCGTGTCGCTGATCTCGTCGAGGGCGTCGGCATCGGCGCGCAGTAGGTCGGCGCTGCGGGCAAGGGCGGCCACCACACCCGGACCCAGATCGGCCTCCAGTCGCGGCAGCAGGCGTCGGGCGCGCACCCGGGTGAAGCGGCCATCGTCGTTGTGCGGGTCCGCCCAGGTCGCCAGGCCCAGCTCGGCGCAAGCCTGCGCGGTGGTGTCGCGGGAGAGCTTCAGCAGCGGACGCAACACCGTCACCGGTCCGTGTCGGCGAGCGGCCGGCATACCGGCGAGCGAACGAGCCCCGGAGCCGCGGGCCAGACCCAGCAGCACCTGCTCGGCCTGGTCCTGCAGGGTGTGCCCCAACAGCACCGCCTGCGCTCCGTGCCGCACCGCCTGCTCCACCAACGCTGCGTATCGGGCCACTCGCGCGGCGTCCTCCATCCCGGTGCTGCCCGGCCGGACCGCGACCCGGACGGCGACCGTCTCGACAGGGGTGAGACCGAGACCCAGGCAGGTCTGTGCGGCCTGCCGGGCCACGGCGGCCGACTGTGCCTGCAGCCCGTGGTCGACCACCACGGCACCCACCGAGCCGCCGCGCTGCGGCACGACGAAGCCGGCCGCCGCGGCCAGGGCAAGCGAGTCGGGACCGCCGCTGCACCCCACGAGCACCCGCGCCCCGGTCAGATCGTGCGCCTCCAGGCCGCGCCGCACCGCGACGCGGACCGCGGCGACAGCGGGCGCAGGGCCGGGCACTGCTCAGCCGTGCACGCGCCGGACCCAGGCAGCGGGGTCCGTGATCTCGGGGGCCCTCGGCAGCGTCTCCGGCGAGGTCCACACCCGGTTGAAGCCGTCGGTGCCGACCTGGTCAGTGACGGCCCGCACGAACGCAGCCCCGTCGCGGTACTGCCGCATCTTGGCCTCCAGCCCGAGCAGTCTGCGCAGCAGCACATCCACGGCGCCGGCCCCCTTGCGCCGCTGCGTGAACCGCTCACGGATGGTCGCCACGGTGGGGATCACCTCCGGTCCGACCTCATCCATGACGACGTCCGCGTGCCCCTCCAGCAGCGACATCACGGCAGTGATCGCGGCGATCCGCTCGCGCTGCTCCGCGCTGGCCAGCAGGTCGGTGATGTCTCGCTCGCCGCGGACCACCGCCGGGAGGCCACGCACCAGGGACTGCAGCCGCTCGGCCGCTGCTGCACCCTCAGGGACCATCCCGGTGCCCAGGGAACGGGCCTCAGCGATGATGTGCTCGCGCAGCCACGGCACCGCAGTGAACTGCACCCGGTGGGTCTCCTCGTGCAGACAGACCCAGAGCCGGAAGTCGCTGCTGTCCACCCCGAGCTCGCGCTCGGCCTGCAGAATGTTGGGCGCGACCAGCAGCAGCCGAGGGGTGCCCTGCGGGGCCAGGTCGTACTGCCCGAGCACCTTGGTGCTGACCCACGACAGCAGTCCGGCGACCTCGGTGCCGGTCAGCGCTCCGCCGAGGCGCTGCACGGCCTAGGGTGGCTCTGCACCGGGCCGGGAGGTCCTGCATCGTGACTTGCCCTCCTTGGCCCGCTGCAGCTTTCGCTGTCGCTCGACGACGTCGTCGAGCACGGGACCGATCATGCCCTCCAAGGAGCGGGTGTTGGCATGAATCC